>JBBSDW010000065.1:0-17307 GCA_038240295.1 Kapaibacterium sp. (SeqCode)
TATCGGATGTTTCCAGATCGGCACTACCTGTTTCAGATCGTCGATGAACCTTGTCATCGCTCGAAATGCTTCGTGACGGTGTGGCGCTGTTACACGCACGAACAGAGATGCCTCACCAATCGGTACGAAGCCGATCCGGTGAATGCATTCAAGCCCGCCGATCCCTTCCTCCGCGAGCATTTTCGAACGTAGCAACTCAAGCTGGTGCTCCGCCATTTGGGCGAATGCTTCATATTCGATTCCGGTGATCGATTCGCCATCCTCCTGGCCCCGAACGGTACCGTAAAATTCGAGGACTGCACCATCTGTTACAACCATTGCGAGGGCTGGCCGAATGATCGCCTTCGTTGTAATACGAATGCTCAAGGCATTTTCATCCACCCTGAACCGGCGGAATAAAACTGATCTCATCGCCTTCTTTGATGACTGTACTACCAGCTGCGTAGTCAAGACCGACCGCGAACAGCGAGGATGTCCGAAGAGGGGCGAGTGCAGGTATGTAAGTGATGAGTGTGTCGAGTGCGGCACCGAGTGAAGTGCCCGTTGGGAGTTCGATGGGAAGCTCGCTCACACCTACAAGATCTTTTGCAACAGAGTAAAATCGAAAGGAAACGCGCATGACGTAGCGTGTTAAAAAAGGAAGTGAGATCGATGGAACATTGTCACAGTCTTCAAAACGGTAGGGTAGGAGGCTAAGTTCAGAGGCACGATTTGGTTTGCGACAAATCCCGACCGTGTGCCACGAACGGCCTCCTTCGTGACTTAGGCCTGAGAAATTGAGTTGAAAAAGGAATGTAGTCCGAGCTTCCAAATTTCCTTAATTGCTTCAACGGGGAACAGAATCTGCGATAAAAGCTTTACCGTGAGGCACTCTTTCAACCCAACCCTGTAAGCCGCGAATCTGGCGTCTTTTGGCCGATTATCACTGCGGAGTGGTTGTGCATTTCTTGAGAAGTCTTTCTTAGATTAAGCGTACCTGTGAAGAAGAACCGCGGTAAGATCATTGTCATACTCTTATTCATTGCCGGAGCGATCTACGGCCTTTACCCAACCTATCAAACTCAGAACTACAAGGACGATCTTGCGAGGTTCGGCAATACGCCGAAGGACTCGATCGCCAAAGTAAAGTATCTGGCCGATAATGGCGAGGCGATGAAAAATGCCAGCGCAAAAGCGATCAAGCTCGGACTTGATCTTCGAGGCGGCATTTACGTGACGATGGAAGTCGACGTACTCGAATTCCTCTCGGAACAGGCGCTCCAAAAAGATGACATTTTTAACCAGGTCATTGCGCAGACCACAAAGGACGAAGCTGAATCGGAGACACCGGTCGTCGATCTCTTTGTAAAGAACTTCAAAGCAATCGCTACGCCAAAAGGCAAGGCGCTCGCGAACTACTATTATTTCAACGGCGTCTCCGACGATGCGCAGGTTACCGCGCAGCTCCGAAAGGGTGCTGACGAAGCAGTCGACCGTGCGCAGGAGATCATCCGCAATCGTATCGATCAGTTCGGACTTAACGAGCCGACGATTTCGAAGGAGGGTAATCGCCGAATTATAATCGAACTTCCAGGCGTCGGCGATCCAGTGCAGGTCCACCAGCTTTTGGAAGGCACCGCGCAGCTGGAATTCCGTCTTGTAAAAAATTCCGAGATCGTTCAGCGCGTCATCGACAGGATCGATCGTCAACTTGCGAAAGATTCGCTCGGCATGGCTGCCCTCACCGACACCACCACGAAAGCAGCGGTTGATACTTCGAAGACGGTCGCGACAAAAGTAGACCCGACCAAAAAGAAGACAGGCAAGAATCTGGCGAGCACCGATTCGAGCAAGAAAGATAGTGCGGCCGTTGCCGCAAACGGCGGTGCCGCAACAGGTAAGCTTTCGTCTATCGATTCTGCAAAGCACGCCGATAGCCTTGCATACGCAGGTCTCACGCCACAGCAGCGCGAATCAAAGTTTAAGAAAGAGCATCCGTTCTCTTATATTCTCGCAAAGGGTCAGCAGAAAGATCAGTTCTTTATCTCCGAAGCCGATCGCAGACTAATCAAGACGCTGCTCGCACGGAAGGATCTCAAGCCGATCTATGCCGACGAGATGAGCTTCATGTTCAGCAAGCCGATCCTCGGCAAAGATGGAAATAATTTTTACGAAGTTTATTTTCTGAATGATAAAGCCGAAATGACAGGCAAAGTCATCACGAATGCTCGTGCAGATATCGAGCAGTCCTCTGGCCGTCCGGAAGTAAGCATGCAGATGGATGACGATGGTGCCAAAGATTGGAAGCGCATTACCGGCGCGAACATCCATAAGAAGATCGCGATCGTGCTCGATAGCGTTGTTTACTCAGCCCCGGTTGTCAATCAACAGATCCCGAATGGTAATTCGCAGATCACCGGTTCTGGCGATATGGCGGAAGCGAATTTGCTCGCGATCATTCTCAAGGCTGGCGCGCTGCCTGCACCGGTCAAGATCATTCAGGAGCAGGTCGTCGGACCGTCGCTCGGTGCCGATTCGATCGCGAAAGGCACGTGGTCGATCATCTGGAGCTTCATCGCCGTTATCCTATTCATGGCGATGTACTACGTGACTGGCGGTATCGTGGCTGATATCGCGGTGCTCATCAACTTACTGATAACGCTCGCAGTGCTTGCGACCTTTGGTGCGACGCTTACACTTCCAGGTATGGCGGGGCTCGTGCTCACGGTGGGTATCGCGGTCGATGCGAACGTGCTGATCTATGAGCGAATACGAGAGGAACTTGCCTCAGGCAAGTCGCTCAAACTTGCCCTCGACGATGGGTACCGCAGAGCCTTCGCACCTATCTTCGATGGTCACTTGACCGCATTTTTCTCCGGAGTTATTCTGTATTCGTTTGGCACCGGCACCGTTCAGGGCTTTGCCGTTACGCTTATGATCGGTATTGCTGCTTCGCTCTTTACGGCGATCATCATCACTCGCGTCATCTTCGATCTATTGATGGAGCGCAATCCAGCACTACTGAACTTCGGATAAGTCACGATCTTTTTGTGGCTTAACAATAGAGGAACCGACACAAGATTTATAGCAAGAGACCATGCATTTTTTTCGTAAGACGAACATCGACTTTATCGGCAAACGCCGGACCTATTATTTTGTCTCGACCTTCGTCACGCTCGCCGGAATCGTCTGGGCGCTCTTTCGCGGGGTAGAGTTCGGGATCGACTTTGCGGGCGGCACCGAGGTACAGCTGCAATTCCATAAGAACATCCAGATCGATCAAATGCGTACCGCACTTGACAATGGTGGCTTCAAGGGCGCCGAAGTCAAGTACTACGGTAGAGATGAGACGGGCATTCTCATTCGCGTCCGCGATGGCGCGCAGGGTTCGAAGTCATCGGAGACAACCAAGAGTGTACTCGCGGCTGTTGAGAAAGGCTTTCCAGGCGATCATGCGCTCTTGTTACAAGAGCAGCATATCGGTCCTAAGATCGGCGCCGAGTTGCAGCAAAAGGCGTTGCTCGCAGTGCTCTTTACCTGTATCGTGATCCTAATCTATCTCGCATTCCGGTTCCGGTTCGTGTATGGTCTTGGTGCTGTGATCGCGATCATTCACGATGTGCTTGTTGCATTTGCCTTCGCGGTGATCTGCAACAATCTCGTGCCATGGCTCAATCTTGAGATGAACTCGACGATGCTTGCGGCGTTCCTGACCATCGTCGGATTCTCGGTTAACGATACGGTTATCATCTTTGACCGTATCCGCGAGGATCAGAAGAAATACAAGGGTCGAGGCCTCAAAGAGATCATGAATCGCGCGATCAACGAAACGCTGCCGCGTACGATCATTACGTCAGGCACGGTGTTCCTGACGCTTATCGTTCTGTTTATCTGGGGCGGTGAAGTGCTCCGCGGCTTCGCATTCACGATGCTTATTGGTGTGATCACGGGTACTTATTCGTCGATCTTCGTTGCGTCGGCCATTGCCTATGATTGGCTCGAGCGCGGCAAACCTGCGACAACCGACGCGCGGCTCACCGAATCTTCGAATACGAACAACCGCGCATCGAAGCCCAAGAAGGTCGCGGCAACCGCTTAAAGTACAAATTGCTGTATATCTCCGTATGATGAAAGCATCGTTCGAGAAAAGATCTTCTGCGCTCAATGTGGTGCTAAATGGCGATCTCATTGGTGGTGAAGACGCGATGCATTTTTCGCAGTCGTTGCGCGAAGCCATCGGCACTCCTGCCACAGGACTTACAATGATCAACGTCGACGCGGCAGGTGTCGGATTCGTCAATAGCAGCGGCCTCGGAATGCTGCTCGCAGCGAGACAGGTCGCCAAAGATGCCGGTGCCAACCTGAGCCTCATCAATCCACCGATGCAGCTTAAGAGTCTGCTTGAAATGACCAAGCTCACAGAGATCTTGGGAGTCGAATGAGCTTCTGATTGATTCAAATTTGTAAAAACCCAGCCTCAGCGCTGGGTTTTTCGTGTTGTGGTGTGGAAATAACAAAGAGATTTTTGGGCAACTTTTCGATACTGAAGATGATGAACCACCCCAGCGTCACGCTACTCTTCTCGTAACAACTTAATCTATCATCCAGCTGCTCACGAATTTACTGATCCACATGGTTAACGTTACCAAAACGAAAGTCCGGCTCGACGTGGAAGTTCGAGCGAGACACCAACTCCGGATAGTAGGACACGATTTGACCCCGCTACTGTTATCGTTTCTTGCCGAACCGCTCGATGGATGGCGAGCATCATGATGCATGTTCGGCGAAGGTTATGAAAACAGAGGAAGCAAGTTCCATTGCGTCATTTCTTCAAGCTGATCATGAGCGTCTCGATCAGCTCCTTTTGAGCGTTGTCCAGGAAACGAGCGAACTCAATCGTGAAAAGTATGATGAGTTTCGTCGAGGTCTTCTGAAGCACATTGGGATCGAAGAAAGGCTGTTGTTTCCGTGGGCGGTGAAATTCGGGAGTGCAGACGAAAAGGCAATAGCGACAACACTTCGTTCGCACCATGGAGCGCTTGCCGCGGTGCTCGTACTGGAACCTTCCCTCGGCGTCATCAATGCAGTGAAACATATTCTCGCTCATCACAATCCGATTGAAGAAGGATTGGAGGGATTCTATGTATCCTGTGAAACCCTCGCAGGCAACGAAGCACGAAGCCTGCTCGCGCAGATAAAAAATTCTCCAGATGTTCCACTGGCTATTCGTGCGCAATCACGCCAGTTAGTAGCTGCCGCGAGTCGCTGCCTCGTTCGGGCTGGATTCCAACCATCGCTTCTTGACCTGTCGCTTTCCGACCCATCCCCGCTGCCAGCGATGATTCGCGGAGTGTCGACGACAATCGGAAGCCCGGGTGTCTCTTCGCCCGCAAAATGAATGGCGCGACGCTCGATTTGGAATACAGACCTGCGTTGAGGCTGCGCGTGGACGACCGGTTAGGATGCAAGACTGCAAAATGGATTAAGCACCTCGAGTGTATCGAATCAAAAAAAAATGAGCGAAAAAGGAGAGACGGAGACAAACGAAGGTGACGCATCTTCCGGTTTGCTGCCAAACGTCTAATCCAAATTACGTGCGAAAACATCTACAACCGAATTACATCGATTGATATTGCGAGTACTTGCAGACGTACGTGCTCCTTCTGTCAACGAGAGTAGAGCGTACGAACATGAATATTCGGCCACGACAAAGTACGTGTCAGCCTAAACAAAATGTATTGTCGCTAATAAAATGAATGCGACGTTTAAGATCCTGCGCTACGACCCGGACATCGACACAAGACCTCACTTTAAGGAGTATGTTCTAGAGGCGCTGGATCCTACCTATCGGATCCTCGATGCGTTGCTTGATATTAAAGGGAAGTTAGATGGCACCCTGACCTTCTGGCGCGTTTGTGGCCATGGGGTGTGTGGTTCCGACGCTATGCAAATCAATGGCATGAACAGGCTTGCCTGTCAGGTACTTTTACAACATGTCGATACGGAAAAGCCGATCATCATTGAACCACTGCCCTACCTTCCGATCATCAAGGATCTGGTAGTGGATATGTCTGCGTTCTTTGAAAAGTATGAAATGCTTAAGCCGTATGTTATCACGGATGAAGCCCCGCCTGCACTTGAACGCCTTCAATCACCGTGCGACGCAGAACTCATAATGGAATCGTCGAAGTGCATACTCTGCGGATGTTGTACCGCTTCATGCCCGTCATTATGGTCGAATGAGAACTACCTCGGTCCAGCAGCGTTTGTGCAAGCGTACCGATTCGTATTTGATACGCGCGACGTCGCCCCTGAAGTACATCTCGCTGCGGTGGATTCAGCATACGGCATCTGGCGCTGTCATACGATCTTCAATTGTGTGGAATGCTGCCCGAAGGACATCAACGTAACATGGCACATCTCTCAACTAAAAAAGCGGCTGGTTACGGATACGATGTAGTGCTCGGGTTCACTGCCTCACCCAAACCGGGCGTTATCAAAAATGAGCGTAACAACATATTGCACTTCGGAGCTGTTGATGTCCCGGCACTGCAAGTTAACTACGATTACAAGAGGAAACCGACGATGGCATCAGATATGAAATCGGGGAGAAAGGGGTTGGTCGCTTCCATGGCGACGAATCTCGATACGTTAATAGACTATCAGGAGGGCACGATCGTAAGCAGGGAAATCCTGAAAAAACCTGCGGGAAAGGTAACACTCTTTGCATTCTCCGAAGGAGAGGGACTGAGTGAGCATACGTCACCTTACGATGCGTTGGTGTATGTGCTGGAGGGCAGCACCGAAATCACAATAGCAGGTGAAACTCATCAAGTGAGCGCAGGGGAAATCATACTCATACCAGCAAGTAGTCGCCACGCACTAAAGTCGATAAGCGCTTTCAAAATGATGCTTATAATGGTCTGACCGAAGATCAGGAAGTATCCCTGCGTCGCGAATGCGGCGCTTGAGGAGAGAATCGGATTAGGCCATAGCTTGGTCCGCACTGACCGGCCGGATCGAAGCGATGTACAATCCTTCGCGCCAGGCGATGATCGCCCGATGTCGCATAGCCACGCCTGCTTCCCCCTTCTTGGCAGGTACTGCCGGAGCGACCTCTCCCAACGGCTGCCAAAGCATGCTGGGCAGCGCCAGACCTCCGAACTTATGAAACGCGGTTAACGGCCGCACTGATGATCCGAATTTAAGTTGTCGAGCACACTTCTGTCATACCATCGCGCGCATTGCTTCTTCGGTCTGCTTCATTAACTCGATCTCGATATTTCGACCGCGCCCTTCCGGCAATTGTATCGCAGTTCCGATTGACACCTCGACCGATGTCCCGCTTTTTGGAAGCCGACTGGATCGAGGCAGAACCTCGAACGTACCTTTTAAAACGATCGGCACGATGACCGCCTCGCTGTCAAGAGCGATCTTAAAAGCGCCTCTTTTGAATGGCTGGATGTTCCCATCGTGCGTTCTTGTCCCCTCGGGGAAGAGCAGGACGGCTGCACCGTTGTGGATCGTCCTGGTAGCTTTATCGAGCGCAGCCTTCGCCTTCGCGGCGCTTTCTCTGCTAAGGATCAGGAAAGGAGAGACCAGCAGCGCCCAGCCCCAAATAGGGATTCGTGTTAGCGAGTCGCGGAGCATGAGTCTGATATCATCCGGAACCGTTGCCAGGATCACTGGGATATCTGCATAGCTCGAGTGATTTGCAACATAGACGGTGGGGATGCCTCGGCGAATACGATCGGCGCCCGAAACAGTAACCTTGATCCCGTACAGAAACAAAAAACTTTTAGACCAGACTCTTGCAAGCCATAAATACGAACGGCCGCTGCGATCGAGCAGAGCGGCCGGTATCGAAATGATCGAGAGTATGATCGTCACAATGAGGAACAGTACCGTCGCGATGCTGCTCCTCATCGTTGCTGGAATCGCTTAGGATGCCTTCGCAATTCCTGCGAGATCGACTTTCTGAGCAATCGCCTTCAGGTCGTCAATGCTCGTGGCGTGTGTAGCTTCGATGATCACGTAAATGCGATCATTCACAACGACGCCAACGGTGCCACTATTATCCTTTTTCTTAAGGCTGATCCAACCCGGATAATCCCCGATCTTCTGCGACTCGGTTAGCTCATCGTTGTTCTCGACGTGGAATCCGTTGAGGAACATCGAATAAGCTGCACTCAGACCCATGTTGTGGTTGTAATCGAGGATCGTAACGCTGATCTTATTGTCCCCGCTTACGTAGTCCGATTTGGCAAGCGAGTAGTTCATGCCGGCCATGCTCATATCGGTATTCTCTGGGTTCTGTTTGGTGAATCCGGCGATCGAGCCAGGAAGGAAACCGGCAAGCGTCGTCGATTTGATCACTGGGCCCGAAGCGGCACCCGGCGCGTTCGAATTGCCTTTGTTAACATTGGCAGGCGTTCCATTCGGCGAGTTATCGCTTGTAGTTGTGACTGCCCCTGTTGTGGTTGCGACGTTCTCAGTAGTAGCTGTCTTCTTCGCGCAGCCAGAAGCGACGATCAACGAGAATGCCGCAACGGCGCAAAAGCCAAGGAAAGATCTCGATTGTTTCATAGTCAGTACAGTTCGAAAGTGGTAGGATTCATCAATTGCTCAGGGCGAATATACAACCAGTTCTTGCGGATGGTGCGCTCAAGGCTTCACATTTTACGCGGCTCTGAAAACTGGGTTAGCTTGGCGAAGGACTCGATCTCTAAGCGATCTTGCGGTCTCGTGATAGCCCAGAATCAGATTTGGGCGATTGTCCTCCATGAGACTGGTCTTTATACCCTTCTGTAAAATCTCCTTCGGCATCGAGAACGCCGATCTTCATCAGAACTGCTCGAGCTTTTTCCGGGGAGGATGCTACTTCCTTGTTGAATTTGCGAATCGACTCAAGTTCTCTTTTATATTCTTCGGTACTCATGGATTCGCTTGGTTAGGTTCAATCAATGGAACCCTTTATCATTCGACTGAATTCCTCGCTTATTGCAGCGTCTCGAGTCCGCTCAGATTCATGCCTTGAAGAATTGACCGTGCTTCGTCGATCGAATTCAGACCGTCCGAAGTCAGGCGCACCACATAACGCTTGCCAGGGAAAAGCGTAATCAGAGCACCCTTGCTTTGTTTTTCCCACGTTTGGACGGCGTGATATCCCTTGATGGTTGTTGTTTCCGTGCGCTCGACATTGTCATCGTCAAGATAGGTGTCTTTGTATTTTTCGAATGGCGAGTAGAGAAAGGGCACATACGCGAAATCGTCGATCTCGAGCACGATCTTCACGGGACCTTTAGTAAACGTCCGTTCGACCTTTGACGAGCTGAAGTTCTTTCGCACCTTCGACTCCTGTTGCAATTCCGAGGCGGTATAGCCATCCATCGGAGGCAGAAACGTTGCGAGTTTCTCCGGCGGGATCGGAGATGCGATGGGCGGTAGATCATTCACCGGGTGCGCGATTGCGGTGGTATCGGCCGTCGTGTGCTTGAGCATCGTATCGACCTGCGACGGCATGTGTGCAGGCTTTGCATCCGCCGGGTGCATCGAATCGTTCGATGTGGTCGTAACGGTTTGCTGACGCTCACGACAGCCAGACAGCAAAACCGAACCGGGCAGCAAGACTGAAATCAAAAAAAACAGACCGAGCGTATTCCTAACTTTCATCATATCACGTAAGTCACGATCCAAATGCAGAACGCATGATCAATTCGCCGACATAAAATAACAGCATCCCGAGGAACACGAGAAGCGGCGCCTTCCGTCCCTTGGTTTTATTGATCTCGGGAATCAGATCGCAGGCTCCGACATAAAGCGAGCAGCCGGCGCTGAATGCAAAGAGAAAGCCGATCAACGGTTCATCGAGCGTAACGAAAAGCACAACGGTAAGTGCGCCGACAAACGTCGAAAGTGCGAGAAGAAAGCTCGCCTGCTTGATCTCGCTGCGCGATCGATCCCCCGAAAGCATTACACTTGCAACCGTCAGGCCCTCCGGCACCTTGTGAAGCAAAATGGCGATAAAGACAAGCACGCCAAGTTCGGCCCGAGCACTTGCCGCAGCGGCGATTGCCATGCCGTCAAAAAAAGCATGAAGCGTGAGGCCACCAACGGCGCCGAACACACTCGAATGCCCAAGACCATGATCGTGATGCGTTTCCTCGCCGAAGTGCATGTGCTCGACGATGGTATGCTCGAAAAAATGGAGCGCCGAAAATCCTGCGAGCATGACGATGACCGAATATTTCGAGTCGTTCGTCAAATGAATGCTTTCGGGGATTAACTCGACGAAGACTAGTGCGAGTAAAAATCCGGCGCCGAGCGCGAGCAGTGATCGCTCCCAGTTTCTCGGCCACCCTTTTTTTGAGAGCACGAGCCAGCCGCCCGCAATTTGTGCAAGCGCCGCGCAAATGCTTAGCGTAAGTCCGAGGAGCAAAGTGAATCTACTTAGTGCGGTTGAACTTGTTCAGGATCTCTCGCGCAAAATTACGAGTATCTCGCATACTGCCTCTGAGAACTCCGCTAAGTTCAAAGCCAACGGTCCGCTCGATCTGACGGTAGGTGAGGATCGCCTGGCAGGCAGTGCCGCTGACAAATGCGATCGCCGAACCAATGATGCCGATCTGTGGAAGCAGGATAAGCGCGATCGTGATGTTAAGAAGAAACGCCGCGAGCGTGATCCTGAATGCTTCGCGAACCTGACCGATGCCGCCTATGGCCGTGGCAAGAACGATCTGCAGCGGCAGTACGAGCGAAGCGGCAGTGAGGACTTGAAAGACAGGAATGCTCGCGTCGTACTTATGTCCGTAAATCAGGTGATAAAGAAACGGCGCGGCAAAACAAAGCACGATGCCGATCGGAACAAGCAACAAATAAAGAAATCCAACAGCTTTTTCAAGCAGCCGCTTGAGCGTGGCAAGTTCGCCACGCGAGTGATATTTGCTCGAAGCGGGGAAAACGAAGAGCGCTGTCGTGTCGCGGACGATCTCGAAACCTCGATAAAAAAGCTTGGCACCAGCGTAACTCGCGAGGCCTACGGGTCCGACAAAACTCGAAACCAGCAATGAATCCGATTGCTGCTGCAGTACGGATACTACGCCAATGCCACTCTGATAGCGGACAAAATCGAGGATGCGACGATACGTCGTTTTCGAAAAACGTGGCACTAACCTCATCTCGTTTCGTACGAGTATCATACCGAGCAGCGCACTCAGTGCGTTCGCAACGATCGTGACCTCGATCACATCGATGGCGTGATGGATCGAATGCTGACCAACCAGTACGATCAGCACCGCCGAGCTGGTACCATAGTTCACAAGGTCGACAAAGAACATTTCCCGCATCCGAAAACGCATCTGCAACACCTTGTAGGCAACGACGCGCGGGGCAGTCACAAGCACAAGAATTGAAAGAGCAGGCAACAGGGAAGGGAGTTCCGGATTTTTGAGGAGACTGCTCAGCGGATCACTGAGCAGAAACATCAAAGACAACACAGCGAGCGCAAACCCAAGAAAAAGCGCAGAAGTGGTCGAAAGCAACTCCTGAAGATTCATATCAGGCTCAACGCCAAACTTGACGATTGCCTGAAAGGCAAAGTTATCTGCGAACGTAAAGAGGATGGTGTTGATCGTCTGAAACAGCACGAACGTCCCGAACTCGCCCTTGCTCATGACGGTCATCAGCACGACATTGACCGCCGCATAAACCGCCGGCAACCCCCGCCCGGCCATCGCCCATGTGCCCTTAGTAAGGTGCGAGGAGAATTTCATTTAATTAGAGAAAGGAGGCGCGCAGCTCGGACGCTTAAGTGAAATTGTGAAGCCTGTGCCATGCACTTATTTCTTTCCTCAGACGACGCATTGATATGCGCTTCGATTGCCGATTTGATCTCCTCTGGATTGTCACGATGAGCGACGGCTCCGCAATCTCCAATGACCTCAAGAAAAACAGGTGGCTCGCTCACCACCGGGACGCAACCACAGTTCATCGCTTCCGCGATCGAAAGCCCGAAAGTTTCGTCCAAAGATAACTGGCAGTAGACCGAAGCTTCGCAGTAGTACTTCCTGAGATCTTCGGAGGTGATAGGGAAAGGTACGATCGATACATTGGTCATGCCCATTGCATCAATCTCTGCTTGCTTTAATGCCGTGCCTCGAATCCCAACGATTTGGAACAGAATATCAGGCAATGACGGTGCAACCTTGATAAAGATGTCGATGCCCTTTCTGGTGTATTCAGGAATCGTGTCGACCTGCGTAACTGTCAAGGCTATTCTTTGTTTTGTTTCGCCTTTGCAATGAAAGAGGTCGCTCTCCACCGCGCTATAAGCGACTTGTGATGGACCATGGACCGGCACGTTCCGATTCATCATTTCATTTGCATAATTACTCACTGGCAAAACAAGTGTCGCATGCTTGAATCCGGTTTTCACAGCCCACCATCGCATCGGCCTTGTTTTAGCACCGATCCCCAACTCAGGGATGTACCAGATGTCGAATCCTCCAGCGATAATAAAAATTTTTTTTCCGAGTAGCTTCGCTACATACGTCGGAATACCCGAGTAGTAGTCCGCAAACCAGTAGAGGATCGCGTCGGAAGTGAAAAGCGAGAGGCTCAATCGAATGTTGAGCAGCAGGAGTCGAAAAACGGCTCGCCACCCTCGACCAATATTGCCATCAAATGCTCGAACCTCATGGACCTTTCGAAGTTCGGAGAGGTCGTTCTTTACAAACCGCGATACGAGCGGGCCCACAAATGTTATTCTCATGTAACGGGGCTATACGGTCTTAAGAAGTTTTTGAACATTGGGTAAGTCCAGATGCGATGGATGAAGGAAACAGTAATTCTCAACAAAGGGCTCAACGCTGGTTTTCGGGCCATCGAGCGACCGAAATCCGATCAAGTAGCATGAGTATCCCAGGCGTTGCATTAAGGCTAAAACATCGTTAGAGTCGTAGCGCGCCAACTTCATCATCTTTGCATTCAACTCGACGATGAGTATAGGTTTGTGTGACTCGATCAGTGCAGTCATCCCACGAAGAGCGTAGAGTTCGGATCCTTCAATATCCATTTTCACAAGGTCGATCTTCGGGATCGAGGACAGATCAAAAAAGTGGTCAAGACGAACCATCTTTACAGTGGTGGTTTCGGCGTTCGGAATCCCGCCGATCACGAGACTTCCAAGTCCTTCGTTGCTCAGCGGGGGCAGCTCGAAGATCACTTCTCTGTCCTCGTCTCCTATCGCTAATTCGTACACGGTCACCCGCGATTCGAGATCATTCAACTCAATCTGCTCTCGGAGGCGCAACACCTTGGAAGGGATTGCTTCAAATGCAAAAACGTGCTTCACATGCCTCGCAAAAAGCAAGGACATCTGCCCAATGTTTGCGCCTATATCAAGAACGTGACTTACCCCTTTGAGTAGTGCCAGAATTGTGTCAGTGTCGCGCCATTCGTAAATGTTGTAAAACAGAGGAAACTGCACGCTATCGAAAGTATCGAGCTTTGCAAATCCACGATCTTTCGTCTTAACTATCTCAGTTTCTTGTTCCCCAAACCATTTCTGAGTGATATTCATCAGCGGGTAACGTCCCTTGCGGATCGGCGTGTAGGTGATGTAGGCGCGAATCGCGTGGCGAATCCATCGCTTGAATCGTGAACTCATTTGCTAACAGAAGACTTATTCTTTACTGTGTGTCCAGTGAAATCTTAGCGTTTCCTTCCATAATGGTTAGCCTATAACGGTCATGACATTTGTTCGTTCAATTCTTCCCCAATCAGTTTGCATTCTGATCCTATTCCCCATCGGAATAGTTGGTCAGAGTATCGCGCAACCTAAAATTTCATACCTGATACCCGACATTGGATCGCCACTTATGAACACGTATACCGAGATCGTGGGCCCCGTTGGTGTACAGGGAAACTTCGGTGGAGATGGCTTTGGGTTGAACAACATTGGCGATAAGATCCGAGTCGAATGTTCGAGGCCCGGGGATTCATCGAAGTTGAAATTCGGACCCACGGTCGTCTCTTCAGAAGGCCGGATGATAGCGGTGCAAATTTTTGTCCTTCCGACGCAGAGCCCCAACAGTGATTTTTGGGAAGACCTGGATCCTGCCTTCCGGATACCTATCCATGTTGTGTTTAACGGACAAGTTTCCAACGTAGACACCTTTTACATCGTTAAACCACAATCTCTCCCTCATCTTACGTCGAAGGGCTTGCTTGGCTCAGGGGGCAACTACGGCCTTCGGTCACGCCGAGGTGCCATGATAGTTTCCAATCTCATAGCGGACAATGTTTTCGACTCGCTTGGCATCAGTACTTTAGACTGTGATCCCACCACCTCGGGAAATCAAGGTTTTCTTCCTTTATGCCTTCTCTCGAAAGGGCTAATTGATCTCCAAAAGGTAAAGTACTTTGATAACGGGGGCCACTTTCGCGACGGCGGAGCGGGAGGTGGCGGTGGCGGTGGATGTTATAATGACGGAATCACAGAAGGAGAAGTTCTTCCCGGCGGCCGCGGCTTTACCGGTGGCCAAGGGGGGACAATAGTAGGTGGTGACGGATCAGGCAGGGTTGGAACAGACGACACTCATGGCGGATCCAGTCTTAATGGTGTTGCCGGCGGCAGGGATAAATTGGGAGCCGAACTCCACAACACCACTCATTCTGAAGGAGGTCAAGGCACCGGCGGCGGAACAGGTTTCGCATTCGGAACGAGCGGAGAAGGGAGCTTTACTGAAAAGTGCGTCATAGATAATACGGTAGGTGGTTTTGGTGGTGGGTCAGGCGCGGATGAATGTTGCTGTTACGAATATCAAACCAAAACATCTTTTGGTGGCGGAGGTGCGGGCTTTGCTACGCCTGGGACATCAACAACATCCGGTGGAGGTTTTGCCTATGGAAACGCTGAGCTTGTCCCGCTAACAGGTGGATCAGGAGGAGCAGGCGGAAATCCATGGTACGGTCAGGCCGGAACGGGGGGCGGCGGCGGTGGAGCGATCGCCCTATACGCTCGCGACGGGATCTCAATGTCACAAATAAATCAGAACGGGTCACCAGGAGTAGATCAGATAGTTCAGGATTACGCAATTTTTAGCGGTGCTGGCGGAGGAGGCTCAGGCGGTGGAGTGGCTCTGGCAACCAAAGCTAAAATTTCGATCACAGCCATATCAGAGGTAGGAGGACGAGGTGGTGTCGCTCGGATTCACAATACCGCTGTTACTGCTAAGGTCCAAGATGGCGGAAATGGGGGCGCAGGGCGTGTAAGAACAGATGGTGAATCGTCAAATTTGACGAGCGTGAACTCGGATGCTACGACCTACTCGGGACCAACTACTGATACCTCGTTGTATGTGCAACGAACGTTCACAATAACAGGGACTGGCAATGGGGCACCAATTCATTTGTATGTCGCGTCTGAACATCAGCCTTGGGCTTCGGTTGGTGTCGTATCGCAATTCACTGGATCGGGATGGTCAGCATCGATCACATTGAATGACCTTGACACACTCTTTTTTCTCGTCGCAGCCCAAGAGGTATTGAACCAATCCCACGTTGCCTTTGAGAGCGAACCTAACCTAATCTTTTCGCAAGCAGCTGCAAATTTTTTGATCACTCATGGTGCATGTTCTGCAACTGTGTTTATGAAGCCTCAGAGACTTCACCATGCCGAGTTAACTCATTCAATCAGCTATCCGCTCTTGATCCAAATAGGAGGACAAGTGAATGCGGATTCCCTGCTTGCAATAACCAAAATTGTAAATTTCTCCCTCACCTTCGATCCGACTGCGCTTCAGGTTGCGTCGGTGCTGCCGCCGGCTGGGTGGTTGGTGCTGGCTCAGAGTGTTGGGACTGGTTTGTTGGACGTTGGATTGGTGCGGGCGAATAACAAGACGAAGACGCTTGATTCGCTTGGTGTCGTTGTCTTCAACGTGATCGATGTTTCTAAAAAGCACACCACACTTGAACTTCAGGCGCTTGAAGTTATTGATTCGAGTTCGACGATCGGATTTTGTCCTTATGAATCAGAAGGTTCGTCCTGGGTGATTTTGCTTGATTCGCTCACGGCGGGAGTTGCGGCGAATCAGCTTGGCTTTGCGGTATCTCAAATTTATCCGAATCCAACTTCCGGCGATCTGAAATTCGAAGTCACAACTTCAAAAATGGCTCGCGCTTCGGTGATACTCTATGATGTGCTCGGGCGCGAGGCGACGCTAAGCGCACCGAGTATCAATTTGCATGCAGGGAAAAATGCCGTTTCGCTTTCTGCGAACGAGATCCCGGATGGTGTTTATCTTTTGCGTTTTGACTGCGCTGGCAGTGTGACGACGCGGGAAGTTCGCATCGCCAGATAGGTTACTGAATATCTCCAAGCATGAGCAGGTCGCCGATCGGATAAAAGTGATAAGCGACCATGTGCGCTGATTTGCCGCTGCCATACTTTATCTGATAGAGGAGCATCATGCCCGCCGGGTTGTCTTTGTCTTTGAAGGCGGCAAAGTATTCGCGATGAATCTCGGGAGAGCCTGCGTAGAGTTTGTTCAACTTTGCCAGTAGCGATTCTACGCGAGTTTTTTCATCCGCGTTCGCAAGATTAGCAGCGCGCGCCCATTTTCCATCTTTGGCCGGCACTCCATTGAAAGCGATCAAGGCCGCCGCACTGTCGATTTTATTTTGTGTGGCAAAGTCACGCAATTGATCGATCCGGGCAAGCAATTCACCATCAAGCGAATCGCGCGTCACCGCCGAAAGCATGTAAAGATCTTCCCGAGGCATATTGCCAATGCCGCCCTGCGCGCGAGCGGTTGTTCCCAAAGCGAAGGTCAGCAGAAGAATCAGGATCGTTGTTCTCATACTGTTGTAAGTCACGAAACCTCGACAGGAGTTCCGCCCCGCAGCCAATAACTTACGATTGAAGAAAGGCTGAGCATTCATAGTTTACTTGCGTACGCTCAATTCCATTCTCAGGAATTCAAAGCGATCGAACTTCGCGCTTTCAATCTTTAATCCACTTCGTACGCAATCTGAGATTCGCTCGCACCGCTTCGATGAAGTAGCTGCCACGAGGGAGGTTTGCGATGTTTATGCGGAGGATGGAACTGGATGACGGCCCGAATTCTGCGAGGATCTTTCCGGTGATGTCGATCAGCTTCAATTGGCGGAGTGGTTCTCGGAAGGTTACTTCGATGCTTGCAGATGCAGGATTTGGAGTGACGATGAGTTGATCTTCTGCGACAGTCGTGTTGGTAACAAAAGTGTTTGCGGCGCTATCGGATTCGAAGGCGCCCAGGTCGGGTGCCTGGCCGGTAAAGTCGTCGTTGA
>JBBSDW010000066.1:0-16935 GCA_038240295.1 Kapaibacterium sp. (SeqCode)
ACTTCCGTAATAAAAGGTAGCTCAGTTTCTACGGCAATGGCGACTTTTTTATCTTCGTTATTGATGAGAGCAAGAATTTTGGCGGTGCCAAGCTCATCCATTTTCATTGAGGCAGGATTGCGTTGCTCCGTCGAGAGCTTAGAAACGTCTGTAAAAAGAGACATTAGCCTTAGATTATGAGGTCAATGGTGCAGGCGGCTGACGTGTTGTGAGTGTTCCACGTGGAATATTCCGAAGCGCAGAGAATAAAAGTGCAAGATCTGCAGGTGTAACTGCTGAGGTATTCGAGGCAGCCGAGAGCGTAGCGGGTCGCATTTTGGTAAGGACAATTCGGGACTCCGCACTAAGACCCCCAACTTTGGCGAAATCAAAATTCGCAGGGATAGTAGCATCCCGATTTGATTCCATGCGATCGATCTTGGACTGGTGCTGCTTGATATAGCCTTCGTAGAGAATCTCAGTCTCGACCAGCAACAGGATCTCCGGCGCTGCTTTTAACCGCGATGCGATAGACGAATCTAAAGGCGCCAGTAAGCTGGCGAGGCGTTCAGACTTCGATTTGGTTACTTCATAGATCGAGGCGCGGACGGTTGGGTTTTGCGAGATCACTATTTTCTCGGTACGCAACCAATCGAGTGCCTTCGACAAAAGGTCGGCCTTTGCCTGAGCCGCATCAAACTGTTTTTGCTCTATCAGACGATAATTCTTGGCGATGTTGTTGAGCCGGATATCAGCATTATCCTGGCGAAGAATAAGCCTATGTTCCGCGCTGGATGTGAATATTCGGTAAGGCTCTTCGGGCACTTTGCGGATCAAATCGTCAATAAGCACCCCAATGTAAGCCTCGTTCCGCTTTAAGACCAACGGCGGCAAGCCTTTAATTTTGGCCGCTGAGTTGATTCCTGCCATGAGTCCTTGCGCCGAAGCTTCTTCGTAGCCCGAGGTACCGTTAACTTGTCCAGCGAAATAAAGGCCGGAAGTCTGCTTGTTTTCGAGCGTGTGGTTGAGCTGGTATGCCGGATAATAGTCATATTCGACAGCATATCCAGAGCGGATCATCTCGACATTTTCCATCCCAGCCATAGTCCGGAGAGCGGCAAGCTGGACATCGGCAGGGAGACTCGAAGAAAATCCATTGACATAAACTACGTCGCCATCATTTTCTTCTGGCTCAAGAAAAATATGATGCTCGGTCTTATCTGGGAAACGGGTTACCTTGTCCTCGATCGATGGGCAATATCGGGGCCCGGCTCCTTTGATTCGTCCGGCGAACATTGGGGAGTCATCAAACCCCTTCGCAAGCTCATCATGCGTTTTTTGCGAAGTACGCGTGAGGTAGCAGGAAATAGAATTCGTCGGGAGAATACCCGTGCGCGCACTGAAGGCAAGCACTTTGTCATCCCCATCCTGTTTTTCCAAGCCCTCAAGCTCCAGCGAACGGAGTGATACCCTGGGAGGGGTGCCAGTTTTTAGCCTGTGAGTCGAGAGTTCAAGTGCCCCAGCGGGTTCGGTCTTAAGCATTGTCGGGCGCTCGCCGAAACGACCGCCAGAAGTTTGGCTAAGCCCCGTATGCATAACTGCGTTCAGGAACGTACCGGCGCAAACAATCACGGCACGCGATCGAAGCTTTTCGCCAGTTGAAAGTACGACTCCTGAAATCGCTGAATTCTCAATCCAAAGTTTTTCGACGTTGCCTTCGAAGATGATATGACCGTCAAGCTCTCGCAGCTTCCGCTGTGCGACGACAGGATACCTACTCCGGCTGACCTGCGCCCGCGGTGACCAGACGGCTGGCCCTTTGGACATATTCAGCATTTTGAACTGCAGCGAGCACTCATCGGTGATTTCACCCATCAGGCCACCAAGGGCATCAATTTCCTTTACGAGCTGACCTTTAGCCGTCCCACCGACTGCCGGATTGCACGAGAGCGTCCCGACCTGTTCGGCTGAAGTTGAGATTAAGCGAGCGCGCAAACCCATACGATAGACCGCCGCAGCGGCCTCGATTCCGGCGTGTCCGCCACCAATTATTATTACGTCAGCGAAAAAATGTTCCACGTGGAAACTCCGAAGAGTCCAAATTTGGCCGATTTGGCCTATTTACCGATGCACATGTTTGTGAAGATGTGATTCAACGCATCTTCGGAGATGTTCAATCCCAGCAGCGAACCGATGACGTCAATCATGCTTTGCAGGTCGTCCGCCAACAGCCCTGGATCGGAGAGAGGACTATCGACAAGTCTATGAAGTTTTTCAGCGACGTCTTCAAGTTGCGAGCGCTCGGTCATCGAAAGAGCAGGTTTGCTCAGCTCAGAATCAGTCGCAATCGCCCGAATCAAAATTTCAGACCGAAGGAGCTCTAAGCCTTGACCGGTAAGTGCAGAAATGGATACCTGCTCGTTCCATCCATCGAGGTCATTCTTATTATGAAGTAAAAGAAGGCCATCAGGAATTTGGGGTGAGCGGTCGGAGGGATCGGTAACGCGGAAGGTCAAATCGGCCTCAAGCGCTGCTGTCTGGCCTAAGATTATCCCTTCACGCTCGATTTCGCCAAGCGCCCTTCGATCACCGGCAGTGTCAACAAGCTTTATTCGGTGACCGCCCGGCAGGTCGATAAATGCCTCGAGATAATCGCGCGTGGTGCCTGGTGTGTCGCTCACGATACTGCGCTTGAAGGCCACGAGCGCGTTAAAGATGCTGCTCTTGCCGACATTTGTGGGACCAGTCAGAGCAACGGTGAAATATCCAGCATTCGCCGACTTATTGCGTGCAATCCGCAGCAGATCGTTGACCTTAGCGAGCAGGTGGCCGATCCGTTGGGTTAGTGCAGGAATCTTGATCGCGTCGGATTCACCAAAATCGATCTCGGCATTGACATCGCCAAGCATTCCAATAAGGAGGCGATAGAGCGCATCCAGCCGGGAAAATTTCTCGTCCACACTTCGCTCAGATCCACGAAGTGCAGCGCCATCCGTAGCAGCGATCCGAGCCGTGATGATCTCGAGATCCTTAAGCGCGAGCTTGCCATTATAGAAAGCCCGTCGAGAGAATTCTCCGGGTTCGGCAGGGCGCGCACCGGTTCGAATAAACTCCAGGACGATCACATCCGCTATCGCAAGCGAACCATGACTTCCAATTTCAACAACATCCTCACCAGTAAAAGAATGAGGCGCCCGAAAAACCATCACGACACCATCGTCGATCAGCTCACCACCACTTGAAATAAACTCAGAATAAAATCCCGAATTGGGTAGTGAGGTAAAAAGCGTTTCAGGCTTTTTTAAAAGACTCGAAGCGATCTGAATTGCATCCGGCCCACTTAAGCGAATAACCGCGATGCCGCTCTTGCCCGCCGCTGTGGCGACCGCGACGATCGTATCGTTAAGCTGATAATCGGACATCGATCACTCGCACATCACTTTTTGCCCGAGATCTGGTTTCGGCGATTGGCGCTTGCCGATTGCTCCATTGCCTGAAGCTTTGCCATCATGCCACCACCTTTTTTCTGTTTAGCCGGATCGACTTTGATCGATTCGAGTGTGATCGGTTTCGCGATTTTGGTAATGTAAAACTGCTGACCGAGCCCGAACAGGTTGAACATCAGATAATAAAGTGCAACGCCCGAGGGAAGGTTGTTGAACATGAACGTAAAGATCAGCGGCATAAGGTAGGCCATCGTCTTCTGACGCGGATCGGACACCGTGAAGGTCTGCTGAATGAGCATCGTCGCACCAAGCAAGATCGTTAGCCCGCTAAGCTGTGTACCGAGAAGTGGGATTTTAGAACCGAACTGGATCAGGCCATCCGGCACAGAAAGGTCGTGGATCCAAAATGCAAATGGTGCCTGACGAAGTTCAATAACGTTACGCAGCACAGCATAGAGCGCAAACAATATAGGCATTTGTAGCACCATTGGAAGGCAGCCTCCTGCAGGATTGACGCCGTAGGTTTTATAAAGCCCCAGAAGCTGCTCGTTCATCTTCTTTGGATCATCTTTATACTTCTCCCTGACCTCGGCTACCTTGGGCTGCAAAACCTGCATTTTTCGCATCGACTTCATCTGGCCCGTCGATAGCGGCACCGTGAGCAGCTTGATCATGATCGAGAAGAAGATGATCACGAGTCCCCAATTTGAAATAAAACTGTGGATCGCATTCAAGAGCGGCAGCATGAGATGAATGCTGATCGGCCGTACGACAAAGCTCCAGCCGAAATTCATCGTGTTCTCGAGTCCGACCCCGGCGGCTTTAACGCGGTCGTAATCCATCGGCCCGAGATAATATTCGAAGCGAACATCTTCGTCAGGAGTATGCAACAAGGGGAGCGTTACGCCGACGGTAAATTCCTTGATCGTACCTCCGTCCGGGGCGTTCTTTGCAGTGCCGGTCACTTCGGCAGCGGTTGCTTTTGCGCCCGGAGTCATCAGCGCCTGCATGAAGTACTGATTGCGCGATGCAACAAAATCGACATCGCCGTTATACGATTTTTTTACTTCTTCGCCGACCTTTGTTGCATTCACTTCTTCGGTGCCGTTCTTCATACCGGCAAAAGCAAGCGCAGCGTTCGATTCATTGGCACTCTGGAATTCGACGTATGGCAGAGGATTTTCAACGAGAGCCGAATAGTGATATCCGGCGATCGCGTTCTGCATGCCGACAAGCCGGTATTCGATCGTTACAGCATATTTGGCGGCATTGAAGCTGAATGTCTTCTCGATGTAACGTGAGGAATCAAGTCTGTAGTATGCCTTCAACGAAGCACTGTCACCATTCCGAAGCGTTAGATCCTTTGCTTCGATCGTGAACGGTAGATCTTTTGTGTCTACATTCTTGCCATCGCTCGCAGTAAAAAGAAGGTTGATATCGCCGCCCTTGAATTCCTGTTGGTTAACGAGCTGCAGCGGCTTCTGATCCCAGGTCTTGAACGATTTCAAGATCCAGCTGCTGATCGAGCCACCATGACTTGAGATCGTAGCAGCAAAAAGCGGAGTCTCGATATGCGCCTCGCTTGCGACAACATCAGGTGCAGCATTCGTGAAAATTGTTGAGGAAGGTTTTGCTGCTGGTGCGTGAACCGAGTCGTTGGCGAGGATCGAATCTCGACGCGTGGAGTCGGCCGACTGCGTATTTGCGAGCGCCGTATCTGAGGCTGCAGGCTTGGGCGGGGCCGGTTGCTTTTTTGGCTGGTTCAGCAAGAACCATCCAAAAAAGATCGCCATGATCAGTCCAATGCCTATCGTCGTAGTCCGAGTCGATTCCATCTAAGATCCCAAAGTGAGTAAAAAGCCGCCACCACCCCAAAAAGTCCGGCCCGCCCAAACAGGCGATGCGGGTACTCAGTTCTTAGGCTTCGGTTCAAGTTCTTAGTTCTTAGTTCTTAGTTAGGGAACGGGGAGTTGGGGCAATAGGAAGTTGGAATCTCCGTGCGATGGATCGAGCGTTAGTTACGTCTTCTTGGGCGCGCTTGTTGTCACTCGGTTTAAAACGAAACCTTCTCCTTCGTCGTCGGACTATCGTACAAGGCTAAATAAATAATTCGAACTTCTTAACTTCCCCCTAACTAAGAACTAAGAATTAAGAACTAAGAATTAAGAATTAAGCACTGAGCCCAATAGCAGTCTCGCGAATCTCGCTTGGTAGAGTGAAGAGAATGTGATCGTGATAATAATGCTGCAGCAGGATCGAGAGGATCACGATGTAGTAGCATTGATCGGTTGAGAGATGGTGCCATTGCTGGGTGAGTAGCAGGCCGCCCAAGAGGATCAGGATGATCGAGTTCAGGCCGATGCTGAGGCCGTAGTATCTCCACCAGGATTTGGGACCCGAGATCTTGCGCATCGCGGGCGACGTGATCTCGCCGCGTTCCATGCGGAGCCGGTTGATGTACCAGGTGAGCGCCAGATACTGGAAGGAGTGCCAGGTGTTGAGTCCCTGGAAGGCAACATCGAGTTCACCAAAGAATGGCGTGATGAACGTCGCAATGATCGTAACAGTGATCAGGATCGTCTTCGGAGCATTGCCGTCGCCGCGGCGAAACTCACGGAATGTCTTCGTAATAAAAAATTCGAGCGCGAGTGTGAATGCCGCCGTGGCAAGCCACCAGGTCGCATCGACTTTCAGGAACGGTGGAAAATAAAGATACTGATCGCCAATGTGGAATGTCCCGTGAACAAAGCGGTACATCGCCATGGGATAGAGCGCTGTGAGCACGACGGCGTAATCACCCATGCGAGAAGCGAACGTCTGCGATGCGCGGTGCTTGCCGATGTAGCAATCGACGATAAAGACGATCTGGTGCAGCACGTGAACGCTTGCCCAGAAAAAGAAGAACGTCAAAAGAAAGATGAAGTGGAAGGCGCCAAAATAGATAACGAGCGCAGGGATCAGGATCGCGACCGGCACGATCGACCAGTGCTCTTTTCGGAATTCAGGCTCAAATGCGGTGCGGGTGTAGGTCGCGTACATGTGCGGCCCCCCGATGCAGAACGCGACGAGCATGTTGACAGCCTCGCGCGCCTTCGTTGCATCGACGCCAAGCGCCTGCGCAATAAAAAAGGATACATACGGGACGACCATCAGTAACGCAGAGAGCGATATCCAAAGGAGATCCCAGTTGCGGTTGCGCAGCCAAAGATTCGGCCGCTCGATCGCGAGAGATGTAGAGTAAGCCATAAAGAGTGTCCTGCGAGCTATGAGCCCATCTTAAAAACCAACAAAAGAATGCGACAGGACGAGACGAATTTACTACATTTTTGAGCAGGTCGGCCGTCTTCCAGGTCCCAGGAAAACGTCCGAACGCAAGGGTACCTTTCCCAAGCGTCCCCGACAACACAGACTAGTGCACCTGCAATCCTTAGTAACCGGCTTTTTTCATTCATGCGACAACTCTTTGCGGGAGAAGGAATTATGCCTGAGCCCCGTGCTGTTGGCCTTAGTTCAAGGAATCCAAAGCGACACAAAAAGTTGGATGAATGAAGACGATCGTCCTGATAAGCCACGCCTCTCTATATAGAGGTACATCCCGAACGCCAGATCGGATGCTTTTGCGAGCATTGATCCTGGCGTGTTCGCTTTCTTCCTTCGGTTGATTCCTCGAGTATGTTTGACTTTGCGCTCAGTAACGTTGCTGGAGCTCCGGGCGGTTCTGTAACGCTTTTGATAACTGTCAAAGGCGCAGGAAGAAACATTTATCAGCGAGTTAACTTCGACCTCGAATCCGACGCCCGCTTGCTTCGTCCAGCCGATACATCGGGGGTAAGTAGCGGAGGGGAACATTTGATCTTGAAGCACTTTGGGTTCGATTTGAATCCAACGAAGGATACGGCGATCCGCATCGCTCGCCTGATCACAACGGCAGAGATCGATTCGGCAAGAATTTCGGTCGTAAACTTACGATGGAGCACTGAGTGCGGTGGTATCCTCTCGCAACGCAGTAGTGAAAGCATCCTGCAAGGAGTCAGTACGAAAGGTGGGCGGCACGTAATCGACAACAGGCAACCAATCATCAGTGTATTCCCAAATCCCTCCAGTGGAGAAACACGGTTTGAGTACCTGCCGAGCGAAGAGGGCTTTGCATCAACCGAAGTGTTTGACGTGATGGGCAGAATCGTCGCGACGCCGTTGAGCGGAGAAGTACCGCTTGGCCGACACGACTACCTGTTTGACACTCGGACCTGGTCAAGCGGGACCTATTTTTACCCGTTGCACACCCCGAGCGCAACTATCGCAGGAAAGATCGTCGTGCTCCGATGATGGTTCGGTGACGAATAGGGTCTCTTTTGGGCAGACGCTATTTCATCTTGTGCGACAACTCCATGCGGGATAAGGAATCATGCCTGACTCCCGTGCTGTTGGCCATAGTTCACAGTGCCCAACGCGGCACAAAAGCTCGAGTCAACTCAACCGATCGTCCTGATTAGCCACGCCTTACTATATAGCGGTACATCCCGAACGCCAGATCGGATGCTTTTACGAGCATTGATCGTCACGTGTTCGCTCGTCCTTTTTTTCGGTTCGAACGCTCGAGCTGCGACACGGACGACTGCAGCCTCGGGCAAGTGGAGCGATCAAACTGTGTGGAACGGCGGCGTTGTGCCAATTGCAGGCGATGATGTTGTGATCGGACAAGGCACCGACATCGTGCTCGATCTGAGTACTCCGATCCTCACGTCCGTCAAACTTGATGGCACCCTGCATGGTGGAGTCGATACGCTTTCGGTCTCCTCGCGGTTTTTTGGCGCTGGCACGTTTGCGGCGGATTCAGGAACGGTCGCGTTCGTGACCGATAACGTGGCCGTACTCGATGCGCAGTCGATTCCGAATTATTTTAATCTCTGGTTGGGCGATCGGTCGCATTTGAGTGGCACAAGAAGGATCACTCGCGATCTTAATATTCAGCATGACCTTACTGCTGATTTGCGAAATGTTACCGGTGCGAAGATCGAAGGAACGGGCTCGCTAACGATTGGCGGAAGTTTGATCTATGTTGGCGATTCGACTTCGTGGTCGGGAAGGATCGTGATGAACGATCAGAATGGGGTAAGGCTATCGCGCCTTCGAATCGCACCGCCATCGGGACCCGCGTTCCTGGGACCCTTTCTTTTTCCACAGATCACGATCGACAAACCCGACTCGACCTATATCGTAGAATTCGGATTTACCGACTCCTCGCTTTTTAAGAATCCAGCCCTCGATAGTCTGATCGGCGACACGCTCTATATTGGTACCAAATCGTTATTAGCCGATACGGCGATCATCGTCAAGAGTGGTACGCTTGATGCAGGCCGTGGAATATTCAGTTGCGCCGGAAGTGCGAAGAGCGATGTTGCGGGGCCTTTTATTCAGATAGCTTCAGGCGCGAGGTTTCGAACGGGCCGAGTCATTCTGCCGGGAAAACGCGCACCCTTCGATTCGACGATCGCGCCCTATATCATAGCCGATACCCATAGCACGTTCGAATATTACGGCAATGGGCTGCGAGGCTACGTCGACGTGAGCTACCAGACGAGCACGCTCGTTGGAGGGCGTTACGGAAATCTTTGGATCTCGAACGGCACTGCTGCGGGCTTCACGTTCGATACCGTTCACGTTGCTGGTACGCTCCTAATTGAGTTTGGTGCCCTGGTCTATCCGGGACTCACAAACGGTCCGCGGAGTTTCCAGACCATCGTGATCGATGGTGACGTGATAAACGAAAATAAAGGTCAGTCGAATTCGACAGGTGCCGGACTTGATGGCGACGGGATGAGTTCGTCCAATGATACGTGGATCTTTCGTAATCCGAATGATACATCGCACTGGAGCGGTCCATCGGAAATTTCGATTGTTGTGATTGGCCCGACGACCACACTCTCCGTACGCTTCATCGACGACACGCACTGCGATTCACTCTATGTAGTCGATTCCCTCGACGAAGAACTTCCGCCTTGTGGAGGACACCTGATCGGAAGAGTTTTCACACGTGCGCGAAGGCTCGATTCACTAAATCACGAGAGTAATTTCGGAGGGCTGGGCCTTGGCATTCGAGCTGGATCAGGACCATATCCGGGGCTGGTTGGTGTGATGCGAACCTCCGGATATTTGCCGCCAGGGTCGTTCAATGGTAACCGCGACGGTCACACGATCAAACGCTATTTCCGCATCACTGCCCAAAACGGTCCACAACTTCAAAGTGACGACACGATCGAATTCGCATATCATTGCTTAGAACTGAATCGCGCAATCTTGGAATCGATCAACTTCTGGCGCAGCAGCAATGCTGGAGTTTCGTGGGCGATCTCAGGCATCAGCGGGATAGGAAGCGTGGCGAATAGTTTTGTGCTCGATACCGACGCTGTCGGTAGTTCGACACTCACGAATGGGTATCTGTGGGCGTTGTCGGATCAGGAAGTTGATGAAGCGCTTTCGGTGGGGCTCGAGTCGTTCACGATCGAGGATCGTGGAGGCGAGGTAGATTTAAAATGGTCGACGTTCGCCGAGGTGAAGTCCCTTGGTTTTGAAATTACGCGACTTACTTCAACGGATACGACCACGCTGAGCTCGTGGAGTACGAATCCTGAGTTGCGCTCGACCTCCAAATATGGTGCGAAGTACAGATACGCTGACCTTAGTGCTCCAAATGGCGCGATCACCTACAGGTTATCAGAACGGAATTCTGATGGGGCAGTCCTGCAACTTGCCGACCGAACGATCACAAGGGTACCAGGGACGCAATTTAGCGCAAGGTTGCTTAACAATCCCGTGCTGACGGGTCAGTCAGCAAAACTTCTGGTCAAAAATTCTACAGGTCCAGTTGAAGTTGACGTTTATGATGTGACTGGCAGGTTGTTCACGTATCAGAAATTTGATAGTGCGGGCAATTTGAGCTTGCACGGTAACCTTCCTCGCGGCTTTTTTACGATTAGGGTTGTGAGTGGGTTGGATCACGCAATTATCAAGGGTGTGTCACTCGGTCAGTAGCCTTAACCGTGGGAATAGTAACCAACTCTTACCACCCTCGCCCACCATTTCTGTACATTTCTTGAGTTTTCCGTTCGTTTTGCGGACAAATTGAAAAAAAGTTGGTCTTTTATGGTACTATTCGGCCAATTGCGAGTTATATTTGTACAAGCTACTTCAATTTAATCCTCTAAGTGCTTACCTCATTAGCGTGCGGGTAAGCAAAACCAGATGATGACAGATGTCCATTGGGACGACTTGAACTTGGTGGGGACCAGGTGATGGAAGTCCGCAGGATATCACGTGGGTCTCATTGGTTATTTTGCCACTGAAGCAGTGTGATCCATGCATGTGCGCATGAACCTTCGAACCCTTTGCCCGGAACGATGGACAGTCACGTGAGTGGATTCTATAATGTGCGGATTATAAATCGAGTGAAATTGATGTTAAGCTTTTGTTTGCACCCTCTAAGGAGAGCTGTTGCCTTTTTGTTTATTGGCATGCCATTCTTCTTCTTCGGAAGTAATGTGGATGACGTACATGCCCAAAGCAATGTTGGCATCGGTACAACAACACCTGCCGCCTCGGCTGTTCTCGACCTGACTTCGACAACACAGGGACTGCTTGTTCCGCGTATGTCGAATTATGTAGCCGGGATCTCATCTCCAGCCAACGGCTTGCTTGTCTATGATAACGTCAAGAATACGTTCTACTATTATAACAACACTGCCTGGGTGCCCTTTCTTTCAAGCGGCAGCGGCTGGGGATTGCTTGGAAACGGCGGAACGGTGGCCGGCACAAACTTTCTCGGCACAACCGACCCCATCGACTTTCGCATTCGAACCAGTAACCTCGAGCGCGTAGCAGTTACTGCTGCAGGACTTGTTGGAGTGGGCACGAATGCCCCCGCATCAAAATTAACGGTGCTCGACGGCAATCAAGCGCTCGGCACGACTGCGAATCAGTCGATTCTGACTTCTGACGCAGAAGGAATCAATATCGGCGGCTCGCTCGGACTTGGTGGTAATCGCACCGCCGCATCGCCGACGCCCTTTGCTCAGATCTCTGGACGCAAGGAAAATGCGACCTCGGGCGGAAACGAAGGATATCTTCAATTCGCAACGCTCAATGGTTCGAACGTGATGCTCGAGGGGATGCGTGTAAACAGCTCCCAGGACGTTTCGATCGGGAGCGCACAGAGCGCAAGCGCCGCCACATCCGCGGCAAAACTTTCGATCACCCAGACGGCAACATCGACCCAGAAAGCACTTCTCGTCACTCAGAATGGCGCAGCTCTTTTTGGAAACACACAGTATGCAACATACTCGGTCGCGACGGGCGCCGGTAGCTATAACGTGGCCGGATATTTCTCTGCCACGAACGCTCAGACCGGAAACTATGGCCTGCTCGTTGCGAACGGCAACGTTGGCGTAGGTACCATCACGCCCACGCAAAAAGTCGAAATCGCGGGCAACACAAAGCTCGATGCGTCAGGTGGTGTCGCGTCGCAGCTCCAATTTCAGAACCCTGCAGGCACATTTAACACGACGTTCGCGGCTGGTGCACAGACGGCAGCGATTGCATACGTACTCCCTACGGCGCAGGGTGCATCAAGCACCTATCTTCAAAACGATGGGGCAGGAAACTTGAGCTGGGCTACCGTATCAAGTCCACCGTTGGCGAGCCTTTGGACGGTCGGTGCGGGAACGAGCTCGCTCGTAGGTCACGGACTTAATAACTATGCGTCGGGCAATTACGCGATCGTTGCCGGACAAAATGATTCTGCAACCGGCTTAAATTCCGTCGCAATTGGCGGTTACCAGAACATTTCCGGCGGCAACTATTCCGTAGTGTCAGGTGGTCAGTCGAACGTCACCACTGGCATAAATAACACCATTAGCGGAGGGATAAATAATTATACCGCAGGAAACTACGCAACTGTCGGAGGTGGCCAGAATGATAGTGCGACGAGCTTTAATGCAACAGTCAGTGGGGGGTGGAACAACGCTGCAACAAACCAGTACGCCTGCGTTGGCGGAGGACAATTGAACAAAGCCTCAGGCGTCGGATCTGCGATCGGAGGGGGTTACACGAATCATGCAAAGAATCAGTTCAGCACGATCGCCGGCGGATCGGGAAATACGACGAGTGGCGATTACAGCTTTATTGGTGGAGGTCAAAACGCGACAGCATCCGCGATGTACACCGTAGTTGGCGGGGGACTCACTTCACTGGCATCAGGAAACTATGCATCGGTGCTTGGAGGTCAATTAAACACCGCGACCGGTCCCTATAGCTCGGTACTTGGAGGACTGTCGAACCTCGTTACCTCGCTCGGCTCCTACTCAACCGTACTCGGTGGACAATCGGATACAGTTTCAGGCAGCTGGTCACTTGCATTTGGCAACGGCGCCAACGTCTCGCAGGACGCCACGGTCGTCTTCAATCACCCATCAAGCTCGACAAACACGCGTGTCGGGATCAGAACGAACAGCCCATCACAAGCGCTTGAAGTAAAAAATGGCAACGTGCTGCTGTCTAACAGCGGAACGGCCGATACACTCATCTTTTCGGATCCGAATAGCGGTGTTTACTCATCCTTCGTTGCCCGCGCACAGACCAAATCCGACGGAACAAGCGCGAGCATCCAGTACACTCTTCCCGACACACTCGCCAACGATGACGCCGAACTTGTCCAGGATTATGGTACTGGTAAAATGCGATGGAGGGCCGATCACCATTATAATATCAACACTACCACGGTAAGCGGAACCACGAACGCACTCGCTGTCCCAGCGACCGGCACTTTCTTCTTGATCAGTGGATCGGCAACCCCTATTATCAACGGAATCACGGCGAACGCCTCAATGGATGGTCGAATGATCATACTGTGCAACACAGGTGCTACCGCGATCACCATCACAAACGGTTCCGGCACCGGCACGGCCAAGATACAAAGATATTCGGGAGCAGGAAATCTTAGTTTGGTCCAGTACATGACAATGACGATCGTTTATGACGCGACGAACGGTGTCTGGCACTGCTTGTCGTAGACGGCGCCCTGAGAAACGTCTGTTTGCTTTTGCGATTTGCGTCCGAAGATACGACAACTCAGATTTATAAGTCCAGTCTGAGTTGTCTCCAAAATCGTTGAAAAGTCCGCACTTTTCGACAAAAGCAAAAACATTTTTACCCACTTTCCCTTTGGAACAATCCTTGCTTCTCCTTTTGGAGGAGCATGCTGCGTTTTTCGATATTCTTAAGGAAAAACTATTAAGCCTACCTTTCACAGGGTGGGTCTGATTGAGTCAGCAGCTTCGTTTTTCAAGTTTCTCGTGCTTCTCCTAAGGGCATTATTGACTTGAAAACAGGCCTCAGTTTCACATCTGAGTCCAAGTTACGTTTACTTCTAAGAAATCACTCGCATTCCTCGGCGGTCTCCTAACCGGCGCTGGAATACATAGCTCTAAAAAATGAGTACTGATGGACTTTTCAGTGCATCGTTTGCTTCGGCAGATGCACCGACGTCATTGTTGATCGCGTTTCACAAGCGGATGCGCGTAATCTGGTTTTGTACGGCCCTGATCTTCGCTTTCATCGCGGCTCTTGCCACTTCTTTGTTCGCACAGAATAACGTTGGGATAGGCACGACGACGCCCGACGCGAGCGCGATCCTCGATCTGAGCCCACCTGCGTTCAATCAGGGTTTCCTTGTTCCACGCTTGACGACTGGTCAGCGCAACGGCATCAGCAATCCAGCCCTCAGTCTTCTCATCTTTGACAAGAGCTACAACGCTTTCTGGTATTTCGATGGGACTAACTGGGTACCATTCGGCCAGGGGTGGTCACTTACCGGAAATGCCGGTACGGTAGATGGTGTCAATTTTCTCGGTACCACCGATAACGTTGCATTCACGATCCGAGTCAATAATTTGCAAGCGGTCCGCATCGTACCGATGACCAACAGTCCTGACATCATCATGGGCTATAGCGGCAATGCGATCACGAACGGCGTTTATGGCAGCGTGATCACGGGCGGTGGTTTTGTCGGCTCGGCGAACCAGGCGACGAACAATTACGATTTCGTTGGCGGAGGTGCAGGTAATCTCGCGGGTGATAATGGCGGCGCCTCGGGTGCCGGAAGGTTTGCGGTCATCGGCGGCGGTTCGGGCAACACAGCAAGCGGCCTTGCGAGCAGCGTCCTTGGCGGCGAGTTCCACACGGCAGCTGGCCAGTACAGTTCGATCCTCGGTGGCGAAGGCGACCTGACCTATGCGTTCTCGCAGTCGGTGGTCGGGCAGTTCAACGACCCTGTACCGAGTGCCCCTTACGTTTGTCTATCGAACACGTTCCAGTATCCGGCATTTATCGTCGGCGGTGGCACCGGTACTACGGGTCGATATAATTCAATGATCGTCGATTTCAGAGGCGTTTTGGAACTCGGCGAAGAGGGCCTAAACAGCACATTCAGTGCGATACCACAGCTTAAAATTTCTGGCGCAACGTCCGGTTATGTCGGATTCAAAGCCGCAGCCGCGACGACCTCGCACAGCTACACGATGCCTCCAGCACAGGGATCAGCCAATACGGTTTTAACCAACGATGGCTCGGGCACATTGAGCTGGAGCGCAGTTGGTTCTGTTGGTGCTCAGCATTTCAGCACTACGACACTTACGAGTTTCAGCGCCTCGCAAAATAATCTTATCCTGGACAGCACGAAGTCGATCTTTCGAATCTCGGCTTCGAGCTCCATCAATATCTCCGGCTTGGCCGATACCTCTGATGGCAGGGCGGTACTGCTTACAAATGTTGGAGCATCCATCATCACCTTCACGAACCAGGATGCAGGTTCGACCGCAGAGTATAGGATCCTCACGGGCAATGGCAGCAATGACAAGGTAGTGGCCGATAGGTCCATCTATCTCTACTATGATGGCACTACGAAGCGGTGGCGCGTCATCAGCACTACGCTCTAAAAAACACAAACCCATGTACGGATTCACATCCATTCGGTTTGGTATTGGTTTAACGATTGCGCTGCTGTGCTTGTCGAACATCGCGCGCGCGCAGTTGGTGACGAACAATGGCGCGTCAGTTAAGACGTGCACCGGTTCGATCGTGCAAGTTAACGGAAGTGTTCACAATGCTTCCGGCACGTATGATAATACGGGCACAACGACGATCACCGGCAATTGCACCAACGAAGGTACGATCGGCGATAGCGGAAGGATCAATCTTGCCGGCGATTGGATCAACAACAACATCTTCAATCGTTATATCGGGCTTGTTGTCATGAACGGCACGGCTCAACGTTTTTCTGGCACCAAGGTCACAACCTTCCACGATCTCACAATCTTAGGCGGAAATGTAAAGACCTGTGATACCAACGAGATCGTTGACGACACGATGAACTTTACGAACGGCGTCGTTAGCACCACGCAGCCACACTTGCTTACCTTCACCATAAACGGCGGGTGGAAAAATGGATCGAGTGCGAGTTATGTAAATGGCCCCTGTGGCAAAGATTTCAACACGACCAACGAATTTACCTACCCGGTTGGAAAGCAAGCGCGCTTTAACAAGTGCGGTATCATTCCCTCCGCCTCAACCGCTTCGACATTCCGATGCGAGTATTTCGATACTGCGTATGCAAACACTACGAGCACCGATACGACGCTGAAACATGTGAGCAAATCACAGTACTGGCATTGCGATCGGACGAGTGGCTCCGTCAATGGGAAGGTGAGACTCTATTGGATCCACGGAGATTATCCGCCGAGTGCGATCGCAAAAATCTCCGATCTCAAAGTTGGCCGTTGGACGGGCACGCTCTGGACAAGCGAAGGCGTTACCTATGTCGCTGGTAGCTATGATACCGGGAACATCGTTTCGAAATATTGCACCACGTGGGGATTATCGCCTAACGAGCCATTCACGGTTTGCTCCGACTCCAGCTCAACTGCGCTACCTGTCGAGCTTGATCATTTCGCAGCAGTTCAGGTTGGTTCGCATGTACACCTTGACTGGCTCACCAGATCTGAATCGCAAAATCTTGGTTACGAAATCGAGCGTAGCTCGAACGGCGAGACGCCGAAGCTCATAAAGTCCTGGCAGACCGACACAGCGCTCATGGCGAAATCGAGTTACGGTTCGGCTTACGCAACCATGGACGACCCGAAGAGCGACGGACTCTATACCTACGATCTTTATCAGCGTGATGCGGATGGCGCCCGCTGGCATTCTGCCTCGCAAACGCTGCTCTTCAAACAGGTACCCGATGCCGCGCAAATTGCGATGGAGCTTTTCCCGAACCCAGCCACAACGCATGCTCAGATGCGCATTGGCCTCATCGAAGATGCTGCGAGTGTCACGGTGCAAATATTCGACGCTGCTGGGCGCAAGGTCTCCGATCAAAATTTAGGATCTCTCTCGGTGGGCTTCCACTCGTTAGCGCTATCCGATGTTGCTCACCTTCCTTCGGGCAGTTACACCGTGGTCG
>JBBSDW010000067.1:0-16918 GCA_038240295.1 Kapaibacterium sp. (SeqCode)
ACCCTTTCCCATTCGTCGGGCGAATGGGAAAGGGACTTTTTAAAGGGCAAAAAAAGAGGGCTGGTTTGCACCAGCCCTCTTGGCATTAAGGAATGTCGTGTTAATGCGAAACAGTTACTTTCAAACTGCTTGATTCCTGACCGTCGAGGTAAAGAACCGCCATGTATGTCCCGCTTGGGAGCGAAGAGGCTGACCAGTTTACACTGTAGTCACCCGCCGACTTACGTGTGTCGATCAATGTCGAGATCTCGCGTCCGGAGATATCATACATCTTGACGGCGACATTGCCGGAGACGGATGAGTGGAAGCGGATCGTCGTCTGGTTCATCGCTGGGTTCGGATAGTTCTGTCCGATGAAGAAACCACCTGGTGCTGCCATTCCGATCGGGTCTTTCGACTGGACCGCCTGAGCAGCTCTGCGCTGCAAGCCGTCCGAACCGCGCCACGGCTCTGCAAGGAATGGGAAGTACTTCACGAACGTCGTGTCGTTGTGCGTGACACCGGCATTGAAGGTAACCTTGCCAAGCAATTCCGGTGTTACCGGGCTGCCTGTTCCAGAATAGTCATCCGTCCAAACGCCGATTGCGTTCAGCACGAGACCGCCAACTGCCTGCATCTCGATGGTCGTTACGTCATCCTCGAGACGGCGTCCGTTCGGGAAGCCATCCATATTGGGGATGAACTGCATCGCATTGCTTGCGTTGAAACGAGGGTCGGTAAGTCCAAGCACTGCCGCCTGGATAAGTCCCTCGCTGCTGAAATCTGCACTTGTACGAGCAGTTACAGGCACTGCCATATTCAGGCGGAGCATGTCTCCGAGCGTCGGCAGGAAGTTATTGATAAACGGCTTACCTGCTGAGAGCGGGTTGTTCGCAGCCTTTCCGGTTGCGAGCTGATACGGAGCCAGATTAGGAACACCCGTAAAGAAGATCGGAAGAATGTCGACCGAACGTGGCTTACCCTTTTGCAACAGGATCGGGCCGTATGTGCTAGCATCGAACGCAGTGCCATTCGTTGCAGGATTGCCTGTAAGCGGATAGAGTCCGTCCTTCATGTTGCGGAAATCAAACCCTTTCCCCGGCATACCCCCACCAAGCGAATTGGTATCGATTTTAAGTGCCGCAAGTCCCGGAATAGCAGCCGAATATAGGCCGTTGCCCACATACAGCGCAAGTTCAGGATTCACAAAGTTTGCGGCAGTCGAACTATCGCCAGAGGGATTCGTCGCATTCCACTTGTCCTTCATTCCGATCGGAATGATGGCTTCGTTGGTGAGCGGCATTCCAAGACGGGATACTTGTACGAAGTCACCTGAATAGCTCGGAGCGCCACCAGTCAGACTCAGGGTCGTGATCTGCGGACGTGATGCCGAAGCCCATACACCGATCACAAAATTTGGATCGAGAATATTTGCTGCCTGATTGACATTCTTGTGATCTTTCTGCAACATTGCGATCGGGATGCGAAGCGCGATTGTGTGGCAGTTAAATCCAGCGAGTCCATCCTTGCCCTTTGCGCGGAATCCGCCAAGGTCAAAAATGCCTGCAAGGTCTACGAAGAACGGATCATCGACCGGCCCAGCGTAAATGCTCTCAGCATTCGGGATGCTGACGATCGCTGAATCCATGTAATGACGGTAGGCAGACTTTCCTGCTTCACCACTCTGGTGAAGACCATAGATCGACTCGATCGAGCGCGGTCCGATATTCGGAGCCGGTACCCAGCGATTGTCGATCACAGTGGTCCACGATGCACCGTTGTCGTTGCTGCGCTCGCATTTGTAGGTAGTCTTCAGATTCTCTTTACCAAGACGAATGTTAAAGAAGGTCGTAGGATCCTGGTTCGTCTTGGTGAAGGTGAAGCGATAGGTGATATCGTCGCCCTTTGTCGCTGCGTTATTCTTGATGTGAATCTCGTAACGAATGTTTTCGCCGAAGGAGTAGTAATTTGGTCCGCCTTCGGGAAGTTCGAACGGGATATAGTTCGCGATGATCGTGATGGTGTTCGTATCATCGGGAGAGCGGAAGGCATAAAGATCAGTGTTATCCGCGAGCGGATCGTTGCTGATCAGTGGTGCCTCGCGATGGCTGGATGCGCGAGCTGTTTGCCCACCCGGGATGAACCCTGCAGTGAGCAATGCGAGTGATGCGAAAAGCACACCACGCTTTAAAGTCCTAACATGTTGCATAAATCGTAAGTTGTTAATGAATAAGTAAGCTGCCAAAGTGCCGGGAAAAGGCCTCCAACGTTTCTGCTGCTACCTATACAGTGATTAGCCGATAGATGGATTGCTTATCGTGGGGTTGGGTTGGGAGATAACAAAAAACATACCTTTGGGCGAGATTGCTCATATCCCAACGACTTTCCTCCGGCGATCTCGAAGCTTCCCTCGAATTTTCGCGTGACCCGACATCTCCTTAAGTCGTTTAGAAACAACAATTTCCCTCCGCTGACACGCAGCAAAGGGAAATTGGAAAATTTAATTCGGGATTTCTTTAGAACGCGAGGATCTCGTCTTCGAGTTGGGTCGAAAGCATCAAGAGACATCCATTTTCGGTATAGGTCTCAAAATGCTCCGCGCCATCGGGAGTAGTTATATAATCTCCGGCGCGGAGCGTAAGATCATTCAATCTGAGGTCGCCTTCGAGCAAAAGACATTCTTCATAGCCGACGTGGCGATGATGCGGATATCGAGCGCCCTTCGCCAAACGTGCCAACACGCTATAGCGCTTATGACCGGCTTCAACACTCGAATTCTCAATCTCGTGGAGCAGCTTCATCGTGATGCCCTCAATTCCAGATTCGATCCAGCGGCCTTCGCTGGCCCTGATCACCGTGCCTGCGGTCGACTCCTTCGCAGAGTCTTCACTATCGCTTTCGGCGACTGCAGTCATGATCTTCGTCTTGAGTGCGCGCCTCGGCGCCGGAAGTACAGCAGAGGCCGCTTCGGCCATTAGCACTAAAAAGTCAGAATCCTCGGAAAACGATACTTCCGACTCCCCGCTACTTCCAAACGATGTCACTTCTTCTCTTGTCATTTACTTGCTCCTACCTCTTCACATATGATACAACGGCTGAGAACGAATGGATTTATAAGAACGCCTCGTTTTTCAGATACTTAAGCTGATCGCGCAATGCTTGGAGACCGCTCCTGATTCGCGTTTTGACAGTGCCCAGTGGCAAATTGGTTTTTTCGGCGATCTCGGAATGCGAATATCCTTGATAGAATGCCAATTCGACGAGCATTCGCTGTTCCTCGGGAAGTGTACGAAGCGCGCGACCGATCGATTCCGTTTCGGACTGGCGAACGACATCGATCAGCGGACTTTCGCCCGAGTGAAGCTTTGCGACCTCCCGATCTCCCATTTCCGAATCGTTCGAGATCGAAACTTCGGACTGCCGCTCTTTATTTCTGCGAGAGCGAAGCAGGTTGATCGCGCGGTTGTGCGCGATGCGAACAAGCCAGTTCTTGGGCGCTCCCAGCTCGGCTTGGTACTGCGAAGCTTTTTTCCAAACCTGCATGAATACTTCCTGGAGCACGTCTTCCGCGTCATCGGTGTCATGCAGGATCGTAAGTGCCATGCCGTAGAGGATCCGAGAATATCGGTCGTAGATCTCCGAGAGCGCGCGGTCGTCCTTATCGGAAATGCGCTGTAGGAGTTCTTGATCCGTTGCTGGCATTGAAACGCGTTTGAAAGATCGGGGCCCAGAGTGGCTGGCAGAGTATTCGTTCAAAAATACGCATATAGAATCAATTGTCAAATTTTTTCGCCTTTTGAGAAAACGGTTAGCCGAGACTCAGGCGGCCAATCCAGATGGCGCTCGCAATCGGAATCTATTTTTGCAGCCATGAATGCAGCTATCATCATCCCTTCACGATTCGCATCGGAGCGCCTTCCGCACAAGGCGCTGCATCTTATTAACGATCGATCGCTCATCGAACGCGTCCACGAACGTTGTCTTGCTTCGGGACTCGATGTCTATGTTGCAACCGATCACCCAGCCATCGAGCAGCATGTGCTTGGCTTTGGCGGCAATGTGCTCCTGACATCTGCGGACTGTGCTTCGGGCACCGACCGTGTTGCAGCGGCGTCTGCGATGCTCGGCGACCGCTACGATTTTGTGATCAATGTACAGGGCGATGAACCGTTGATCGATCACAACGTAATACGGCGGATCGCGGAGACGATGCAGAGCGACAGCAATATTTCGTGCGCAACTCCGATCACCCCGATCGTGCAAATCGAAGACCTTACAAATCCGAACATTGTCAAAGTCGTATTCGAATCGAACATGGACGCACTCTATTTTTCGCGAAACGCAATTCCCTTCCTGCGCGATTTGAGCTTTCCTGTTTCTGCTGAGTGGTTGGCCACAAAGATGTTTTATAAGCACATCGGGCTGTATGCGTATCGGCCATCGGTGTTGAAGAATTTTGTCATGCTGCCCGAATCGCCTCTCGAACTTGCCGAACGGCTCGAGCAATTGCGGTTGCTTCAAGCGGGCATTCGCATCAAATGCGTGGTCGTCGATTATGAATCGATCGCAGTCGATACGCTCGCAGATATTGGATTGGTCGAGCGAGCACTCATAGCGAGAGGCGAAGCATGACGGTCTCCGAAGCGCGCAGACAGTTTCCGCACACATGGACCGACATGGCATATCTCAACCACGCTGCCATTTCTCCACTCTCCTTTCCGGTCCGTGTTGCTGTTGGCAAGTACATGGAGCGTCGTGCGCTCAAAGGGATCGAGCCATTCCCTTGGGCCATGGAGATGGCCAATCGGACGAGAAGTCTGATCGCGGGTCTTATTCACGCGAACGCCGAAGATATCGCCTTCGTGATGAATACGGGCGACGGGCTAAATATCATTGCCACGGGAATCGATTGGCAGGAAGGCGACAGGATCGTTATCAACGATCTTGAATTTCCGTCGAACGTCTATCCGTTTCTCAATCTGAAGCAACGCGGCGTTATCGTCGATATCGTTCGATCTATCGATTGGCGCGTGAGTCCGCAATCTATTTTTGACGCGATCCAGCCAGACACGCGGCTGGTGGCGATCAGTTTTGTTCAGTATCTCAGCGGTGAGCGAGCCGACCTTCTTACCATTGGCCGCGAACTTCACAAGCGCGGTATCCTTTTCGTTGTCGATGCGATCCAGGGACTTCCGCACATGCCAATCGACGTGGAAGCCGCACACATCGATTTTTTGTCGACCGGTTCGCACAAGTGGTTAATGGCGCCCGAAGGAATGGGCTTTATCTATGCAAGCGAGCGTGCGAGAAGTTTGATCCATCAAAGCTCACTTGGCTGGACGAGCATCGACGACGCGTTTAACTTCACACTTCGTCCCGATGAACTTCGGCGAGGCTCCGCACGATTCGAGAACGGCACGCTAAATTATGCGAACATCGCCGGCCTCAAGGCCGCTCTCGAATTTTTTCTCGAGTTCGGTCAGGCCCAGGCCGAAAAGCATATTCTTGATCTCACCGGTTACTTAATCGATCGGCTTCAAAGCAGAGGTGTGAACGTCATCACACCAAAAGACGCTGTTGCTCGAGCTGGCATTGTCACTTTTGAATGGGATGATGCAGCACAAATGCATCAGCGGCTGATGGAAAAGCAGATCGTCACCTCGCTTCGCGTCGGAAAACTTCGCGTGGCTCCTCATTTTTATAACACCGAAGACGAACTTCGCAAGGTGTATCTGGCACTGTTCGAATAGCGATCAGTGCATCTGTTGCCGCTTGTGAAGATACTCGGCGAGTGCTCGATCGTAGGAGGTTGTGGTGTCGAGTAGTAGATAGTCGATGTTCTCAGCGAGCAGCGAGGTCCGGAGCGTTGTAATATAATCTTCGACGGCTTTGCGATACTGCGCCTGCATCTGATAAGGTTGCGTGCGAAGTGTTTCGCCCGTCTCGACATCGACGATGGTTGCATCGCTTGCTGCGATCTCGAGTGATCGCTCCATCGGATCGAGAATATGAAAAGCGATCACTTCATGCCCCGCATGTCGGAACAGTTTAAGTGAACTGATGACATCCTCAGGCTCATCGAGAAAGTCGCTCATCACGATGATAAGTCCACGACGCGAGATTCGCTCCGCCACGCGCCGGAGTGCTTCCTGAGTATGCGTTTGATTCGAGGGCTGGGCCGCTTGAAGCGTTCGAAGCACTTCACGCAGATAGCTCGACTTTAGCCGCGCCGGCATGAACGTGCGAAGCGACTCATCGAAGAGCGCCAGACCAACGGCATCCTGCTGCCGCGTGAGCAAATAGGCAAGCGCCGCAGAGAGCATCGTTGCATAACGATACTTCGTGACGATGCGCTTTGGATCGCTCGAAAAATTCATCGACTTCGAACAATCGAGCACAAGATGCGCCTTCAGGTTCGTCTCTTCCTCGTATTGCTTGATATAGTAGCGGTCCGTTCTAGCATAGAGCTTCCAGTCGATATAGCGAATCGCATCACCAGGCAGATAAGGGCGATGCTCGGCGAATTCCACGGAGAAACCGTGATAAGGCGATTTATGAAGACCGGTGATGAATCCTTCGACGACAAGTTTCGCAACCAGCTCAAGATTTCCGAGACCCGATGCAATTTCGGGTCGGAGGTAATCGGTCATCTCGAGCGTCTCTGCCATCTTAGCTATTCGAGCTTTTCATTACTCTATTCAACACCGCGATGGCGCGAGCGTTCTGCTGCATGGTGCCGATCGAGATCCGGAGTGCATTCGGCATTCCGAAACCTGTCAGAGGTCTGACGATGATGCCTGCGCGCTCCAATTTATGTAAAATGCGCTCGGCTTCCCGAGGGGTTTCCAGAATGACGCAATAAAAATTTGCAGCGGTTTCGACAAACTTGAGACCCAATTCGGTCAAAGCCTTTTTCCACTGCAGTTTCCCTTCGCGGTTGACCTCGATCGTCTGCAAAAGAAATTTCTCGTCCTGCAACGCGCCGATGCCTGCAGCCTGCGCCGGCCCGCTCGGCTCAAAGGGCAGCCGGACTTTCATCATCAGCTGAATGATCTCTGGTGAGCTAACGCCAAAGCCGATGCGCAGACCCGCAAGGCCATGTGATTTCGAAAACGTCCGCAGCGTGACGACATTCGGGATGTGGGCGGTGAGCAAACTGGGATAATCCGCCACATCGTCGATCGCGAAATCGTAATACGCTTCGTCGTACATAACGAGTACGTCGTTCGGTACTGCCGTAAGAAATTCGACCAATGCCTGCTTATTAAAATAAGAGCCAGTCGGGTTGTTCGGATTTGCGAGATAGATCAATCTCGTTTGAGGCGTCACAAGCTTCACGATGGCATCAAGATCATACCCGTAATCCTTCATTGGGGCAAGCATAAGCTTGAGGCCCATGGCATGCGCCAATACGTAAAATCCGCCAAATGTCCCTTCGCTCGTAAGCACTTCGTCGCCTTCAACGAGGAAGGTCCGCATGACCGTATTCATCACTCCTTCACTTCCCGAACCCGCGATGATCTCATCGATCGTCAGGCCATACCGAGTGGCCAGTGCTTCGCGAATCGACTTGCCTCCATTAGGATAATAGGCTGCTTCCTTCATCGACTCGATCGCGGCCGCAATCGCGACAGGCGAGGCGCCGAGCGGATTTTCATTCGAGGCAAGTTTATCGACCTGCTCAAGACCATACTCGCTTACCAGATCGGAGATCGGTTTGCCCGGCTTATAGGGCACGAGCGACTGGATATGCGGCGGAACGTGGATCTTCATGCGGTCGTGGACGTCGGTGCAGTCTGCGACTCAAAAAGAGGACTTAGCATCGACGAATGCATCACCGGTTTGAATTCGATCACTTCGTAATCGGCGACGCCTTCGAGATGAAACGGATCACGTGCGATCATGGCATCGATCGTCGAGCGGTCCTCAGCCTGGCCCCAGAGCATACCTCCCGTTCGTGGAACAAATGGTCCCGAGATCAACAGCACGCCAGCATCATACTGGCTCTTAAGAAACGCACGATGAGCGTCGGTATGCTTCTCGACAATTTCTATCGGAGCCTTATAGCGAAGAAAGATCAGGAAATTTTTCATTGCTTGACAGATTTGAATCACGGCTAACATCGTGGCGCACGCAAGGGTTGTCTTGAACCTTTGAATGCTCTGTCGACATTCTACCTGTCGATCCTGCAGACTGTGTTGTGTAACTCTACCCCAATCATGAATCACGCTTTTCGACTTGTCGTTATTTCCTCGCTTTTATTCACGCTCGCTTCGTGCGGTAAACGGACGACCACGCTCTCAACCTCCAATCGCGTCGTCGAACATATTTTATCGGACGTCGACAATCTCAATCCCTTCAACTCTTCGGATGCGAATGCAACCTACGCACAGGATCAGATCTACGGGCGCTTGCTGGTCTGTAATCGCGAGACGCTCCTCTATGATGTCCCCTGGCTTGCGGATAGCTTGCCGATCGAATCTGCAGATCACATGACATTTGATTTTCACATTCGCAAAGGCGTGAAATTCGCCGATGGTCGCGAGATGACCGGTGACGATGTGATCTTTAGTTTGAAGGCGCTCAAGAATCCGATGAATCTCCTCTCGGGGCAAAAGCGTACCTACGTCGATAACATTCATAGCTGCGAATTGATAGGTGGCGATCCCTACCATGTTCGCTTTACGATGAGCAAGCCTTATTTTCTCGTGCGCGAGGCAGTCTTTGGCGATGCGCTCTATATTCTTCCAAAGCACATCTTCGATCCGAAGGGACTTACCGACAAATATTCGTGGGATGACATTGCCGCGATCATAGAGACGGGCAAGGCCGACAATCTTGATAGCGCAAAGATCCAAACGCTGAAGACGAATCCGGCAATGAAGCAATTCGCCGATGACTTTTCACAGATCGAAACCGGGCGCTCGCGTCGATACGTGCAAGGCACGGGGCCCTACAAATTCGACGAATGGCGTACGCAGGATTTTGTGCGACTCGTTCGCAATCCCTACTACGTCAATTATTGGGGTAAGATGGGCGAGGCGAATCTCGACACGCTGATCTACAAGACGATCAACGATTGGAATGCTGCTGTAACAGCACTCAAATCGCGCGACATCGATATTATGGGCTCGATGCAACCGGTGTACTACTCGCAGATCGATACCCAAAAAGAGCCCTTCCTAAAAAAGACGACCTTCTATTTTCCTCAGTACACGTATATCGGTTTCAATCAAAAAAATCCTATCTTCGCTGATCCAAGAGTTCGGGAAGCGCTTTCCTACCTCATCGATCGCAAGACCATCATCGACAAAGTCCTGCATGGTCTTGCAACACCTACCGAGTCACCAACTTTTTTTAAACGCCCCGAATATAACGGTGACCTTCCGCCGCACATCTACGATCCGGCACGTGCTAAGGCCCTACTCGATTCGCTCGACTGGAAGGATCACGATAACGACGGAGTCCTCGATAAAATGATCGACGGCAAACGGGTGAAATTTGAATTTAACTTTTTAGTGAACGCCGGCAATGAGACGCGTAAGGAAATTTTACTTATCGTCACGGAGTCGATGCGTAAGGTTGGCATCAGAACGGACGTTCAGGCGATCGAGTGGTCGATCTATCTGAATCGAATGCGCGACCACCAGTTCGACGCACATTTTGGAGCGTGGGTGAGCGATCCTTACGAGACCGATAACTTTCAGCTTTATCATTCAAGTCAGGCAACGAACGGAGGTTCGAACTACGATAATTACATGAGCCCGAAAGCCGATAAACTCATGGAGCAAATTCGCGCAGAACTTGATCCACAAAAACGGCTGGTGCTTCAACGAGAACTACAGCGTGTGTTCTACGATGAAAAAGCCGAATGCTTTCTTTGGGTGCCGATGAATCCCGCCGCGTGGGTTGACCGATACGATAGTGTAAGTTGGAATTCCTACCGTCCTGGTTATGATCCTGCGTGGTGGAAGGTCAGGAATGCCAGCGGAGGCGTGAAGGCAGCGAATTTCTAAGGCTAAAGAGTATTGCGGAGCGCGGCCAAAACGGGCCGCGTTCCGGCGAATTATTCTGGATCGGCTTCGAGATCCTTCTCGATGAGCCAAAGATTTTTCCCAACCTGCTGCGATGCGCTCTTTGGTTTGCAATAGCAGGAATCACTTTCCGGAATGAGTCTTCATGACGGGTCCCCTTGATCGACTTCGGAGATGCAGATGCTAACGATAGGAAAATTGCGCGTTCGTACCAACTCTATCTGGGCGCCCTAACCGCCAATAAGCAACCGCTGCATTTCTTCCATTACGGCATCGACTTCCTCGATCGTATTATAAAAGTGTGGGGCAATGCGGATGCCGAACGGCGGCCGGTAATCGACAACGAAGCGGCGTTTGATGAGTTCATCGCACACTTGTTTCGCGCTCAGGTTGTGCTCCGCCTGCGACATACCAAGACCAACTGGATCGATCGTCAGCGCGCCTCCTCGCTCGTGGTGCGGTCGTGGAGAGTTCACAACAAATTCGAATTCGTCGGCTCTCTCGATGATGCGATCCGTGAGTTGCAGCGATTTTTTTCGGATCGCCTCGACGCTAATTTCATTGAACATCCGAAGTGCCGGACGCGCAGTGTGCAAACATGGAACCTGGATGCTGCTCGTTAAAAAGCGATGCATCCCCTGCTCGAAGTTCACGTCGGGCATGTGGAATTCGAATGGCTCTTTATCGGCGAGCCAGCCTCTGATCGCAGGTGCGAACTGCTCCTGAAGATCTCGCCGGACATACATGAACGCCGCGCCCGGTCCGCCGCACAACCATTTTAGCACTCCTGCGGCCATCACATCGACGTTCAGCGCTTTCACATCGATCGGCACTACACCTGCAGCCTGATACGAATCGAGCATTACAAGCGCGCCTTTGCTATGCGCATGTTCGATGATCGACTTCACATCCTGCAGCGCGCCGCTTCGGAAATAAACATGAGATAGTGCGACGATCTTCGTCTCTTCGTCGATCGCATTGCAATAGAGTTCGACAGGCACCGAAATACCATCCGGCGAAATAACGACGGTTGGGCGTGCGCCATACTTTTTCCAACCTTGCCAGACATACGAGATCGTCGGAAAATGAAGATCGGAATAGACAACTTTGTTGCGTTTGCCTGAAAAATCGAGCGAGCTCGCGATCAGCGCCGAGGCGACAGTGAGATTGTGTACGAGCGTGACATCCCGCGATTCGGCACCGATCAGGGATGCAAACAGTCCGCTCACTTCATCGACAAACGGAAACCACTCATGCCACGCCTCGACGCCCTCGGTCTTCCAGAGTTTCGCATATTCGAGCAACTCGGTCTCTACTTCTGCTGGCATTGCACCGAGCGAATTCGAGATCATGTAGTTACTCGTCTGCAGGATCGGAAAACGCGAGCGATATTTCTCTGCTAATTCGTCCATAAAGCGGCGTGAAAAATGCGTGCAGTTAAGATGGCGAAAGAAGGGAAAGCGAACGGGCTCTCGCATTTCGTAATTCTGGGAAACATCGCTGTTCGGCGATCGAGTGCGCGAGGTACTCCGCCCAGTTTGTTTCACCGGTTCCTTTCGGGGCTCGTGCGAGATGTTTGGCCGCAACCTTAAGATGCATTTGCTTCCAGGTGACGATCGCATCGTCAAGTTGCAAAAGCTCCTCGGCTAACGCCCTCAATTCAAGATCGAAGTTTTCGCCGAAGACCAGATCGTATTGTTCTTCCGAAGCATGATCGTTCGTTGTATCACGAATAAGAAGATCATAGGCAAGTCGCAACGAATAAGGCTTTCGGTCGGCATAGAGCCGGTTCAAATATGCGAGATGCTGCTCCTTGAATTTTGTAAGGGTAAGCGTCGGTTCGTTCGTTGTGAGATGGCGCGCGGCGCGCTCCCAGTAGAAGGTTGCTTGGTCCTTCGAAGCTTGCTCGGTCTGCCTCCGTTCGCTCGCAGGGCGGGATTCGCTTGAGAGGTCACTCCGCTTGGATGCATCTCGCTCGAGACCGCAGAGGATCTCGATCGCACGAAATTGCGACGATTGAAATCCGCTTGACGTACCGAATGCTTTGCGATAGATCAAAAATTCATCGCTTGAAAGACCATCCAAAAGCACCGAAAAACTTGTCGTAAGAATGCCGAAGTAACGATTGATTCGCGTAACAGCGTCGACCGATTCGGTGACACTGGCAGGCTGTTGGATCAACGACCGAATCGCGCGCTCGATCTCATGCAGCGCAAGTCGAAACCACAATTCTGTTTGCTGATGATAAACTTTGAAGATGAATTCATCGTGATGATCCGTGAGCGTTGTTTGCAGCGAAAGCAGCGTGCGCGTCTCGATGTAATCGTCGTAGGTCAGCTCCTTTCGAACGAGCGCTGCTTCGACTTGCTCGACGGCACGTTTACCGAAACGGGCGTCAAGATCCGCCAATGCCTCTGCAATCGGCCGTTCTTCTATATAGGATGGACGGACACCGTTATTATTCTCGGACAAAATCGTAGTTGTTTAATGAGCAATTAATACACGCGCACACTTAACGCTTTCACTTGTTCGCGAATGATCGCGAGGCCTTCGTCGAGTGCTTCTTTGGTGATATTGAGCGCAGGACGAAAGCGAATAGAACGGTCGCCACAGCCAATGACGATCAGCCCCGCATCGTAGCACTTTTGTCTGAGCAGATCGCGCATCTGCGCCTCGCAAACGCTGAATGCACAGAACAATCCAAGTCCGCGAACGCCGCCGATCATTTCTGGAAATTCGGCCTCAAGTTCGCTCAGCTTTGAAAGAAGATAGGCACCTTGGGTGTTGACATTCTGTAAAAGATTCTCCTCCTCGATGATCTCGAGGTATCGCTCGAAGCGGATCATATCGACGAGGTTACCGCCCCAGGTCGAATTGAGCCGGCTCGACTTCTGGAACACGTGGTCGCGAACTTCTTCAACTCGCCGCCCCGCAAGCACACCGCATACCTGCGATTTTTTGCCGAACGCCATCACATCGGGCTCGACAAAATATTGATGTGCCCACATCTTTCCCGTCAATCCAACGCCGGTCTGCACTTCATCAAAGATCAAAAGCGCATCGTTCTCATCGGCAAGCCGGCGCAGCGTTTCAAAAAACCGATTTGTAAAATGATGATCCCCGCCTTCACCCTGGATCGGCTCGATGATGATGGCTGCAATGGCGTCAGGATTGTCGCGAAACGCCGTTTCCATTTGTGCGACAGACTTCGCTTCATCGCGCTCCGCCTGCTTCCGGTTTTCTTCGGTGAGGGGAAAATGCTGATAGGGCGCGTCGATGCGAGGCCAGTTTCGAAACTTCGGAAAATAAAGGGTCTTGTTGGGGTCCGTATTCGTCAGCGACATCGTATACCCCGATCGCCCGTGAAAGGCATGGCGGAAGTGCATGATCGAGTGACCTCGCTCTTCTTTGTAGCCTTTCATGAAATTTTTGCGGACCTTCCAGTCGAAGGCGATCTTGAGTGCATTCTCAACCGCAAGTGCGCCCCCTTCGATCAGAAAAAGATGTGGCAGATAATCCGGAATGGCGACGCGGCCAAAGGTCTCTACGAATTCGGCCATTTCGACCGTGTACGCATCGGAGCTCGAAGGCTTGTTTACCGCCGCGCGCAGCAGTTTTTCGGTAAACTTCTCCTCGAGCATCTTCGGATGGTTCAGCCCAATTGGCGAAGAGGCAAAAAAAGTAAAGAAATCGAGATAGCGTTTGCCTGTCCGCGCGTCCTGAATGTAACTGCCGCTTGAATTCTTGAGATCGACGACCAGATCGAAACCATCGACCAGCATGTGCTGCGAGAGGAGGCTGTGTACTTTTGCAGGCGCGACACGCGAATGCTCGTAAACCGAGTTGGCTGTGTCAGAGCGCACAACCAGGCCATTGTTATTTCCCACCCTGGCCTCCGTTGTTGTGAGCGGCATCTCCATTGCGTATTAGTGTGAATTGTTCATCGACAGCAGAAATAGACCGTAAACTGCCAGATGCGCTAATCTTTGGTGCTATCCTTGTTGAACAACCTCCGGGATGAATCGTTTTCATCCTGCTGTTCTGCCAAAGCATTTCCCAAGCCATCACTATGAGCAAAACCAGTCACACGAATCACAAAAAGTCAGGGGCGCAGGCTGAGGCCCATCCTAACGGTCAGGCTGAGTGCCCGATCCCGGTAGCAGTGCTAACAGTAAGCGACACCCGCACATTCGAGACCGACGAGAGTGGCAGGCTCATTCAAACGATGATCGAAGCTGCCGGACATTCAACACACTTTTACCAGATCGTCCGCGATTCACGACATGAGATCAAAGAGGCGATTCAGAATATCCTCAAGAAATCTGAGGTCGGAGTGATCATCGTCACAGGAGGTAGCGGTGTCTCTAAACGCGATGTCACGCCAGAGAGCGTCTCAAAATTCTTCAAACGTGCGCTTCCCGGTTTTGGAGAATTTTTTCGAATGCTTTCGCTCGCTGAAGTAGGAACATCTGCGCTGCTATCGCGTGCGACTGCCGGTCAAACACGAAACGGCACCTTCATTTTCGTTCTTCCTGGTTCAACGAATGCAGTAACACTCGGTTTGGAAAAGCTGATCCTTCCCGAGCTTCAACATCTTGAGAGGGAGCGGACGAAGTGAAGGAGAGTATCCATATTGCGCCGGCCAAAATAAATCTCGCACTCGAGATTATCGGCAAACGACCCGACGGTTATCACGAACTGAACACGCTGTTTTACAAGCTCGATCAGCCGCACGATATCATTGCTGTCGGTCCATCAACCGGATACCTGCTGACGACCAACGATCGAAATCTTAATACCGGCTCTTCCAACCTTATTACTCGCGCAGTTAAAGCGGTGACAGATGCTTTGAACGAGCCGATGCCCCGCTGTGCAATCCACCTCACAAAACGGATCCCGACGGGCGCCGGACTTGGTGGTGGTTCAAGTGATGCGGCCGTTGCCCTTCAGCTCGCCAATGAGATCTTTGGGTCTCGTTTATCATCGGAGCAACTTCGATCTATCGCCACAACGCTCGGTGCTGACGTCCCCTTTTTTCTGGGAGATGCAAAGGCAGCTGTTGGCTCGGGCATCGGAGATAAACTTTGGCCCATCGATCTGCTGATCACCGAGTACATTCTAATCGTCAAACCTTCGCTCGCGATCTCAACGAAAGAAGCATACGCTTCACTAAAGTTGGATTCCTCCGGTAGCAATACCGACTACGCTAAAATTTTTTCGAACGGATTTAGCTCGGATAGCACTAAAAAACATTTTCGCAATGACTTCGAGGCCGCATTATTCCAGCTGCATCCTGAGCTACCCGCACTTAAAAAGCGGCTCTATGAGCTATCAGCGGACTTCGCTCAAATGACAGGCTCCGGTGCCGCCTTCTATGCGCTTTTTAGCGATGCCGAGAAAGTGGAGCGGGCACAGGTTCTTTTACAGAGTGAAGGATATCAAGTCTTTCTAAACAAGCCAGCAGGCCCTCGTTAGAACGTCACCTCGATCGCTGCCGTCGGCAGATACCCAAGCGTTCCATCGGGATAGGTCATGCGCTGAAGTTCGCCATGCAGACGGATATTCGAGTTATGCGTCTTCGCGAGCAATGCCGCATCGATCGCCGAGAGGATATGGTTGACGATGACACCGTAAAGGAAGTCGTCGGCAATCTCATATTGATAATTCATGTTGCCGCGCATATCGGCGTGCCTGGAATAATCGTGCGAAAACATGTTCGGATCCGTCGACGTGTTATCGATCCATCCATATTTGAACTGAATGTATTTTGAGATCAGCTCATAATATTGCTGCGCGCCGCGCGGCGGAAGCCGGTGTGTAAAATCTGGGAAGTTAAGAGAATTGAGCGTATCCTCCTCCGCATTGATCTGCGAAAAATTGTTCGGATCCTTGATGAGGCTTTTGCGATTTGCCGAGATCATCAGAGAATCGAGGTAACCGGTATAGCGTGTCGAAGACCAGAGTGAATCGCCCCAGGAGTGAAATGCGATGAGCGAATCGTCGCCGCGTTTCGTCCAGTGATATCTCCCGTACCAAAGTCCAGCCTCGAGTACGGTAAAGATCGCGCCGCGCCATATCTGGTCGCCGACATAATACTCACCCAATCCCGGTAAAATAAGCGATAGTCCTGCAGCGATGATCCCACTCTTTTGCGTGCCGACTGGCTTTTCCGTCTCATCTTCACTCCAGCGTCCACGTTCTGCAGCGAAATCTGTTGATTGCACGTTTGCCGATCCGAACTGAATCGATGAGATCAATGCGTTCGTCGTCGGTGGAAGCGCAGAGTACGTTTCCCGAAATTGTGCTTGTGCTTCGCAGCCTATAGAAAGCAGTAGGATCGTAAACAAAACGAGGCGAAGCGTACTCATCGTTAACGAATGTTATTCATCGAAGCGCCAAGGTAGGTCGCCTCAAGTGGTTGAACTGGCTGCGAAAAACTAAACGTGAAGAGCACACCAGCATAGTACCGCATTTCGTGCCCGTACTGAATGGTAGCAAAACTCCCGTCGGGCCGGCGCGCCACGAATGTAAACTGGTCGAGCCCATAGGCTGCACTGAAAAAAATTGCAGTCGGTACCGAATACCAACTAAACGTCTCAAGCCGCAGCTCCGCTCCGACATCGCGCCGCAGTTGATTCTTAACTTGATCCTTGAACTTGTCGATGAGCGAAGTCGAACCATCGAGCGCAAAGACAACCGCAGCATCGCTAAATACGCCTAAATAAAGTTTATCAAAGTAGAGTTGAAGAATGCGCGTGTCCAGATTGTTCGAGATCGGAAAGACATATCGAATTTGAACGCTCGCAAGATGCGTACCCGAAAGCGAATAATATGGATAGCCTCTCAGGCCGACGATGCCGCCACCATAGAAATTAAAGAATGAGTCAACTGGGAAGTTCGTACCA
>JBBSDW010000068.1:0-16890 GCA_038240295.1 Kapaibacterium sp. (SeqCode)
CTCCCAAGATCTTCAAGAATAGCCTGGTCGAGTGTGTGCCGATTTGATGGCATTGAATGTTTGGATCGTATCAAAATTTCTTCATGACGAAACACCGGATCGCGATCATTGGCTCGGGCACAAGCGGACTTGCTGCGGCACTTCGGCTTTCGCAATCGGCAGCCCGCGACAACTTCGAAATCACAATTCTTGAATCGCGGCACATTGCGGGCGGCCGCACGCGCTCGTTCGTCGATGAAGAAACGGGCGACACGCTCGATAACGGTCAGCATCTTTTGATGGGCTGTTATTCGGCCACACGCGAATATATGCGCCTGATCGGCACCGATCATCTCGTTCGCGAGCGCTCACTTGACATTCCTTATTCGCTCTTTAATCCGTTTACCGGCTACGTCCGTCAAGCAAGATTTCGCACCAGGCGCTTGCTTCCTGCACCACTTCATGCGCTTGTGGGATTGCTCATGACCGATCTCCTCTCCGTTGACGAAAAGCGCGCGGCCATTTCGCTCAGTTTAAAAGTCACCCGCCTGCTTTCTGATCCAACAATTAAAGATTATACATGCGCCGAATTGTTTCGAGTGCACCATCAGCCGGAAGGCCTCGTCCGAAAGCTCTGGGAGCCGCTCGTACTGGCGACCGTGAACGCAAGCATAGAAGACGCGAGCGCGCTCCCGCTCCTCTCCGTTTTGAAGCTTGCACTTCTCGGCAAGCGCTCGGGTGCAACGTTTCTTTTTCCTGAAGTGGGCTTGAGCGAACTACTGATCGACCCTGCGATAAAAATGCTTGCCGAGTCGAAGGTGGAGTTGCTGCTGAAACATGCTGTGAGGAAAATCGACGAGGATTTAAGCATTACGATTGACACTGAGAGCAAGCAGCAATATGACAGCATTATTATCGCATCGACACCCGACAGCATCGAGCTGCCGAGCGCAGCCGAGTTGCCTGTAACGACGTATAGTCCCATCGTTAACGCATATTTCTGGGTTGACCACCCATTGCTTATCGATCCGATTCGTGCGTTCGTCGGAGGTCATCTCCAATGGGCCTTTTCGAAAAAGAGTACATTCGCTGCGGAGCGGATCGCGCTGACCGTAAGCGCCGCCAACGAACTGATCGGCCTTAGCAACGATGATATTGCCCGACAGCTTTGGATGGAGCTTACGCGGGGAGTTGAAGTCCCGACGGGTGACCGGCCGAAGCTCGTCCATTATCAGATCATCAAGGAAAAACGTGCAACCCCGTTGCTCCGTCCTGCCGCTCAGAATGGACGCCCCACAACGCTCTCTTCCGTGCGTGGCCTGTATCTTGCAGGCGACTTCGTGCAGAATATGCTGCCTGCAACAATTGAGGGGGCAATTCGTAACGGATTTAGCGCTGCTGAGTGTTTACTCGTAGATTTTTCATAATTTTGTTCGTCTGTCGGTCAATCTTGCGTCAATAGTCAGGCACGCCATATTTCACCCCACGTTCGTCGTCAGTCACAAGCTTTCTCATGTCGACTTTTAGCCGTAGCACCGTTCAGGAAACCACAACGACACCCGGTACCAAACCGGCGCCTGCCGTCGTAATCACCGAAACGAAACGATCGAAGGCGCTCGGCAAAACGATTCAGCGGGTTGTGCTTTCGATGCTCGGGCTGCTGCTGATCATCGGTGCCTACTTTTATTTCCGGCCTAGCGCGACCAGCACCTACACGATTCGCTATGCAGCAGTCGAGCGCGGCGATATCATAAAAGCCGTAACCGCAACCGGCACACTCCAGGCGACAAAGACGGTCCAGGTCGGCAGTCAGGTCTCGGGTACCATCCTGAAGCTATACGCCGATTTTAATTCTGTCGTCACTAAGGGGCAACTCCTGGCTCAGCTCGATCCGACATTTTACGATGCAACCATCGTTGGTGCAAAAGCAAACCTCGCGCAGGCCGAAGCAAGCTTATCGGAAGCTAACAAAGAAGCTGCTCGAGCTGGGACGCTGCTTAAAAGCCAGCTCATCGCGCAAGCTGATTATGATATTGCAAATACAAAGCTCGAAACCGCACAAGCGACCGTGCAGCAGCTGAATGCCGAATTGCAGAAGGCCATGGTAAATCAATCGTACACAACGATCCATTCTCCGATCAACGGAACGGTCGTCTCGAGAAATGTGGATGTCGGTCAGACGGTTGCTGCTTCGCTTAATGCTCCTGTTATCTTTACGATCGCGGAGGATCTCAGCAAGATGCAGGTATCGGCGAATGTCGACGAAGCCGATATCAGTCAGGTCGTCGAAGGTCAGGATGTCAAGTTCACCGTCGATGCGTACCCGGGTCAGGAATTTACCGGTAAAGTCTTTCAGATCAGGATCAATCCCATCACCGCGCAGAACGTTGTTACCTATAGCGTGATCATCAACGTCGATAATGGTAACGGGAAGCTATTGCCTGGGATGACAGCAACCGTTGGCATCATCTCTTCGGCGAAAGAAGGCGTCGTCAAAGTACCGGAGGCTGCATTGCGCTTCACCCCTCCGGCGGACATGCCAGGGGTTATTGCAACCAATACTTCAGGCAGCACTCAAAAAGGCGCGGGTGCAAGAACGGGAGGAAGCGGATCGGGAGGAAGCGGATCGGGAGGCAGCGGCAAACCAAAGGGAACACGGCCCGCTGGAGCCTCCGACAAGGCTACCATCTATGTCAAGAACAACGATCTTAAAGTGCCGATCAAACCGGTTCAAGTTACCACCGGACTCTCTGACGGTGCGACGACCGAAATTCTTACGAGCAATCCTGCAATATCTGCAGGCGATAGCGTCGTGATAGGCGCCTATAGCAATTCGGGTGGCGCGGCATCCTCCACAACAAACCAACCGGGCGCAAGTCCGCTCGGTGGCGGTGGACGCCGTTTCTGATCACAGACTATGTTCGCACAACTTTCGAGTAGTCTGATCATGGCGATCGATTCGCTCATGCACAATAAAGTGCGGGCGATGCTGACCATGCTTGGCATCATCATCGGCGTCGGCGCAGTGATCACGATGACGGCGATCGGACAGGGCGCCCAAAAATCGGTCAACGATCAGATCGCCGCAATGGGCACGAACGTCGTGATGATCATTCCCGGCGCGACCCAGGGCGGTGGTGTTTCGAGCGGCGCCGGTTCCTCGCAACGGTTAACTGCCAACGATGCAGCGGCAATTCAAAAAGGTTCGTCGCTCATCACCAATATTTCACCCATCGCTAATTCGAGCGTTCAAGTCATCGCCGGCAATCTCAACTGGGCAACGAGGATCACCGGTTGCACGCCCGAGTATCTCGACATCAGAAACTGGAGCATTGTGGACGGAGCGAATTTTACCGCCGCCGATCTCAAAGCGGAAAACAAGGTTTGTCTGCTCGGACAAACCGTTGTCGACAACCTCTTCCCGGGCGGGGCGAGCCCAGTTGGGCAGGTCATCCGCATCAAACATCTACCCTTCACCGTCGATGGCGTACTTTCCGTCAAAGGCACGAATGCATTCGGACAGGACCAGGACGATATTATCCTAGCCCCGTTCACAACTGTGCAGAAGAAAATACAAGGTGTCACGTATGCGAACATGCTCATCGCGAGCACCGTTAATTCCGATGTGACCGTCCCGGCGGAAGCAGATGTAACAGCGTCACTTCGGCAGACGCATAAGCTGCAGCCCAACGACGACAACGATTTTCAGCTTCGCTCGCAGGTCGAACTCGCAGCTGCGGCAAATCAGAACGCATCGACGTTAACAAGTTTGCTCCGCAACGCTGCGATCATCGCGCTGCTTGTTGGCGGTATCGGCATCATGAATATCATGCTCGTAACCGTGACCGAACGCACACGCGAGATCGGTATTCGTAAGTCGATCGGCGCAAAGCGGCTCGACATTATGATGCAGTTTCTGACTGAGGCCGTGACGCTATCGCTGCTCGGAGGCATCATCGGTGTCGGGATCGGGTATCTCGCAAGCGCGATCATCTCCAGCAATAATGGCTGGGTGCTGCTTATCTCCCCTTCGGCGACGTTGCTATCTTTCGGCGCGGCTGCACTGGTCGGTGTGTTTTTCGGTTATTATCCCGCACGCAAGGCTGCACGGTTAAATCCGATCGAAGCCCTTAGATACGAATAGCGACATTTACCCCAAGAAAATTGTACGACTTTACACAGCTCTCCCCTGCGAAATATTCTATCACCCGCCGCGAGGAAGATCCACGACTCGGCGAGCTTATTAAATCGTATTCCCCTGCCGAACTGGAGGCAGCAAATGTCGTGATATTCGGTGTTCCTACCGATGAGGGCATCGCACGAAATGGCGGTCGCATCGGTGCATCGGAAGCGCCAACCGCAATTCGTGAAGCACTTGCAAAGCTCACTCCATACGCTGGGCCAAGTTTCAAGCATCATCTTGAGACGCTTGCGATCGTCGATCTCGGCGACATCAAACAGGGACCGCTCGAAGCCATGCACGACGAAGCGCGGACAGTCCTTCGCGAACTTTCGACGATGGGAAAGATCGTCATCGCGCTCGGCGGCGGTCATGATATCACCTACCCTCTTGTCAAGGGTTTGAGCGAAGTACCGGATTCGAAACCGCTTGGGTTAATAAATGTCGATGCCCATCTTGACGTCAGGCCTAAGATAAACGGCGAGCATCACTCGGGCAGTTCGTTCAGATTGCTGATCGAAGAAGGTGTGATCTTTGGGTCGCGATTGTGCGAGATCGGAATTCAACCATTTGTGAACGCGCAAAGCTATTTCGATTGGGTCGTCCAACAAGGTACGCGCGTGCTGACCTTCGAAGATGCAACCACAAGCCATTTACCGAACGCCTTCGAAGAGTGCGCCTTCGCACTCACGCTCGGCGACGACTCGACACCGATCTATCTTTCATTCGACATTGACGCCATCCGAGCCGCCGATGCACCCGGCGCAAGCGCACCTGCCGCCGTTGGCTTCTTAGCAGAAGAAGCATTCGAACTTGCCGTCGCGGCAGGACTCAACCGATCCGTAAGAGCCTTCGATCTGGTAGAAGTTTCTCCGAAGCACGACGTCGACAACCGAACATCCCGCCTCGCCGCACGCATGATCGCAGGGTTCCTAGCTGGCGTAGCAAGCCGCGAACACTAATTTTTTGCTTTGAGACAAAGATATAGACCGGTCATTCTGAGGAAGCGTCCGATCGCCAAAAACTTTCTCGCCAGAAGAACACTCTCAAAGCATGTCATCCTGCGCGGAGCATCCATCACACCAGCGATGAAGGCGGAGTGAAGAATCTCGTGGAATACTGGCAACGAGAAGAATCCTATTCGCTTCGGAAAGTGCTATCGCTCCAGCATTCCATGAGATACTTCACTCCGCTAAAGCTGGTTCAGGATGACATGGTCCAAAAGTTTCTCGCTATAGGGGCAACACTCTCAAAGCACGTCATCCTGAACGGAGCCTTCAGCGCCCAGCGATGAAGGCTCCGTTCAGGATGACATGCCCAATCATTGCGCTCGGGCGGAGAACATCGAATAATAAGGGCCTGCTCGTTCAACGACCATAGTTGTCGTAAGCCGCATCTTCGTCCGTAAGCCTCGCAGAAATTCCTTGGCAGCAAGGTCCTTCCAATCGTTATCCTCGTGGACATCGTGAGACGAGAGCACTACAACGTCCACCTTTTCACCAATAGGAAATGGCAGCGAAAGGACTACTTTGCCTTCGCTGTTTACGACCGCCTCGGTATGAGATGGTTGCATAACACTCGCAATAAAATTTGGGGCAAGCTGAAGCGTACCCCACATCTCTTTATCCTAAATAACTGCGGAGCGGCTTTGAGCGGCTGGCGTGGCGTAGGCGGCGGATCGCTTTTTCTTTGATCTGGCGGACGCGTTCGCGGGTGAGTGCGAATTTCTCGCCGATCTCTTCGAGCGTCAACGGGTGGATATCGTTAAGTCCGAAATAAAGCTCGAGCACTTCTTTCTCCCGCTGCGAAAGCGAGGTAAGTGCACGCGTCACTTCGACCTTTAACGATTCGCTCATGAGCACCGAGTCGGGCGGCGTTTGCGTCGCATCCTGAAGCACATCGAGCAACCGGTTATCTTCGCCCTGCGCAAATGGCGCATCGACCGAAAGATGCCTCCCGGAGATCTTAAGCGTCTCGGATACCTCAGCGCTCGACATCTGAAGTTTCTCGGCAAGTTCGCCGGCAGTTGGTTCGCGTTCGAACTCCTGCTCCAGCTGTGAAAACTTTTTGCCGATCTTGTTTAGCGCCCCAACGCGGTTGAGCGGCAGGCGAACAATTCGCGATTGCTCGGCCAATGCCTGGAGGATCGACTGGCGAATCCACCACACCGCGTAGGAAATAAATTTGAAGCCGCGCGTTTCGTCGAAGCGACGCGCCGCTTTGATGAGTCCCAAATTTCCTTCGTTGATCAGATCGCCGAGCGAGAGTCCTTGATTTTGGTACTGCTTCGCAACGGAGACGACAAACCTCAAATTCGCTTTTACAAGAATTTCGAGGGCGCGCTGGGATTCCACACCCTGAATTTCAGCCTTGATCTTTTTCGCAAGGTCGATCTCCATTTCGGAGTTGAGCAGATCGACCTTACCGATCTCTTGCAAATACATGTCAAGAGACTGGCTTTCACGATTCGTATACTGTTTCGAAATGCGCATGCGCTACGAGTTGATGTGGTTGGCTTGCTCGATCATCGGCTTACAGTGCCGAACAGATTGACCGGCATTACGCAAACGTATTTGCTGACGTTGTTGAAAATGATTGATCGTATATGCTCGGTTCCAACGGAAGTGCATCGTAGATGGGAACGATACCGATCTGTTGGTAGCGAGTCTTATAAACGCGAGTGAGCACACCGAGCTTGCTTGCGTGGGCAAGGCCGAGGATGATCGATTCGCGCGAGTTCACGTGGATAGATGCAGAAGACTTGTTGAGGTCCGCCAAATGGCGGTCGGCTGACTGGTTGATCGCGATCGCGGCGACCTCAGCCGAACGCGCTGGAAAGCCGAGCACGCGAACGAGCGTAAGTACGGCAAGGACGGCTTCGCGCTCGATGGCGTTCGAAGCAGCGCGAAAAAGCTCGAGAGCGTTCAGCATCGTCGTATAGCAGCGAACCTGACGGAGAGCCGTACGCAAGAGCGTCGCTTCACCGCCGGGAGCAAGGAGATAATCGGCAAGTACGTCGGTCTCTATTAACAATTGACTGATAGGCGACTGGCTTAACGACTGACTGGATATCATGCGGAACGCGTCAAAAATGATTAGAGCTGCCGCGTCTCAAAATTTTCCTGGGTGGCAATTCGCACCCGAAAGGCCTCGTGCGAATCCGCGAGCCTGCCTTCGGCTGCCAAACCAATGGCTATGATCTCGACATCGAGCTGCTGAACACGAGCGATCTCCTCGACCTCGCTTCGGCCGCCACCCGGCCGCGCATCCCACATCACGAGTTGCAACGGAGTCGAATCTTCCATTGCTTCAATCGGCGATTCGAGTTCGATCCAGGTACGATCTGGCGTCTGCCGGAGTGTCCCTTGTACGAATTGTGGTCGAACTTCCATGCGTTTTGTTACGGAATCCCTCAAATAGCAAAGGAAACCGCGATTCGTGCAGCAATTCTGCAAGTGCTCGAAAAACCGCCCATTTCTTCGCTTCGTTCCGATTCCATTTGGAATAGACTTTGTTTTAACGTATATTCCCGCATCGCTACCCGACCGGCCGCTTTGCGCTTCTTTATATAACGACGTCGCATCTCACAGCTTTCACCAAAATAGAAAAATCAAATCCATGGACGCAATCACACTCCTCAAGAACGATCACGATAAGGTCAAGGCCATCTTCAAGGAATTCGAACCACTCACCGAACGCGCAGTAAAAACGCGAACCGAGCTTTTTGCCAGACTCTACGAAGAACTCGAAACGCACACGCACATCGAAGAAAAGATCTTCTATCCCGTATTGCGCAAGGAAGCCGAGACACATGACATCGTGCTTGAAGGCGTCGAGGAGCATCACGTGATCAAAGTCTTGCTTCGCGAACTCAAGTCCGAAGATGTCGGCACAGAAAAATGGGGATCGAAGCTCCACGTACTCTCGGAGAACGTCGACCATCACGTCGAAGAGGAAGAAGAAAAGATGTTCCCAAGCTGCCGCGAGGTCCTGGAAAAAGCAAAGATCGTCGATCTCGGCGACAAAATGGAAGCAGAAAAAAAGATCTACAAGGCGGCTAATTTTTAACTCGCCAAAGTTAGGCGTAGAGTGAGAATGGCTTGCCTCACCTCGGCGCCGGTAAAAACAATCGCCGGAGAAAGAGAGCAAAAGCTTAAATCTTTCGCAAATAAAAACGGGCCGGTACAAGGCCGGCCCCTCGCTCATACCTTAGGCTGTTCCTATTTGAGAAGCTCGATCCGAGTCGTCACAAGATCGTTACCACTGATCGCACGAATGAAGTAAGGCCCACTCGCAAGTTGCGAAGCGTTCAGCACAATGTGAAGTGATCCAGACTCTGGCAGCTCCGAATCATAAAGCGTCTGAACCGGTCTGCCTAAAATATCCATCAGTTCAAGCTTCGTGTGGAGCGACGGCGATCCGGTCACTTCAAGCCAGGTTGTTGGATTGAACGGATTTGGATGGGCCGTTACCGTGAGCTTCGTTTGTGAAAGTGCCACTGGCTTTTCCGTTCGCTTGAACGAAGGGAAGTTCGTATCGAGCTGCAGGTCGAACTATCTGTCCAATGCTCGAGCGAGTCCGTGGTTTGACCCAACGAAGGATACTTCCCAAGATCGTAAAGGAGTGTTTTCTTCCAGTTCGGAGCCCAATGCACTGTTTCTAATGAGTCTTTATTCGATCCGTTTACGGTATGATTCCGCCACGCCATCCGGATCCAGTCGTGATATTGAACACCGTGGGCCGAATCGTACTTAAATCGATTGTCCCAAAAGCGCTTCTCGGCTGAAATGATCGGATAATGGAATGAGAGATCGGCAGTCGGGAGTGGGAAAATATTATATCCACCCCAGTACTGCTTACTCGGCACGCGATGACCAGCCACGTAACCAAAGGGCGTGTGGCTCCCTGTCGAAACGGGCCAGTATGCGTTGTGCGTATTGTAAACGCCCGTATCCATCATCTGGCTTTCCCAAACGACATAATCATCGGCATAATAATCCTGTCCAATCGCGGACATGTTGAAAGTGGCGATGGTTGTATACGAGAAGCCAGGAACACCGTTGACGGGCGAGACTACAACGGTAACGGTTCGGGTCCCTAAATGAGGGGTTGAGCCGGTCTGATGCGTTCCGTTCATCGCAATTGAGGGATGAACGCTCACGCAGCCGGGCAAGTATTTGTCCAGCCGTCGCGGTTTGATGTAGGCTGGATTAACTTGCAAACTAATCGAAGCAACGTTTGCATCGGTCAGGACCGTATCCCTCGCCTGAGCATAGTAGATATGTTGGTCCCGCTGCCATGCATACCGAATCGGCCAGAATGTTGAGTCGAGGGGCCAACTGTCCTTGAGGAGCAGGGGGTTGCGAGGATGCGGTCGTCGTATCCTTTATGCGTTGCTGCGCTGTCAAACTCGTGAATGAAAGCAAAATGCCAAGACAGAGTGCGAGATATTTCATAACAAAGGACGTTTGAAGGTGAAAACTCTTGTATTGCAAAATTACAAACTTTCGGCGGCGTAAAGGTACAAGATTGTTGCTCACACGTTCAGTGAGTCAGTTCAAACTTTCCTGTACCCTGGTAGCGGTTGGTCTTGATCGTGAACAGATATGTGCCAGAGGCGACGGTGCTTCCGTTGAATACTACATGGTGCGGTCCGGATTGTTGGAGTTCACCACTCGCTAGCATCGCGATTTGTTTTCCCATCACATTATAGACGATAACCGTCACGTTTTGAAGTTGCGGCAAATTGTAAACGATCTCGATATTCGGCGTCTCGGGATCTTGAAAGCTAAGGACATTGAGTGCGTGAGAGGATGGAGGGGAAACCTGTACCCAGTCGAGCCCGCCGTTCATAGTCTTGAGAATAATTCCACCGGCGCCTACTGCGAGAGCGGTTGTATCGTCAATCATGCGTGCTGCATATAGCTTGTTGCTCACTCCACTGAATTCTGGATGCCAAGTGTGACCTCGATCTGAAGTTGAAACAATTGTCCCCTTGGCCCCGACGGCAATTCCGTAAAAACCGTGGACAGAAACGGCTTCGAGGTCAACATCAGAGATGCCTGAGTTTACAGAATCCCAAGTCTTGCCACTATTCGAAGCGATGGCGATCATGCCATTGTATCCCACTGCTATTATTCTCAGACTATCGATCATGGCGACGGAGGTCAGGGTCACGGGAATGCCGGTATATTGCTGGACCCAACTAGCGCCTCCATCCATCGTCGTGAAACATCCAGCTCCCTTCCGGGTGATGTCTGGACCTGGTTGCACCATACCCACAACAACCCCACTCCTTGAACTTGAGAATGAGATCCCGCGAATGAGCGCCACATTCGGGTATGAGGTTGTCCAAGTCTTCCCAGCATCGGTCGACCGACTGATCACAGACGAACCTGATATGAAGGCAGTATCACGAGTCACCGCTATTATTTGACCAACGAGAGGATGCTGATTGTCGGATGAATCCTACGACTTGTATATCGACGCGGGTTCTCTACAGCACCGAGCCGTCTGGCGTGATTGGGCGTCATCTGTCGGGCCCTTTCCTGCCCTGCTGCGGGGGCTTCCATATTTCCCTACTGCGGGAAAGACGCTCGACACATTTGTCCAGCCCTGTAGGCGGCATGTTGCTATAGATCGTTTCGTATTCGCCGTCTCGCACAAAATATGTCTCATGAAAGATACCGACATCGCCGCTTTTCGCGATGCGCTTGTTGAACTCGACCCAAGCCGGGAAATGGGCCTTATCGCGATCACTCGAATATACCGAGAGATGTTCGAAGGTGCGCCAGTACTGCACCATAAAATGGGAATCCGCCCATGGAGCCGAGAAAACCTGACTCCGGCTTGCCGTACGATTCTTTGAGCATTTTCGGCGTTGCCGTCGCAACCGGCAGCCACTTATTGATCTTGAGCGGGCTATTGATCCGCAATCCGATGATAAAGACGACGAAGTCGCCTTCTATTATTGCGTGGACACGGTCCTTGATGATTTTGGCCATGGCAGGCATTGGTGCGTGAAGCGTTGTTTTTCTGAACGTGAATCAGCGCGAGGCAGTTTTATGCCAGCCTCAAAAGGTAACGAACTCGCGGCCCATGCGGGGTGCCAGAAGTTCTGTTTTCTGTAGCTGGTCGCAACTCGAGACTGGGCGATATTTGCAGCTTGCGAAACTGTTGGTTGAGCTGTGTTTAAACCCGTCTTTAACGTATCGTGTGTATAGAGAGGCAAAACGGCAGCTGCGTGGGCGAGAGCCTTCACGTCTACAGTCGATTCACAACTATTAGCCCCATGTTGAATTTGAAGTTAAGTGTTTTGGTGACAGTATTCGTCGTTACTCTCGTAGCTCGAACATCAGCACAGGAGGTCACAAAAAAGGATTCGACAAAAACGGTATCGACTGGGACAGTGCTGATCGAAGGAGAGCGCCCCTATTCTGCGGCATCGGACAAGACATTTCGGCAAGCCGATTTCGCACTTCGACCAAGAAATTCCGCACAGGATCTTCTCCGTCTCGTACCCGGCCTCGTCCTTGCTCAACATGCGGGCGGCGGGAAAGCCGAACAGATCTTTCTTCGCGGCTTCGATGCCGATCATGGCACCGACGTGAATATCTCGATCGACGACGCGCCGGTCAACATGATCTCACACGGTCACGGCCAGGGTTACGCGGATCTCCATTTTATTATTCCGGAGATCGTGCAGAGCATCGATGTTGCGAAGGGCCCATACTTTGCGCGCTACGGCGATCTTGCAACAGCTGGGGCTGTCGCCTTTCACACGCTTGATTCGCTTCCCGAAAATATCATAAAGGCCGAAGGCGGCTCGTTCGAAACCTATCGCGCGATGACCCTGCTGAAAGGTCCGAGCAGCAACGGCCTCAATTCCTATTTTGGCGCAGATGCATTTTCGGCGCGAGGATTCTTCGACAACCCTCAAAATTTCAAACGCTTTATTCTGTATGGGAAGGCAAACGCACACATAGGCGATGAGGGAAGTTTCTCCGCAAGCCTTATGACCTTTAGCTCGGGCTGGGATGCGAATGGGCAGATCCCCCAGCGAGCGGTTAACGACGGACTGATCTCGCCGTTCGGATCACTCGACCCAACCGAAGGCGGGGCAACATCCCGCACCACAGGCATCTTGACCTATACCACCGGCGGCGCGGACCCATTCATTCTCACGGGGTCGCTCACCGATTATCGTTTTCGACTCTATAGCGACTTCACGTTCTTTGCGCAGGATTCCGTGCACGGCGATGAACGGGAACAGGCAGACCAGCGAACGTTGCTGTCGGCTCGCGCGGAGAAAGTATCGACCTGGTCGATCGGCACAAACCTCATGCGAACGACGATCGGCGCGAACTTTCGCTCGGATGATATTCAGGCGGGATTATACCACGATACCGCCCGTGTCAGGCTCGCTACAAAGATCGACGCAGTGATCGCGGAGCGGCAGATCGGACCTTATGCACAGCAGGAAATCTTTCTTCCCTTCGCACAAGTGATGATAGGAGCTCGTGCCGATTATGTGAACTTCGACGTCGCGAACCGGCTAAGCTCGAGTGCGCAGCCGAATGGCATTAAGCAACAATTTTTGATCTCGCCTAAGGCGTCGGTCGCGATCCCGGTCGGTAACGACGCGACGGTGTTTATCAACTCCGGATTTGGATTTCATACTAACGATGCTCGCGTGGTCGTGCAGACAGTTGCGGATAGTACAATTCCGCGAGCGTTCGGTGCAGAGGTCGGAGCAAGGTTCGGACATCCTGGGCAATTGTTTAGCGGGTCGTTCGCACTTTGGCAGTTGGATCTCGCGAGCGAGCTTGTTTATAATGGCGACGAGGGCGACTACTCACCTGCGGGCCGGACACGCCGTCAAGGGATCGATCTCGAAGCGAGACTCCAGCCGGCGCCCTGGCTGATTCTTGGTGGCGATGCTACGTTCTCGCATGGCCGCTTTGTCGATTCCGCGCAAGGAAATAATTTCATTCCACTCGCTCCAGAGTTAACGCTCACCGCAAATGCCGTTGTCAACGTCGATCAGTTCGGGGCTGCGCTTCGTTTGCGTCACGTTGGCGACCGCCCTGCAAATCAGAACAACACAGTCGTGGCAGTGGGGTACTCCATTTTCGATCTTTCTGTGAACTATCGCGTTGTGCAATATGAGATCTATGCGAATGTCGAGAACCTGATGAACGTGTCGTGGCATGAGGCCCAGTTCGATACCGAAAGCCGCATCAAGGTCAACGGCGTACTCGAAGAACATTCCGTAGACGAACTGCACTTCACCGCCGGCACACCCCGAGCAATCCGCCTCGGTTTAGCTTAACATTTTTGAACCTGGCCTCAATGCTACGAATCTTTGTGACCGTCCGATAGTTTCACGTCGCAGACTAAATAAATTCCGGCCTGATTTGGCCTGTTTAAGGGTAGAAGACACTCCACCCAGCGTGACTCAGATTCGGCTCAACCTAATCGGAAGTCAGCAAAATTTGACCAATTGGAGAGGTGGCAGAGTGGTCGAATGCGGCGGTCTCGAAAACCGTTATGCCCGCAAGGGCATCGAGAGTTCGAATCTCTCCTTCTCCGCGTTGAAGACAGCATCCGGCGATGGATGCTGTCTTTTTATTTGCGGACGAGCGCGAAATTTAGGAGTCGATAGACGAGTTTTGCGACGAGATAGGTTGCGTGCTGCTGTGCAGGGTTTGGGCTTAACTCAACTACGTCAAAGCCAACGATTCGCTTGCCGGCTTTATGCAGCCTGCGAAAGATCTCCATTGTCTCATCCCAAAAAAATCCGTCGGGCTCGGGCGTCCCCGTCGTCGGCATGATCGATGGATCGAAATAATCGACGTCGAACGTGACATAGACATCATCGCTCGGCAGTGCTTCGACGACCGATTTCTGCCATTTCTTGCCGTGGTCTTTTCGGCGAATGGCGGTAGCATAGAATGTCTTGACACCCTTCTGTTTGGCAAAGCGCCATTCGTCGATCGACTGCGCGCGAATGCCAACTTGCACGACATGATCCATCTTGAACCCCGCATCGGCAACGCGTGCCATGAAGCACGCATGACTGAACGGTGTGCCGCCATATTCCTGACGAAGATCGGAATGCGCATCGAAATGGAGCACCGAAAGGTCGGGATATTTTTTTGCATGCGCCATGATCGGCGCGGTCGAGATCGTGTGCTCGCCACCTAATGTAATTACGAATTTATTATTGCTCAATTCTTTTGCAACTGCATCCTGCAATTGCTTGAGCATCTCTTTGCCTGTACGCACGCCGAAATTTTGTGGTTCAAGTGTAGCGATGCCAAGTTCGAAACAAAGTTCGCGCTGAAATTCGTCGTCGAAGAATTCGACATAATGCGATGCGTCAAGAATCGCAGCGGGCGCTTTGCCAGTGCCGCCGCCATAGCTTACCGTCTTCTCATAAGGCGCAGAGATGATGACGACTTTGCTTTTTTCATAGTTGCTCGCTTCTTCGGGCAATCCCAGAAAATTTTTCTCGGGCTGCAGCACACGTTCTTTCTGGCTCGGCACGACGAAAATATTTCGAGACGTCACGATCTGCTTCGCATTCTTCGATAGCTTCTCTCCTTTTACACTCACCGCACCCTTGCTCTTCATTGCTCCGCCGTCGTTGATGTTTCCGGACTTCGACGATTGCTTCATCGTGATAGATTTATTCCAAGTTTGCGCACGCTTTGATGCAGTCGCTGGTGATTTCTTTTTCAGAGAAGGCATGCGTTGAATGTTACGAAATTTTTTGAACGATCGTGTCGTGAAGCCAGTGATGATTATCGGTCTTCGGATGATCGGTTGTATAATGGAGTCCGCGACTTTCCTTGCGCTTGAGGGCGCATTGTACGATCAGGAAAGCTACGTCAGCGATATTGCGGAGTTGCAGGAGCGGCACAGTTACGCGCGTCCTGCGATAATATTCTTCGATCTCTTTACGTATAACTTTGATCCGCCGTTCCGATCGCTTCAAACGATAGGTGCTTCGCACGATCCCGACATAATCCCACATCAGCTGCCGGATCTCCTCGATGTCGTGTTCGATCACGACCCACTCCTCCGCGTTCTCCGTCCCCGATTCGTCCCACGGCATGATCGCGATCGTGTTCGGTGCGAGCTTTTTTTGCTTGATATTTTTCAGCAGATCGTGCGCCGATCGGTAAGCAAAGACAAGCGACTCGAGCAACGAATTGCTCGCGAGCCGATTCGCGCCATGGACGCCCGTCATCGCAACTTCGCCGCATGCGTAAAGACGGTTAATATTTGTGCGCCCGCAAAGATCGGTCACGACACCTCCGCAGCTATAATGCGCGGCAGGCACCACCGGGATAGGCTCTTTGGTGATATCGAGCCCGAGCGCTTTGCACGTTGCGTAGATATTTGGAAATTCCGATTTGAGCTTATTCGCCGGCAAATGCGATACGTCAAGATAAACGAACGGATCACCATTTTTCTTTAGCTCGCCATCGATCGCGCGCGCGACAATATCGCGTGGCGCAAGCTCCATTCGCTCGGGGTCATACTCGGTCATAAATCGCTCGCCACGCAGATTGCGAAGTACGCCGCCTGCACCGCGAACTGCCTCCGAGATCAAAAACGACTTTGCCTCGGCCGCATAAAGCGTGGTCGGATGAAACTGAATGAACTCCATATTCGCGAGCATGGCACCGGCACGATAAGCCATCGCGACTCCATCGCCCGTCGCGATCGAAGGATTCGTCGAATGCAAATAGACCTGCCCAGCACCGCCCGTCGCAAGCATGACGGCATAGCGTGCGCGAACAACTTTCACCTCACCCGAAACCTCATGAAGCACGTAAGCGCCGTAGCACGTTGGCGTTGAGGCTTTCTTCGTTTTGTCCGAGCGCTGATGATCGGTGAGCAGCTCGATCGCAAAGTGATCCTCGAGCACGGTAATATTTTTGTGCGCCTCAACGGAGGCAAGCAGCGCTCGCTCGATCTCTTTGCCAGTAAGGTCATGCGCATGGATGATCCGATTTGCAGAGTGCCCACCCTCCCTTCCAAGATCGAGTGTACCACGCCGCGACTTGGTAAATCGTGCGCCAAGCTCCATCAGTTCTCTGACCCGTTCGGGACCTTCATGCACAAGGATTTCAACAGCATCGCGATGACAAAGTCCCGCGCCGGCGATCAGCGTATCGCGCACATGCGCATCGAACGAATCGGCCGGATCGATCACACTCGCAATTCCGCCTTGCGCGTAGTTCGTATTCGATTCCGATCGCTCCTTTTTTGTGATGACAAGCACCTTGAGCTTCGAGTGGAGCGCAAGCTGTATCGCAAAAAAAAGTCCAGCGCTGCCCGAACCGAGCACAAGGACATCAGTGTCGATCGTTCTCGATTTCGCTCTCTGATCCGCAGATGGTGAGTTCATTGACCGCCTCCAACAGCAGGAATCGAAAAAGGCATCCTCAAACAAGGATGCCTTTTTTCACTCTCGTCCAACGACTTTAAAATAAAAGTCCTCCTTCGCAGGAGAGGAGATTTTATTGTTCGGTGCTGGTTGGTAATGGCAGATGCTTTCTTGTGATTGTCTATGCCGATTTGGAGGGTATCGCCTGCGCACTTTCGTCCGCCGACTTTAAAATAAAAGCTTCTCCTGCGAAGGAGCGGTTGGGTGAGGTTTTGGCAGCGGGCTGGGTGTTTTGAGAATGCGGAAATCCTTGGCGGAGGCGTTGGAGATC
>JBBSDW010000069.1:0-16827 GCA_038240295.1 Kapaibacterium sp. (SeqCode)
AGCCCTCCCTCATGTCCTTGAGCATATCGCGCGTCACGAGGTGCGGGGCCTTCGCGCCGGGAATCAGCACAGCACCGATCGTGAGATCGGCATTTTTAACGACCTTGCGAACATTGTACGGATTCGACATCATCGTCGCTACGTTCTTCGGCATCACGTCATCGAGATAACGAAGACGATAAAGATTTGAATCGAGTATGGTCACCTGTGCGCCAAGCCCTGCGGCGATCTTTGCAGCATTCGTACCGACGACCCCACCGCCAAGCACGACCACGTTTCCTGGTTCCGTACCCGGCACTCCTGCGAGCAATACACCGCGTCCACCGTGAGTTTTCTCAAGATATTTCGCGCCTTCCTGCGGTGCCATGCGTCCCGCAACTTCGGACATTGGAATGAGTAGCGGCAACGAATTATCCGTGCGCTGGACTGTCTCGTAGGCCACTGCGGTCGCCTTCGATTTGATGATCGCGTCAGTAAGATCACGATTGGCCGCGAAGTGGAAATAGGTAAAGAGCAGCTGTCCCGGACGGATGAGCGCGTATTCCTGCGCGATCGGCTCTTTGACTTTCATGATCATGTCGGCGCCATCGAAAACATCCTTCGCAGTCGGAAGCAAGTGCGCGCCTGCATCGATGTATTCCTGATTCTTGAAGCCTGAGCCAACACCTGCGTTCGTCTCGACATAGACGGTGTGGCCGTGCATCGTCAGGATCTCCGCACCGGATGGGGTGAGGGCGACACGGTTTTCATTTGACTTTATCTCGCGAGGTACTCCAATCTTCATCTCAATCTTGGAAAAGTCTCTGTTTAGCAAAATCAGGTGCGAATCAACGTCTCAATTTCCGCTATTCGTCCCTTTCCTCCGGATGAGGCAGCACCGAAACAAGCGAAAGTTTACTTTCGTCCTTAAAAAAATCATCGGCAACGCGGCGAACATCTTCGAGCGTAAGTTGAGCTACCTTCTCAAGCTCTTCTTCGACCGGGATGTACGCGCGATAATAAAGCTCGTTTTGGCCAAGCCGCATCATGCGATTTGTCACAGCCTCAAGCGAAAGCAGCACTCCGCCGATCAGCTGGTCCTTGGTGCGGTTAAGCTCGATCTGCGAGATCGGCTTCGAAAAGAGACCGCGAGCGATCCTGCGCATTTCGAGCACGGCTCGATCGCGATTCTCGATCGCGGTCGCAACGTAGATCCCAATCGTCCCTTCTTTCTCGAACGGTGAATAGAACGCCGTCGAATCGTACGCGAGCCCCATCTCTTCCCGAAGTCTGAGATTCAGGCGGCTGCCCATTCCTACTCCGAGGAGGGTTACGAGCGCGTTGATCGCCATGTGATCTCGCGACTTCGCCCCTGGCGCGCGGCGCCCGAGAATGATGTGCGCCTGCTGCCCACCCATTCGCTTGATCTCACTTTCGAGCGGAGCCTTATGACGACGTTTGGGTTGTTCGGGCAATCGACGTGCGGTCCCATCATTCAAATGCTGATAGGATTTTCCGACTGCCTCGAACAATTCTCCGTGCCGGTGAGCGCCGCTTGCAACGAGTACGATCTCACGCGTACGATAATGCCTCTGATGAAACCTCAGCAGATCCTCACGCGTCAGCGATCCGACAGATTTCGCTGTCCCAATAATCGGTTTTCCGAGCGGATGCTCGCCGAATAATTCTTTCTCGAAAAGATCGAACACGAGTTCGTCCGGCTCATCGTCGATGCCATTGATCTCTTCGATCACCACTGACTTCTCGCGTTCGATGTCTCGATCGGTGAACATCGGGCGCGCGGCAAGTTCGAAAAGTATCTCGACGGCATGTGCAAGTTCTGTCGTGCGCGACCATGTATAGTAGCTGGTGTGCTCTTTCGTTGTGAACGCATTCAGCACGCCGCCGCGCGATTCGATCGAGCGCATGATCTCACGCATCGACTTGCCGGCGGTGCCTTTGAAAACCATGTGCTCGATAAAGTGCGCAATCCCCGCTTTGGATTTTGGCTCATCCTGCGAGCCGGCATTGACCCAAAGTCCGACCGCGACGCTCGAAGCGCCCGGCAGATGTTCGCTCACGACACGAAGTCCGTCACCAAATATTCGTTCGGCGACATCGACAGGAGGAAGTTCTTCAGGCCGAACAAGTTTTGCGAGCCCCGCATAAAGCTGTCGTGCGTTCTCAAGCCGCCTCGGTACCACTCTCGATTTTTTCCCACCCCGTATCGCTTTTGCCACGCTCTCGTTTGTTGCCGCTATTGGTGCAAATATACAAGCGGGCTGCGCGTTGCATTCCTTGTGCTTCGGTTTATTTGCCTTTGAGAAAAAGTTGCGTGAGTGATGCGATCTCGCGCGTCGCTCCTTCGGTGCTTGCCGTCAATGCGAGCAGTTGATCATCGAATTCCTGTTGCGCATTTTTCTTGAGCGATGCATGCAATCCCGGCAGCGTAAGATCGGCATAGCCGTTACCCGGATCGCTGGTGACGAGCTGATCGTGGGTCCACGGATCGTTCGGTATTCCACCGATCGGAACAAAGACATAGATCAGTTTTCGCAATTGCTGATTTAACTGATGCCGCACACCCAAACTCATCGCGCTAGAATTAGCAAGCATTTGGTTCATTGTTGTTGCAGCCGCTTTCATTCGTGAAAGCGCCGTGTCGAGCGTTACGAACTTTTCAGAATCGGCCCACGCCTTCGGAGTTTCGAGTGATAGGTTGTGGGCAAAAAGTTGAATGCTCGAAGCGAGCTCGCCGTAATCATACGGGAGGATCTCCGCATTGGCCATGCGCAACGCTTCGACGGCCATCAATTTTGCAATGAGCGCGTGATACACAAAGCTCGTGTCGCCGAAGTGCTTGACATAATAATAACTGTCGTGTTCCGAGTGATACTGACCGAACGGTCCATCAAATCCCTGATTGATCGACGGCACGCCGATATGTCCGTTGAAACTTGTAAAATCGCTGCCGCCTCCAAGCAAGCCGATTGGTGGTCTGCCGACTACATTCTCCGGTTTAAGACCGGCAGTCCAGTTTGCTTTCCATCGGTCATAAATCGAGCCTCCACTCGGATCGGCAATCGAAGCAGTTACATCCCATACAAAACTTCGCAACAAGGGATCGGCTGAAGCATCGAAGTGATGGCCTGTGGCGCATTCGTCCTCATTGATATAGAGTAGTGCACGCGAGGTCAGTTCTCTTCCGAATTGTTCGACAAATTCCGTCGACCCGATGAGCCCCCACTCCTCTGCGTCCCAAAGCGCAAACAGGATCGATCGCTTTGGCCGAATGCCTTCATGCGCGAGTGCAGCGACGGCGCGTGCTGCGGCAATCACTGCAGCCGCCCCTGAGCCGTTATCTTCGGCGCCGGGACCCCATGCGTCCCGATGTCCGCCAACGATGATCCATTCATTAGGCAGTTCGCTGCCCGTCACGGTGCCGACCGTGTTCCAGATATCCCTCGACTTTCCATCCGTTTGCACAGTGAGCTTAACGATCGGCAGCTCTCCGCCCAAATGATAGCGCAAGGGCAGGTATCCTTGCCAGCCGTTTTCCGGAATTGCAGAGGGATTCATTGCCGATAAAATCTCCTGCGCTATCGCGGCTGAGATCGGCATCACCGGAATTTTCGCAAGCACTTCGCCTGAATCGGGCGAGACATGTGGAGCATCGAGCGTTGAAGCATATCCCGGCGTCGTTGGGTCACCGTGTCCGTTATATACCGAGCCGCGCTGTATGCCATCCATCGAGCGCGCCGCACCGTCAGGATAGGCATCGCCTGTCGCATATCCATCACCGCCCGGATCGTTATAGAGTAATAGTCCGACAGCGCCGTGCTCTTCTGCGAGCCTGGCTTTGATCCCTCGATAGCTTCGGCCATATCTCGCAATTACGATCCTGTCTTTGACCGAAACATGCACCGAATCGAGCGCAGTATAATCTGCCTGCAACCCGTAGTTAACAAAAATGACCGGAGCCTGCACTGCGCCTGTTCCCGAATAGCCATTCGCCCAGGGATATTCCGGTCCGTTCGCTTTCGTCTCACCGGGGTAGATTTTCTCTTTCAGTATAAATTTCTTTTTGATCGGCGAAGTCATTTCTAAGCTCACCGTAGTCGCGTAGGGCAGATAAACGTGATAAGGATATGTAATCACAGACAGGCCAGCATCCTCGAGCATTTTTGCTGAGCGCATTGCAACTCGGTGATCGGATTCCGATCCGGCGATCCTGTTCTCAGACGCGAGAAACTTTACGAGTGAATCCAGCTCCTCGGGTTTGATCCGTTCGGATAGCCTCGCCTCTCGCTGGCGTTCAAGCACCGTTAAGGAATCGGAATAGCCAAGGAATGCAGTCTGCGAAAAACCGCTCGATGGATTGAGGACAGCGAGCAGCAATAAAGCCACGCAAAATGCAGCCGAGCGATGAGGGAAAGATAGTTGTGATGTCATGGTTTGAAGTTCGTAGCACGAATTCGTGCAGCGAATATAGAAGACCCGCACACCACTGACCGCTAAATGCTCGCTCTCGTCCGAGGTATCGTCCGACATAAGATCCCATTTACCCTCGTGCTCGATGCAAATGGCGTGGGCTATGAAGTGCTCTGCACGCAGCAGGCCTTCGAACGCGCACCGGCAATCGGCAGCGAATACGAAGTCATTACACGGCTGATCGTTCGTGAAGATTCGCTGACAGTCTTCGGATTTTCCGACATCGACGAACGCACGGTTTTCGATCAGATCATTGCAGTAAGCGGTATCGGACCAAAAACCGGATTAGTGATCCTTTCGTCAACCGGACCAGACACGTTGCGCGAAGCCATTCGGACAAGCGATATCCACCGACTGACTGGGATTCCCGGTGTAGGGAAAAAGACCGCCGAACGCCTGATCGTTGAACTTCGCGATAAACTTGTCAAAGAAGAATTTTCTCAGTTCGCGACTCAGTCTGCTCCATCCGGCGAAACAAATTTCCGCGCCGATGCCATTCAGGCTCTAATTGCGCTCGGCTATCCACGAGCGATGGCCGAAAAAGCGATACAAGCAGTTTTGCGCAGCGATCCGGAAGCAGGCCGTGCGTTGCAGTCACTCATCAGAGCAGCATTGAAGCAGGCTGCAGCTTAGTTTTTCTACTGATTTTTCCACTGAAGGAATTGCTCGCACAATCCTTTGATCGCGTCGCTCATCTGAGCTCGGCCCGTGCTTGCAACATTCTGCGAGGGATCTCAACGCATCGTCAATCCCAGAAGTTGAGGAAACCTCGTGAAGAATCTTTCACGAACGCCAACGCGCTCACTTCTTTCGAGCAAAAGCGAACAGTCCTATGGCGACGACGATCATCACACCTCCAATGATCGCCCACTTCGATTCATTCGTCATCACACTCCCATGGATAATGCCGATTCCCTGACCCAACCAAATGATACCGACAAGACCGATTAGGATGGAGGCGATGAATAGTGCTTTGCGCATTGAGTGGTATCAGATAGAGGTGATCAATAATGTTTTCTGCACTGAGCCACTTCTATCCACTCGTTTGTAACACGATAAACAAGGCGGTGCTCAGCTGAGATTCTTCGTGACCAGAATCCATGATATTCAAACTTCAATGGCTCAGGCTTGCCCAGCCCGCTAAAAGGAGTTGCTAAAGTAGAACGTACGAGTTCGAAATTTTCGAAACTATGCGAGGATCTTCCGCCAATCAATTCGATTGGCAAGCGAGCTTATAGCATGCTTTGCCCAGTAAATAAGATTTTCGAGTGTTTCGGCTGTGAAGAGTACCCGTCTCAATCGAAGTTCGAAATATCAAGTTCAATTAGTCCATCACGATTATTCAGTCTTTCAATCGACCTCAACAGTCGCTCGTGATTCTTAGGGCTTGAACGGAGGAATTCTGTTGCATCCTCCTCTACGATTGTGATCTCGATCTCCTTATGATTGAATTGTGTCCTTATTGTTTCAATAAAGGAAGCATTCAGATCGTCAGCATTCAGTCGGTAGGTGCTCATATTATTAGACGGGCATATTTAGGACAACTTGAAGTCTGCCAAGTACGTTCTATGCATTCAGCTCATCCGACCACTGGCAATAAGCTCGCTTTCTCAGGCTCGCCGCAGAGAGTATAGATCGCGTCGGCTACGCGTTGCATCAGCCATTGTGGCGTCGAGGTGGCGCCGCTGACTCCGACATTTTCTGCTCCGGTGAGCCACACGATTTCGAGTTCGCGCTCGTCTTCGATGAAGTATGTTTTTGGATTGGCGGCTTCGGCGATATGAAAGAGAACCTTCCCATTCGAGCTATTCCGGCCGGCGACAAAGATCATCACATCGTTCGCCCGCGCGAAATCGGCGAGCTTCGTCTCTCGTCCGGAAACCTGACCGCAGATCGTATCCTTCGCGTGAAATTCGACTGCGTCTTCTTCCATCTCGGCGATCACGAGATCTTTGATACGTTCTTTTAGCGCATCGCGGATCGCTCGAAACGTCGGGCGGTCCATCGTGGTCTGCGAAAAGAGAACGGTCGGTTTATCGAGCAGAACCTGATCGAGCGCCTCCTCAACATTCTTCACAACGATCGCTTCATCGTTGACGACGCCGCGAAGTCCGATGACCTCGGCATGATCGCGTTTGCCGAATATTACGATCTGAAACTGTTTATCGTAGAATTTCCGAATCCGCTCCTGCACTTTGGTTACGACAGGACAGGTCGCATCGATCACTTCAAGTCCGAGTGACCGAAGCTTTGCGTAGGTAGCAGGTGGTTCGCCGTGAGCGCGGATAAGAATTTTAGCGCTCTTTCCAGATTTCGCATTTTCGGCAGCGATGCGCTCGAAGTCTGCGTTAGAGATCGATTCCAGACCTTCGTCGCCCAGCCTATCCACTTCGACAGGATTGTGAATAATATCACCCAGCGAGTAAAGTTTTGGCTGTTCGCCATTAGCTCTTTGCTCGTGAAGTTCACGCTCGGCAAAATCGACCGCGCGAACAACGCCCCAACAAAACCCTGAATTCTTATCGACCGTTACTGTCATTAAGGATTAAACGAACGATGTGGGACAGGCCGTTCCGGCTGATGGGAATCAAGCTCGATTGCGCTGAGCAAGACGCACACGAGTCATTCTTTCTCTGAGGCCTCCTTCAGCGCCTGGAGGCCCTATAACAATTTTCGTTGAGCTAATTCGACCACTCTCGCCACTTGCTCTTCGATCGTTAAAGAAGTAGTGTCGATCTCGATTGCATCAGCAGCTTTTTTTAAGGGACTTAGCTTTCGCTCGCGGTCGCGCTTGTCACGTTCGGCGAGTTGGGTTTTCATTGCTTCGAGTTCAATGTGGCGGCCGCTTTCTTCCATTTCGCGCTGCCTTCTTGCGGCTCGCGCTGCTGGATCTGCGATCAGAAAAACCTTGAGTTCGGCATCGGGGAACACGACGGTACCGATGTCCCTGCCTTCGAGGACTACGCCGCCATATCTGCCGATCTCTCGTTGTTTTTCGACGAGATGATCTCTGACAAAAGGGAGAGTCGAGAGTTCGCTTGCCTTGAGCGCAATGTCGGGGTGGCCAACTTTATGGGCAATGTTCTCACCGTTGAGTTGAACACCGCCCGATTCATCGAAGGTGATCTCGGCATGCTTGAGCGCTTGCGAGAGGTTCTCGTTCGGTTCGTCAATGCCATGCGTCTCGGCGAGCACGGCCACGGCGCGGTACATCGCACCGGTGTTAAGGTGCAAATAGCCAAGCGCGCTTGCGACACGCCTGGCTGTCGTACTCTTTCCTGAGGCGGTCGGACCATCGATCGCAATGATGATCCCGCGCGGCCGCATTTGATCTTGTGTTAAAGGCTCGATACTTTAGCCTCGGAATTCAGAGTTGACGATCGTCAACTGATTCGGATACTTGAAGCTTCCGTATTGCGTGCCAATCGTTGGCTGGGCAAGCAATTGGACGTGTGATGCTCCACCCTGCCCCGACAACGCCGTCGCAAGATTGATGATGTCGTTATAACCTTTGTCGGCAAAGAATTTCTTGAGATCGACCGATGCCGTCAGCGGAAGGATTTCGGTCGTGCCACCGTTCGGAACAGAGAGCGCCGAGCCGATACCACCGGAGATCGTCTGGTGACCATCGAGCATCAGCGTCCACGGAAAGTCGGTAAGCTGCACTGCGTTGTAGGTCTGGTTTGCAGGGTTCGGGTTCATCGCAGCGACGTTGATCGTGAGTCCGAGCGGGAATTGTCCACTTTGAAATGCATTAAGCAGGTTGACGCCATCCATGACGCCAAAGTCGCTGATCGAGTGTTTGTTCGTTACGTCGATATTTGCCAGCGTGATGTGTCCGACGTTCTGGATCTTGAATTGTAGATGTGCAAGATTGGTCAATGCATTGATCGCGGCGCACGATTGAAGTGATCCGACCCATGCGGTGGCTCCGATGATAAGGAGTCCGACGATTCCAAAAGAGGCAGACCGTTGATATTTTTTCATACTCAAGTAGCAATTTGCGTTCGAAACACGGATTTTACAATGTGGCTCTGAGTAAAGAAAATAACGAGCCAGACGGCCTAGTGATTTAGGCCCAGGTCAAAAATAAGAACGTCCCCGAGTGGGGACGTTGAAAATGCGAGATTTTTCGGCGCCGCATTTGCGCCGTTTAAAGATGCGGAGCGGACGGGACTCGAACCCGCGACCTCCTACGTGACAGGCAGGCGTTCTAACCAACTGAACTACCACTCCAATCTTACCGCCGAACCCCGTCACCGGAATCCGAATGCAAGCGCGCAAATAACTTTCATCAAGGGCTATAAGTTCGCATTGCGACAAGAATTTGACGAAAGCCCTACTTTGAACGAAGGGTTTGGCGTATGATCAATGCCTCTCATTTTGAAGGAGGGGTTTGGGGTGGTTAATGCCGAACGACATCCTTTTGCGTCGCGGCGGTTGCGCCTTCAGAGAGACGCAAGTAGTTGCCACTGGGGAGGCTGCACGTGTTGATCGCGTGGCTTCGGCACCGGTGAATTCATCCTCCAAACGGGCGTTGCCGAGCGCACCGTAGAGCGTTGCTTGTATCGGCAGAGTCAGTCGATTGATAGTTGAAATACGAAGCTGGTTCGTCGCAGGATTCGGCTCGACTTCAAGCACCTCGAACAATGGCCAATGATCCAGATGGGCTAAAACGATGGAATCGCCACAGGAGAGCGTCACTGAAACCTGAACCGAATCTCCCGAGCCGAGCGAAGCAATCGCGCAATCGCCAAAGCTCGTGTCGGCGTCCCAATAAACTTCGTTAAACGTCACCGCGCTCGTAAGCTGCCGTGCAAGGTTCGCACGAAAATTTAGCCACGCAATCGTCGTATCGACCTTTACGCTGGCACCGGCCTGCTTCAGTAACCTAACTTTTATCCTGCCTCCGCTTTCCAAAATAATTCGAACCTGCCAATCCGGCGCAGTGCTATCGCTAACAAACGAAAGCATATCGCTGTCAAACGAGATCGAAGTGCTCACTGAATCTGCTGCAAACAATCTCGGCAACCCAAGCGGTGACCGAACGCGCACCTTCACATACTCCCCTGCCGTGGCGCCACTTTGAGCTCGATTATCCACACTCGAAAGCGCAAGTCGAGGAGTCGGCATGCCTCCATTTGTGCTTAACCACAATCGGGCGGGTTGGCCGGGATCGTAATACTCCGTAGCGTATACAAACTTTCCCCTCTGATAAAAGCCTTTGCAATATCCAGCCGTACCGCTCACCCGATTCCCTAGACCCCAGAGCGAGCCCCAGCTAACGCCTTGATCAGTTGAGGCGAGGACGCCATCTTCCGTCTGAGTGTACATTCGACTCAGATCGCCGTGAAGCTCTTCAATAGTACGGAATGGTTCCAGGTGTGCTGGTACCCCGAGCGGACATTATATCGGCCAGCAACGAATTGCGGATAGCTTGCCGCAAACAAACCGTGCGCCGCCTTGCCATTAGCCCTGAATCACACTGACCTTTGACATATCGACATCAAAGCCTTTGAGCACGGCATAGGTTAGTTTGTCCATTTGGGCTCCGTCAAAGCTGATCGTTTTGAGGCTGCGGTAATATTTATTCGTCACAGCATGCGTAGCACGAAACGAGACATTTCGAAGTGTTGCACCGCTAAGCGTTACTCCAGTAATTGACGAATTATCAAACTTCACTCCGATGAAGGTCTGCCCGTCGAAATGCATCCCGCGCAGATCGGATTTTTCGAAATCGACGCCCTCGAAAACACAGTTTTCAAACAATGCTGTTCTGAGATCCGTCAGGCTCAATTTGACATCGGTAAGTTTGCAATCAGCGAATTTGGCCCCGGTCAAGCTCGACGCGCTGAAATTCGTGCGCACAAGAATGGTTTTATGGAAGCTCGCACGCGAAAGGTCAAGCGTGTAAAAGTTGCAGTCTGTCAAATTGGCACCGTCAAAATTGGCTTCGCGCACATCGCTCGCCTTGAACGAGCTGCCAGTCAGGTCGGCGCCTGAAAAATCGGAGCCTCGTAGCGCGCTTCCTGTAAATTTTCCGTTATGCGCGGTCACGCCCGCGAAGTCGCTTTTGGGAAGGTTGCTCCCGATGAAATTTGCGACGAACGGCGTGGCATTTGACTGAAGAGTTTGGCTATTGGAGTCGCGATTCGAAGACTCATCGACAGTTTCTTCAACGGGCGCGATCGGAAAATTTTCTGAAAAATAATTGAGGTCAACTCCCAGAATCTCAGCTAGCCTGCTGAATGTGACGATGTCGGGCATGGATTCTCCGCGCTCCCACTTTCCCACAGCCTGCGAGCTCAGGAATAGATCCTGCGCAAGCTGTGCTTGAGAAATGTTCATTTTCCTTCGTGCGGCGGCGATCTTGTTGCCGATGAGCTTGGTAGTTGACATATTTCGCGTGGATGAATTGATTCAAAATGACTTTTGCGACGGCACAAAGTTAGTCAGAGAATCCTTCGAAAACAAGCCAAAATCCGCAACTTCTGGTTGTAAAATGCCTACTTGCGCTTGTTATTCGACAACTGGAGGTGGTATCTGGAAAGAGCGGTCATTGTTTCTAAATGAAACCGATGGCGACCGAGTGTGTATAAACTTTTTTCATGAACGCTTGCCGACCCGCGCTATCGTGAGACACGAGTTTTGGAACCGGGTACGCTACAACCTCCGGCGCAAAACAGAATCTCCAGCCAAGTCTTTAAAACGTATTCCAAGCCAATATAGTGCCCGAAAGGGTACCAAACATCTTATTCTAAAGAAGAGCGTCCGCGTGGCGCTTTATCTCAGATCGCGTCTGAGATGCTTGAATAATTGAATCCCGAGACGTAGAGCATCGGTATTAGCATTGGCTCGCCGTCCCACCCATCGCGGGGAGCGGCGTTGACCGGGCGCGAGAAGTCGATGACATTTTTGAGCAGTGTGATCGGCGATTCATTCCACCTGAAGTTCACGACTCCATACTGGATCTTTCCATCTTCGATCCAAAAGAGCCCATCGCGTGTGAGGCCGGTCTTGAGCAACGTCTGGTTGTCGAGATCGCGGATATACCAAAAACTTGTGATGAGTAAGCCCTCTTTAATATTATAGAGGAAGTCATCGGGAAGCTGGGTGCCGCCGTCAAGAATGAGATTCGATGAACCCGTCACCGAAGGCTTGCCCGATTTCTGCGCCCAGAAGCGCGAGCGGCGGAGCGTATTGAGTTTACCGTCCTTGATCCAGTCGGTTGCCGTAAGCGCCTCGCCGCCGCCTGCATAGATCGACGATGGAACAAGCGGATGATTCGGGTCGGAATAAAGATGGATCTCCTCGCTAAAGAGTTGCTCGCCGATCGCAGTTGTACCGTTCGGCCGCGAAAAAGCGCTTCGGCCTTCCTCGGCATCGCGCGCATCGAGCGAGCCCTCGAGATTTTGCATCATGTCGGCAACGGCCGAAGGTTCAAGAATCGTTTTATAGGTGCCCGGATCGAGTTCGCGGGGACTATTCCAGGCAACGCACTTCTCCGCTGCCCTCCTTACGATCGACTGGGGATCGAGTTGCGCGATCGCATGCGATGCCGATTTATTCCATCCGCTGGAAGCCCCATCGAGTGCGCGCATCGTCGTCGAATAGACCGAGCGAGTATGTTCATCGCCGATCGCGAGTCCCTTCGAATTGCGATAGGCACGGTGCTGCGTGCTCGATTCGATAAATCCAGCGGTTTGCAGCTTTCGCAAATTCGCCTCTTTGATCGCAAGCTCCGCGAAGCGCGCGCGCTCGTTGGCAGTGTAATCACGGTCGGTACTCGCCTGATCGTACGCGGCAGAGCGAACGTAGGATTGGCCCGAAGGCAGCGGCGGCATGATCTCTTCGTTCTCGGGCGCAAGCGTGGAGATCTCCTCAGCCCGCTTGACCGCACGACGCAAGCCATCTTCCGAGAGATCGTTCGTCGTCACCGATCCAGCCCGTTTACCATTGACAGCCGTGATCGAGACATTTGTATTGACATGGGAGCCGCTTGTCGTTACCGTATTTGCGGCGTAACGCAAGTTGCCGTAGTGTCCGCTTGTCAGTTCAACTTCGGACCACTCGGCCTTACTATATCCGATCACTTTTTTCGCGATCGCCTGCAAATCATCGATCGAGAGAACGTCGTTGTGCATAGTGATTCTGGTGTTGTTCTTCCTTCGATCTTATGATTCGTAGTCTATCATGCTCGTGTGCTTCGCGACGGCGGCCTCGGCTTTCGTATTGATCACGCGGACATTTGCAAAGCGTGCTGGCGGACATCCGTGCGATACAGGATTCGATTGCATCGGCTCGCCCTTGCCATCGTTCATCGCACCCCCAAGCATGTATTCCGATTTATCGCAAAGCGCATCGAGCGATTTCCAGAATTTTGGCGTCGTCGATTGATAGGCCACGTCGCGAAGCATCTTTCCGAGTTTGCCCGATTTCACTTCGTAGGCTACCTGTCCCGTAAACTGAAAATTATATCGCTGCTGATCGATCGAATAACTTGAATTCCCCATGATGAGAATTCCGCGATCGGTATCCTTGATCATATCCTGCAAGGAGAACGGCTTCTCGTTCGGCTTGAGCGACACGTTCGGCATGCGCTGAAACGGGATGTTCCACCATCCCTGGGCATACGACTGCCCATGCGATTTCGCTTCCTTGATCATCTTTGCCTGCTCACGCGTCGTTTGATAGTCAACGAATTGTCCTTTGTCGATGATCGGATATTCTTCGGCTGGTACGCCGTCATCATCGAATGCAACCGTCGCAAGTCCACCCGCTTGCGTTCGGTCGGCAACGATCGTGACCAAGTCGGTGGCGTAGGTAAAATCCTTGAGCTTATCGACAGTGACGAAACTCGTACCTGCGAAGTTGGCCTCGTAGCCAAGCGCGCGATCGAGTTCTGTCGGGTGTCCGACACTTTCGTGGATCGTCAGCCAGAGATGTGTCGGATGCAAAATGAGATCGTACTTGCCCGGCTCGACGCTTGTTGCCGTCAGCTTCTCATGCGCATCTCGCGCGGCTTGCTTGATCTCGTCCTTGTAGTTGTAATCTTCGATGTATTCATATCCACGGCCTTGTGGAAGCACAAAGAGTGCGCGTGAGGCGAACTCGCCGTTCTGAGGATTTGCAACGGTGAGCCAGGACGCAGGATCGATGCGCGTGATCTCCTGCCAGATCTTTGAACCTTCGCTCGATGCGAAATATTTTTCCTCGCGTGCGCAGCTCATCCAGGAATTCACGTAGAGCTTCTTGCCCGAAACATCCACCGTCGCAGCAAGCGCATGCATATCGAGCAGGAACTGTGCGCGGTCTTTGAACGAAACATCGAATGGATTTTTCTTGATCGGAGTCTTCCATTCGGCCGTCACAGCGTCAACCGGTGCAAGATCGAGGGGAGCCGTCTGAAGTTTTGCATTCGCGGCAGCCATCCCGCAAGCGTCATCGACCAATGTACGGCCGCTATCGGCTGAAACATTTCGCGAAGCAGCAAATCCCCATGTACCATTTTTGATCACGCGGACTCCGATGCCATAGGACTCGTTATCGGAAATACCGGTCACAACTTTATCCTGCACACCAACCGACTGTGTCAGATAGCGGACAAGACGAACATCGCAATACGATGCGCCGTTAGCCTTCGCTTGTGTGATGAGTGAATCGCAGAGCGCTTGCTCTGTTTGTCCGGGCTTAACAAGCACAAAGCCTGGAGAATTAGGCGTCGGGGAAAAGCGCGCACCCGATTTTATTCGTGCTTCGCGCGCCACCAGCGAATCGATCCCAGCCAGCGACACAGCACCCGCTGCGATCGCGCCCTTAATAAAGATCCTGCGATTCATGAGACTTCAGCGTTAAAGAACATACGCTCCGAGCCGGAGCAGCGCGATTCGGAGAGAGCAAAAGTACGGCGAAAATTCTTTAGTTCTTAGTTCTTAGGTCTTAGGTCTTAGTTGGGGACTCGGTTAACCTTACGTGCTGGGGTCGGGGAGCTACTGAGTCACAAATTATTTTGCGAGGATCATTTTGCCTTGCAAAATATGATCGTTGGCATGGAGCGTATAGACGTAGGTTCCATTCGGAAGTCCGCTCATATCAATTTTTGATTGATAGCTGCCCGAACCGAGCGTCGTGTTTTCAACGCGTCGCACTTCCCTTCCAAGCAGATCGCTAACCGAAAGTGTTACGAAAGCTCGCTCCGGCAGCGCGTAGGTGATGCTCGACAATCCCGTCGAAGGATTCGGAAAGTTATGGCCGAGCGTGTACTGCGTTGGCACCGCTGCATTCGAGACCGCACTTCCAGCTGGTTTGATCGTGAAAGGTTGGCTCTGGCCACCAATACCGCTTGCTTCGATCACTCTCAAATAAACGGTCTTCGAGTTTCCGTCAGGTACCGTCCAGTTGTAGGTGGTCGGGGGCCCAGATGGCGGAAGGATGGCGACGAGATTCCAATGCACACCTCCATCAAGGGAATAGGTGACGGTATCCGGCGGACTCCAGCTAGCGAATTTGATCACCGCCACCGTTCCCGCGATAAGCACTTCGCCCGGTACCGGCTGTATGAAACTGATATCGGGGTGCAAAGGCGATTGCACGATGCGTTCATGACCCTGCGCTTGCGAATTTCAAGGATGACTTATCAGGAAGAAAATGGAAAGAGATAGCAGAAATGCAATGCGGCTTTTCATAAGACTCTTTCTCCGTTTAAGACTATTTCTCCGTTAAGGACAAAAAAATCAAAAATCGACCAACTCTCACGTCCATGTGGAACGAAGCAGAGATCGAATGATTCATCCCCAACTAAGAACTAAGAACTAAGAACTAAGAACTAAGAACTAAGAACTAAGAACTAAGAACTCATTTAACGTCAATGACAGTCGTATTCGAATCAATATCAAGCTTGGGTGCTTTTGGAATCGCACGGTGCTCGCGGCCCGGTTCGAGGTGGACGGTGCCGCCGCGCATAACGTTGATCGGCGAGCGATAGGCCGTGACGTATCGAACAACCTCTTCCGGCACCGTCTCGATATCGACTTGTAATTTCATCGTACTCGTATCGCGATACCCTGCGCGAACAACCTCTCCATTTTCAACGATCGCATAGCCCTTCCCTCCCCCTTTGTAGCCACTGAGTGCGACGTTTGCAGAAAGACCCTCGAGATAATCAATATGAGCGGGCGCATCGGAATACACTCCTGTTACGACGATCGAATCTTCGTGTTGACTTTTCGCATAGATCGATGCAACAGTCATTTTTCGCTCGATGGGAATCTCGGTGGCGGTCGATGCTCCAAAGAGGCTTCCGGTCGGTGATGCTGCCGCACCAACTGCTCCAAAGCCTTGCTCCAAAAGCTGCTGCATACGAAGCGAGTCGGAGATGGATAGCATGGCGTGGACGAAATCGTAATCGGCATCGGGACCGAGACTGTTCTGATGAAACTGCGCGAGGTTTTCGAAATGCTTTACCTGACCATCAGTGCCCACCGTAAATCGGAGCGTCTGTCCGAGAAACTGCGCGCGCGGAAGTGTGCGAATGTCATGCAGCTTCGTCTTCATGTCGTCGTCGCTGTTCGAACTGAAGGCGAAAAATTCTTCTTTGCTGCGGCCATCGCCAAGGATGATCCGCGTGCGAAAGGAATCGAGTACGATCGAGAACATCGCCGATCCGTCGGGATTGACCTTGTCGATGGTCTCCGTAAAATCATAATCGGTAAGCCGCGTGCTGGGCCGCACTTCATCGTTATCGACCTGCGGAAAGTGCATCGTGATCTTGAGCACTTCATTTATCGTCAAGCGATTGATCGCCCCCTGCTTGAATGTAAGATGGACGATCGGGCGGTGATCGATGGCATTCGAAAATGAAGTCAGCACTCCGCCGATTACCGTCAAGCTTACGACAAGCAGCGAAAATTTTATCGATCGATTCATGTAACCGTTATTTATCTTCAAATTTCTTGCGTTGCGCATAAAGCGAATAAACCGCCAGCGTCATTCCATCCCAAATTTCATTTCTGCCGATCATCGCCTCCAATTCCTCACAAGAGATCAGCCGTTCCTCAAATTCTTCCGAGGCTTCCGGTTGCGAGCCGATGCGCGTCACATTTCTCGCGATGAATACTTCGCAGAGTTCATCGGTAGCGCCGTTCATCGGATTGAAGTGACCGATCGAGATCAACTCTCCCGCAATAAGTCCAGCCTCCTCCCGCAATTCTTCGCGAGCTGCGACTTCAAGCGTCGTGCCTGGCTTCACACCGCCTCCCGTAAACTCAAGCGATTCGCGCTGATTCAAGTATCGGAATTGATTGAGCAGAAGCAACCGGCCGTCCGCCATTTCAGGAACAACCACGACCGATCCCGGAG
>JBBSDW010000070.1:0-16774 GCA_038240295.1 Kapaibacterium sp. (SeqCode)
CGGACTCTATGCCGCACTTATGCTTGCCGGGATATGGTACGCGGCCTCTCGAAAATTATTTGATCGCCAGGACATCAGTTTGGTCAAATACGGGGTTTTCGGCGCAATCCTTGGATTCGGAGTTCTGGCGCGGATCGATGGCGCCCTGATCGTTGCTGCAGCGTGTGTGGTGACAGTGATCTTCGCTTCTATCACAAAACGAAAAAGTGTTTTGGCAGCGGTCGTCTTAGGCGCCTCGGCTGGGATTGTGAGTGCTCCCTGGTGGGCATTTAACTATTTTCATTTTGGTAGCTTGATGCCAATAAGCGGACAGTCAGAATCCTTAGCCGGTCTTCTAAAAGTAAATTTAGCAACTGGACCCCAGCTTTTGGGCGACATCCTTTCAACATTCTTTTATACTCCTTTCAACGTTTATCCTGGGTGGGTGAGCCTTTCATGGTTTGCGTTGAATGCTACGCTTGTGATAGTTCTGTTCAGACGGACGCATGCTATTCGCAAGATTGTCTCGCTTTATCGCCTTCAATCACTCCTGCCGTTACTCGCAGCAGGCCTGCTCATGTTCGTCTATTATGTCTTCTGCTTCAGCGCCCCTCATTTTTTGACTCGATACTTGCATCCATTACGGGTGCTCTGGCTTATCATTGTAGCCCTTGTGACACCGAGTATAATAGCCGAAGCGAAGATGTACCTGTTGGAAGCGGGCCGGATTCGCCGGACCTTCGCTTTTGTGGTCGCTGGAACGTTGACGATTGCCGCGATCGTCTTCAACGTCACGCGTTATGCGAAGTCTTTCACATTGACTGAATACGGACCGGAGTTCAATTCAGGACTGTGGGCCGATCATCACCGTGACGGCGCTGTTGGCATGACGGCTTCCGGCATCACCGGTTTCGAAGCACCCAATGTGATCAACCTTGACGGAAAGGTAAACGTGGACGCGTTGCGTGCCCGACAAAACCATCGTTTGACGGAGTATATCGTACGGTCCGATATTCGTTATATCGCGGACCAACCGGAGTTCGACTCTGCAATCCGCTCACAGGCGCTCTCGCTTGGAGCACATTTTGTTATCATCGATTCTGTCGGTTCGAACTACATTCTGATGCGAACCGATTCGGTTGCGACGACGGAGCAGAATAACAAGCTTTGGAGACCGATCTGATACTGTAACGAGAATTTATGCTGCCTTAGATGCCGAGAATCGAAAATGTTGCCACAGCTCAGCCCCCACACGTTTTTCCTCAAGCCGAAGCAAAGCAATTTGTTCGGTCGCTTTTTTCCGGCTATCCCGATGTCGATCGGCTCATGCCGGTCTTTGACAACGCACTGATCGATCAGCGACATTTTGTCGGTGATTACGAATGGTACGAGAATAGCCACACCTTCACCGAGCTTAATGATAAGTACATCGCTTCCGCGCTTGAACTTTCATGCTCGGTTATCGGCGATCTGCTCGCTCGGTCGCAGCGTGAGGTCTCGGAGATCGACGCTGTCATTTTTGTCTCGACTACCGGAATTTCGACCCCTTCGATCGACGCGAGGTTGTTCAATATTTTAGGATTCAATCGCCACATTGTTCGCATTCCGATCTGGGGTCTCGGCTGCGCCGGCGGCGCCTCAGCGTTTGCTCGTGCTGGCGAATACGTTACTGCACATCCGAAGCAGATCGTGCTGATCGTCGCAGTAGAGATCTGCAGTCTCGCGTTTCAAAAGACGCTATCGAAAGAAAATCTTATTGCCGCCGCGCTCTTTGCTGACGGCGCAGGCGCAGCGCTCGTGATCGGCGATGAAGTCGAGACGCGAAGTACTCTTCCGGTTCTTCCACATATTATGAATTCACTCTCGACGATCTACCCAGATTCGCTTGACGTGATGGGATGGCTATTGACGCCAGAGGGTTTTCAGGTCGTACTCTCCAAAGATATTCCTTCGATCGTGACGAGCCTCGTGCGCGAGAATATCTGCGAACTGCTCGAACAGAATCATCTGGAAATTTCCGATATCGAGCATTACGTCACACATCCGGGTGGCACGAAGGTGCTGGATGCCTATCACAATGCCCTCGGTCTCGCGCCGAACACGATGAAACATTCGATCGATGTATTGCGCGAGAACGGAAATATGTCGAGTTGTACGGTTTTCTTTATTCTGCAGCGCTTTATGCGGCCGGGAGAGGTGATCGGGGAATCGTATGGAATTCTCTCTGCGCTCGGGCCTGGATTTAGCTCCGAATTGGTGCTCCTCAAGTGGTCGTAACGACTGGCGTTTTTTGGTTCTTTACCGGACTTCTCGGCCTCGAGCGGTTGATTGAAATGATCTGGGCGAGGGGCAACGAGAAGCGGCTTGTCGAAGATGGATACGTCGAGACCGGCAGGAAGCATTTTCCAGTGATCGTCCTATTACACATTCTCTATTTTGCAAGTTTGATCATCGAGTTCTATCAACGGCCTCGCACGGAGCTTGTCCCGCTCGCGATCGCAATGTTTGCGATCGTCCAGTTATTGCGCTTGTGGGCGATGATAACCATCGGACGCCGATTCACTACCGGGATACTCGTTAAAAAAAGGGAGACGCTCGTCGCTCGTGGGCCCTATAAATTCATTCGTCACCCGATCTATCTTATCGTCGAACTTGAGATCCTAACACTCGCGCTCGTCGTAGGTGATGTTTGGACCGCGATCGCTTTTGGCATTGCGAATGCCTTGCTGCTATGGTTAGTACGAATACCTGCGGAGAACTTGGCACTTGCGAGCATTCGGACCTAAGCTGAATTTGCGAGTCTTGTAACATCGTCTCGCTCCCTCCGTACTTTTGCGATAGTTGTGAGTTGATTTAGTCGTTCGTTCACCCTGTCACCGCCATTCCATGCGCCGTTCGATACAATTTTGGGTCGTCTTCTCTGTTTTTTTACTTGCCGGTTCAAGCGCGAAGGCACAGTTCGCGGAACACGCGACTATGGACCCATCGATCTCGATCAATTATGGCGGATCCGATACTGCCTTCGCAGCGCGTCTTTGGTCGTCGCTGCAAAAGCCCGGATTGTTGCACTCGATGCTCCTCGACGAATTTACAGCGATGAACGATGCGTCGATAGATTCGGGAAAAGATTCGACCGTTTTTGAACTAAGCACCAAAGGCATCAAACGGAAACATCGCAAGCATGTTTTCATGGTTACCGAACTTGAAGAGGGGCGACAGTATAGCCATCTTGAGCCGTTCTCGATGATCGACTTCAATCGTGTCGATGGCCTTTTCCTGGGACTCGGATCGAGTGGGATGTACGATTTCGGTCCACACGACGAGTTCGGCATTAACGCTGGCGGTGGCTATGGATTTGCCGATAAACGCTGGCAGGATTTCGCTGGCGGGGAGTTCAGAATTCCGCTAAGTGAGCGAAAGGAAATGACCGACACTGTGTTCGAACACGTCTTCGTCGTTCCGATGACTCTCGCAATCGGTGCAGAGTTCCACAATATCACTTCGACCGACGACAGCTGGCGCGCTGACCGTCTGGAAAATGCCGCTTACGCATTCTTTGCTCGAGAAGATTTTCGCGATTACTACAAACTCGCCGGCTACAGTGGTTACATTGCATTCCGGCCCAATCGTAATCAGGAGGTCAAGGTCGAGTGGAGAGGCGATAATTATGACTCGCGCGCACAGGAAGTATTTCACGGCAGGTGGGGTGGTAACAAGGTACTGCCGCCGAATCCGGCCGTCAGCGTAGGTCACATGAACTCAGTTGTTCTGACATTCCAGGAAGAGCATGCGCGGCCGCACGGCTCGCGTTCGATGAATGTCTTCGGCGATTCGGTCAGTTTTGAACAGGTGATCGGTGAGAGCAGTATTGCGCAGGTCGAGTTGGGTCACATGCCTGGTGTAGACTTTGGCTTCAATCGCTATTTGATCGACGCGAGAAATTTTGCACCGATCATGCATTATCTCGCCTTCGATTCACGCATTCGCTTCGAAGCTACGACCGGCGACGTAACCTATCAGAAGGCCGAATTCCTCGGTGGCCCGGGGACGCTGCCGGGACTTTATAACAAGTCTCTCGCAGGAAACCGGCTGTTGCTGATTAACACCGAACTACGATTCAATCTTGCTGAATTGTCGAAGGTCTTTGGCCCCGATTTCCAACTTGTCTTTAACAACGATTTCGGATATGTCGGAATAACACCCGAAAGCTCGATCCTCAAGGGATTCGAGGGTCTGCACTTCGGAACGCTCGTCTATAATGTTGGCGGAGGCATCGGGTTTGCTTCGGGCCTGCAACTTGGTGCAAGCTGGCGAACGGATATCAAGGACACTCCTCGAGTCGTCTTCCGATTGGAACGGCCATTCTAACAGGACGAGTAATAAAAATCAAAGAGCCTGGCTTTTTCAGCCAGACCCTTTCTATGTTACGAGGCTCCCTGAGCCGCATATTTCAAGCTCCAAATTGCTTCAGGTGATGATCTGCGTGCTTATATAAAATCTTTCCGTACTGATCTCCATTGAGATTTCCGAAGGTCGGTGATGGTGGCCACAAACCATTTTGATCCATGTGCACGATCCTTTCCATTAGGCCCCGAAACTGCGCCTTTTCTGCGTTGATGTCGTATGTGCCTTCGCGCCTGTATTCTGGAAATGTCTCGGCTTTGCCTTTGGGGATCGGTAGTGGGGTTAAGGTAAAAAATGTCAGAAGTTTTGCCTTAAGGCCAGGCGCTTCGTTCAGCTTCACACTGATGTCCCCAAGCGGATAAGCGAGCGATTGATTGATGTGCGATAGCATCTGGTCAGGCGTCATTTTGCCCCACTGCCGTTTTGATTTTTCTGTGACCGATTCGACGCGAGCGATAAGTTCTTGTTTTACGGCCGGATCAAAAAGCGTTTTCATGACAATGTGGTTGGTGTCAAGCGTAGGTTTCGAATCTAAAAAAACTCTTTCGGCTAAGATTCCCATTGCCACTGTCAACTCGCGCCGTATTTTCGCCAAAGTTCATCATCGTCCTGTTTTTGCATGGCTCGAAAAGATCTTCAGTTGGGAATTCGTGCTGCGATCGTTGTCGCCGCGCTTGGCTATTTCGTCGATATCTACGATCTCGTACTCTTTAATATCGTCCGCATTCCGAGCCTCGCGACACTTGGCTTGACGGGCGATGCAGCAACGAACACTGGTCTTGACTTGCTGAATGTGCAAATGAGCGGTATGCTCCTCGGTGGACTCCTTTGGGGAATTCTCGGCGACAAACGGGGCCGACTTTCGGTGCTTTTCGGATCGATCTTTTTGTATTCGCTCGCGAACATCGCCAATGGATTTGTTGAGTCGATCCCGCTTTATTTCGCGCTTCGTTTTGTCGCCGGCGTCGGGCTTGCTGGCGAACTCGGTGCCGGCATCACGCTCGTAAGCGAGTTACTTCCAAAGGAGAAGCGGGGCATCGGAACGATGATCGTTGCATCGTTTGGTGTGTCGGGCGCAGTGCTTGCCGGCATCATTGCAAATAACTATCACTGGCGCACGTGCTATTTTGTTGGAGGGGGTCTTGGACTGCTGTTACTGGTCCTTCGCATCGGTGTTTACGAATCGGGATTGTTCAGCGAGGTCAAAACGCTTTCGGTAGCTCGAGGTAAGTTTTTCAGCCTCTTTAATAACCGCGATCGTTTCGTGCGCTATCTCCGATGCATCGGCACCGGACTTCCGACATGGTATATGGTAGGGCTGCTGATGGGTCTTGCGCCAGAAATTTCCAAAGTGCTCGGCGTTACTGGTAACATTACCGTCGCCTTCACGATCCTTTATTTTTACGCGGGGCTTACGCTTGGCGATCTCTCAAGCGGAGCGTTGAGCCAGTACTTCAAAAGTCGAAAGAAGGTAATGCTCTATTTCCTCATCGGTTGCGGAGTGACGATCGGGGCGTATTTTCTCGTGCGTGGCGAAAGTCCGACCGCGTTTTATATGATCTGCGCGGTGATGGGTTTTTGCTCCGGATACTGGGCGATCTTCGTTACGGTTGCTGCGGAGCAATTCGGAACAAATCTTCGCGCAACCGTCGCGACGACAGTTCCGAATTTTGCTCGCGGGGCGCTTGTTCCGATCAGCCTTTTATTCAAATTTTTGCGCCAAGCACTCGAACCCCAATATGGCGCAGAGAGCATCCTTATCGCTGGCGGGCTCGTCGGTGCTCTTTGTATCGGACTCGCGATATGGGCGCACATCGGGCAGCGCGAGACCTTCGGCATGACTTTGGATTACGTGGAAAATATCTAGGATAGCCTTCAATCAGCAATTATGATGATCGCATGACAGAACTTCAGGTCGAAGAAGAACAGGAGAAAACTTCGGCGAATCGGTCAGCCCGCGATTATCAAAGTTTTTTCAAACAATTAGGTCCTGGACTCATCACCGGCGCGGCCGATGACGATCCGAGCGGCATCGCCACCTACTCCCAGGCCGGAGCCCAGTTTGGCTTCGGACTTCTCTGGACGATGCTCTTTACGTTCCCGCTCATGGCCGTCATCCAGGAGATCAGTGCGCGCATTGGCCGCGTCACCGGAAGGGGAATCGCAAGTAATATGCGGCTTCATTATCCACATTGGCTCATGTACTCGGTTGTCTCGTTGATGCTCGGAGCAAACATCTTAAATCTCGGTGCCGACATTGGCGCGATGGGCGCCGCTCTGAAGCTTATCGTTGGTGGTCCTTCAGTTCTATATGCCGTTGGACTCGCAATGATCTCACTGCTACTCGAGATCTTCGTTCCCTATAAGAAATACGTGAATGTGCTGAAGTGGCTGACACTCTCGCTCTTCACCTACGTCGCGATCATCTTCATTGTCCACGTACCCTGGTCCCTGGTCGCGAAGGGGACATTTGTGCCGCATATTGCGTGGAGCAAAGAATACATTGTTACGATCATCGCAGTTTTAGGAACCACGATCAGTCCCTATCTTTTCTTTTGGCAGGCATCGCAGGAGGTGGAAGAGGAAAAGAAAGATCCGAATGAAAAGCCACTTACCGTTGCTCCGCATCAAGGCCAGGGAGCGCTCAGGAGAATCAAGCTCGACACCTGGGTCGGCGTCGGCTTTAGCAATATCGTATCGTTCTCCATCATTCTCGGGACAGCGCTCACTCTGCATGCCGTCGGCAAGACCGATATTGCAACCGCTTCCGATGCAGCTGAAGCATTACGGCCCGTTGCGGGTCAGTTCGCTTTCGCGCTTTTCGCGATGGGGATTATCGGCACCGGAATGTTGGCATTGCCGGTGCTGGCCGGTTCAGCCGCCTATGGCGTGAGCGAAATGTTCGGATGGAAGGGAGGACTCGAGAATAAGCCGCATCGAGCAAAACGGTTTTATTCGATCATCGCTGCCGCTACCTTGCTCGGCATTATAATGAACTTCTCGCATATCAATCCGATCAAAGCACTTTTTTGGTCGGCGGTGCTCAATGGTATCGTCTCCGTACCTGTGATGACCGTGATGATGTTCATGTCGTCGAATAAGAAGATCATGAAGTCGTTCGTTATCGGAAAAGGAATGAAGATCGTAGGCTGGATCGCCACAATCGCGATGTTCGCCGCAGTGGTGGGCTTAGCGCTAACACTCTGACCGGGCGCGGGGACGGACGTCCCGTCCGTCTGGTGGGGCAAGTAGAATTTCCGATTGCGAATGAGGTCTTAACCAGCCATCCCTCGACCTAACATCAATGAAATTTGCGAAACTTCCATCGCGTGGGACGGACGTCCCCTCCGTCCGGTGCGGGCAAGTTGAATTTCCGATTGCGAATGAGATCTTGTCCAGTCATCCCTCGACCTAACATCGATGCAATTTGTGAAGCTTCTATCGCGTGGGACGGACGTCCCGTCCGTCTGGTGGGGCAAGCTGAATTTCCGATTGTGTATGAGATCTTGTCCAGCCATCTCTCGACCACCCATCGATGCAGTTTGAGATGCATTTGATGCCACCCCACCTGACGGACGGGACGTCCGTCCCACGGGGTCGCACTCTACCTTCCGCTAAGCGCCTCAGCGATCGTCGCCTTTAGCGACTGATTTCGCATCATGCAGCCGGTTTGCGTCAGGACTTGCACATCTTCCATCGCGTTCAGTGCCTCGGCCTGATTGCCTCCCGACATCACAATCCCGATCACCGCATAGTACCTGAGGGCCGGCTCTGTAGCCTTGAGTTGCGATTGAAAGAACTGAATCGCAGCCTGATCTCCCATTAATTGGCGAAGGCTATCGGTGACCACCCAGCCTTTTGAGCGAACTCTGAAGGGGCCGATGAGCTCGGATTCGATCCGATTGAGTTGCATAAACTCCTGCTGCAACTGCGCAACCGAACTGGAATCCTGCGGAGCCGCCGTGGCCTGGTTTGTGCCGAACGCAATTGCGAGCAACAGAAAAACGGACAGCGCTGCCTTCGCGAAAATTCTTAGGTTTGGGTTCATCTTTTGTGAGACGTTCCTCGACGCTTCATTGTTTCATCATTCCAGCCGAAGGTACCAATTCCGTATAAGTTTATTGATGTGGCGCAAAGCGTTTCTTTGCGCCCGCCAGCTATTTTTAGTCCCAAATGCCGAAACCGAAATCGACGAAGCAGACCAAGTTCATTTTTATCACCGGCGGCGTGGTCAGCTCGCTCGGCAAAGGGATCGTATCGAGCTCGCTTGGCCTGCTGCTCAAATCGCGCGGTCTTCGCGTTACCATCCAGAAATTCGATCCGTACATTAATGTCGATCCCGGCACGATGTCGCCTTATCAGCACGGCGAAGTCTACGTGACCGACGATGGCGCCGAGACCGATCTCGATCTCGGGCACTACGAGCGCTTCCTCGATATCAGCATGACCCGCGCCAACAATACCACGACCGGCCAGGTCTATAACGAAGTCATCCAGCGCGAACGAAGAGGGGATTATCTTGGCGCGACCGTGCAGGTCGTTCCACACGTCACCGACGAGATTCGCCGGCGAATGATGGCGCTTGCCGAGACGGGAAAATTTGATGTCGTCATCACCGAGATCGGCGGCACGGTTGGCGATATCGAGTCGCTGCCATTCCTTGAAGCGATGCGACAGCTGATGCTTAAGGTAGGCAAACGAAATTGCGCGAGCATTCATCTTACGCTCGTGCCTTATATCACAAGCGCAGGGGAGCTCAAGACGAAGCCGACGCAGCATTCGGTCAAGACACTGCTCGAGATCGGGATCCAGCCGGATATTCTCGTCTGCCGCAGCGAGCACGAACTCTCACCCGCACTTCGCGAGAAGATCGGACTCTTCTGCAACATGGAAGCCCGCTCCGTAATACAGGCGGTCGATGCCTCGACGATCTATGACGTCCCGCTCACGTTCGCAAAAGAGAAGGTCGATGAGATCGTACTCGAAAAGCTCGGCATGAAAGTGCCGCCGAAGCTCGATCTCGCAAAGTGGAAACGATTCGTCGCGCGTGTGAAGGAGCCCTCGAAGCTTGTGCGAATCGGCGTCGTTGGTAAATACGTGCAGCTGCTCGATGCCTACAAGTCGATCATGGAAGCCTTCATTCACGCAGGCGCGGAGAACGACGCAAAGGTCGAACTGGTATGGATAAGCTCTGAAGAATTAGAGGATAAGAAGTCCATCATAAGTTATTTCGAAGGTATCGACGGTGTGCTCGTCGCTCCTGGATTCGGCTCGCGCGGCATTGAAGGGAAGATCAACGCGATCGAATATGTCCGCCGAAATAAGATCCCGTTCTTCGGCATCTGTCTCGGTATGCAATGCGCAGTGATCGAATTCGCGCGCGATGTTTGCGGGCTCAAAGAAGCGAACTCGACCGAATTCAAAAAGACAAAAGAGAACGTCATCGATCTCATGCTCGACCAAAAAACGGTCGAGACAAAAGGCGGCACTATGCGCTTAGGCAGTTACCCCTGCATCATCAAACGCGGCACGCTCGCACACAAGATCTACCGCGACCAGTTCATCACCGAGCGCCACCGCCATCGCTATGAATTCAACAACGACTTCCGCGAACAGCTTTCAGCAAAGGGACTCGTCCTTAGCGGCGTATCGCCCGACGGCCAACTCGTCGAGATCGTCGAACTCAAACAAACCGAACACCCATTCTTCATCGGTGTCCAATTCCATCCAGAACTAAAAAGTCGCGCAACCAAAGCGCATCCGATCTTTCGAGAATTCGTAAAAGCAAGCCTCGCGCACAAGGCAGCAAGGGGATCGCATGATAAGACGATCAAGCTGACTTCGCACGCATTGAATGGTCACGCCAAGAATGGCATTGCCGTCAACGGAGTAGCTACCGCGAAAAAATCGCGTGTCTCGGCAAAGGCGAGTACAAAATGAACTGCTTAGGCCGGCCGAAGGCTTCAACCAAACCCAAAAACTCATCATCCGCCACTGACGTGTTCCCCCCCTCCCAAATTCCCCGCACCCACACCGTTCCACTGATCCCTTTCGTGTTCCCTGAGCCCCAAGCAACTACCAGCAATCCAAGCGTGTTAACCCGCCCGTAATTGCCCATATATGATCTCATCAAAAGAGTTATTCTTCAAGGATTCGGCTCTCGAACCTATCTGGCAGAAAGTCCGCTCCGGCGAAAGACTTTCAAAAGAGGATGGACTGCTCCTCTATAAATCAGATGACCTTATCGGCGTGGGCCGAATGGCGAACGAAGTCGCACGAGCGAAATCGGGCGACAGCGTTTATTTCGTGCTCAATCGAAAGCTCGAGCCGACGAATATCTGCGTCCTCTCCTGCAAGTTCTGCGACTTCGCGGTGAAGCAAGGTTCGGCAGAAGCTTACGAGATGACGATCGACGAAATGCTTTCGAAGCTACGTCCCGATCTGCACGAGGTCCACATAACTGGCGGTTTGCATCCCGATTGGCCGTGGGAGTTCTACGTTGACATGGTGCGCCGCATCAAGACGGAATTTCCGAACGTCGACGTAAAGGCATTCACAGCGGTCGAGATCGACTTCTTCAAAAAGAAGTTCAAGAAAACGCACGAAGAAGTACTGCGCGAGTTGCAAGCGGTCGGTCTGCGAACAATGCCCGGCGGTGGCGCGGAAGTTTTTTCGGAGCGCGTTCGCAAGCAGCTCTTCAATCAAAAGATCGGCGCAAAGGCGTGGTTCGAAGTTCATCGTGCTGCGCACAAGCTTGGCATCTTGTCGAACGTGACCATGCTCTACGGTCACATCGAAACCCTCGAGGAGCGCGTCGAACACATGCTTCGCGTTCGCGAATGCCAGGATGATACGAGAGGATTTCTCTCGTTCATCCCGCTCGCGTTTCAACCTGGCGTCACGGGTATCAAGCCGAGCAATGCGTACACAAGTGCGATCGACGATCTGAAGACGATCGCCGTATCGAGGCTCATGCTCGATAACATTCCGCACATCAAAGCTTACTGGGTCATGCTAACGGCGGAAGTCGCGACGATCGCGCTGAACTTTGGCGCCGATGATATGGATGGCACAGTCGGCGAAGAACGCATTGCACACGATGCCGGTGCGATCAGCCCGATGGAGCTTGCGAAGAACAAGCTGATCTCGATCATCCATGATGCAGGCAAAGTCCCAGTCGAGCGCGACATCTGGTACAACCCGATCGAAATTTATCCGAAGCCGAACACGAGCGTTGTAAGCCGAATGCCTTATCTCAACTCGGTGCCATTCTACAGCTTTTTTACGCCGGGTCTCAATCAGATCAAAGAAGCGCCTCTCGTCCCGAGCGTCTTCGGAAAATTCGCTGCAGAAGGGTCGATCACGGCAGGGCCGATGTCGCTTGAGGATTTCAAACGCAACGAGTCCGAGTTCGACATGCTCAACTATGGAGTTGCCGTGACAGGCAAGGTCATGTCCGTACTGCTTTATTCGCACTTCGAATGGAGCGGGCTGTCCGGGAAGCGCATCGGGATCACCGGCGAAACTTCGACGAGCATAGAGTTGCTGCGAGTGCTGCTTGAAAAGAAGTATGACGTTACCGATTTCACATTCGAGCGGATGAATCTTGCGACCTCGCAGATCGACTATTCGAAGTTCGATGCGGTCTTGTTGATCGGCGATGAAGCGCTCAAACGCGTAGTTCTCGGTGGTCTTGCGAGCTATCTCAATGTTTATGATCTCGCCGAAGAATGGCATGACTGGAAGCAGCTTCCATTCGTTTTCGCTGTCTGGGCGGTTCGCAAGGATATTCCTGCTGCGCATCGCGATGCCATTGTTCATGGACTCGAACAATCGCTCAAGAGTTCGCACGGACGTTATGGCGAACTTGGCCGCGAACATGGCAAGCGCATCGGCATGACACGTGAAATGGTCGAGAGCTATCTCAATGCCTTCACGTATGAACTCACGGATCTCGAACTCAGAGCGATCGAAGAATTTCATCGCGAGCTTGAGTCGGTCAAAAACAAAGTTGCGGTAGCTGCTTAATTGTTATAAGGGGAAAGAAAGTGATTGAATCGATCAGATCAAAAGTTAATTCGGGCGCGCGACTTAGTGTTGAAGAAGGAATGTGGCTACTTAAGAATGGCGAGATCCTCGATCTTGCCGAGCTTGCCGAGACGGTCCGTTTTCGGAAAAACCCCGAGCGACGCGTCACGTTCGTGGTCGACTCGAACCCGAACTACACGAATATCTGCAACATCGACTGTATCTTCTGTGCGTTCTATCGGCACGAGGGTGACAAAGATGCATATACAATTCCCGTCGATGACCTGATCAAAAAATTCAAATCGAGCGCCTCGCGTGGCGTTCGAACCATCTTGCTTCAAGGCGGAGTCAATCCAGCGATTCCGTTCGAATATTATAAAGAACTTGTACGACGCACCCGCGCGGAAGTCCCCGAGATACATCCACACTTTTTCTCGACCAGTGAGATCATCGGCATGAGCGAAGTCTCAGGTCTCAGCATTCCCGAAGTGCTCAAAGAGCTTCACGCAGAAGGACTCGACTCGATCCCTGGCGGAGGAGCCGAAATCCTGAATGATCGTGTAAAGAAGAAGATCTCTGCGAAAAAAGGGACCAGCGAGGATTGGCTGAGTGTCATGCGTGAGGCGCATAAACTAGGCATCAAGTCAACGGCGACGATGATGTATGGGCATCTCGAGACCGACGAAGATGTGATCGAACATCTCGAATCCATTCGTGCACTTCAGGATGAGTATCAGGGCTTTACCGCGTTCATCCCCTGGAGCTTCAAGCCTGGCAATACGCCGCTCGAAAAGATCATCCCGAACTACGCGACGAGCACGCGCTATCTTCAAATGATCGCGATCAGCAGAATTTTCCTCGATAACTTTCCGCACATTCAGGCAAGCTGGTTCTCAGAAGGGAAGAAGACTGGCCAGATCGCACTACACTTCGGTGCCGATGATTTCGGCGGTACGCTCGAAGAAGAGAACGTCCACGCCTCAGCGAATTTCGTCCACACGACGACGACGAAAGAAGCGGTCGATCTCATTCGCGAGTCAGGCTTCACTCCCGCCGAGCGAACAACACTCTATGACATCATTGCCGAATATGGTGAAGGGGAGTACCCTGTGAGCGTCCTCGACACCGCCCGCCTCGATGTCCACATGACCGCCGAACGAATCATGAAGAACGTCCTGAGAGACGAGCTGCCTGTGCTTCAGTGACCGCTTAACTGCGGTGAAAGTCACATAAAAAAAGAGGCAAAATGCTTTCGCACTCGGCCTCTTTTAGTTTTGGGCAAAGTGAGTAAACCTCACTTAAGGATTCACATAATGCTTGAGCTTGAAAGATCGTTCTCTTTTGGCCGTGCTCAGACATTTGCAGCTTCGCTTAACTTTAAGCGAAGCTACTTAAGCTTTTGTATTTCATCACGAATCGAGGCTGCCTTCTCGTAATCTTCTTTCTTGATGGCTTCGTCAAGCTGCTGGTTTAGCTGCTCAAGTTTCGTTTTTGGGACTGCAACTTTCGGCGCCTCGATCTTCGGCGTTTCGGCGCCGATCATGTTTTTCTCCTCAGAATCGCCATCCATGTCTTCGCCTTCATCCTCGCCATCTTCTGGTATGAATCCGGCTTCCGCCATCACCGATTCAGCCACGTAGATCGGCACTCCAAATCGGATCGCGATCGCGATCGCATCGCTCGGACGCGCATCTATTTCCTGATCCCCGGAAAGATTGAGCGACGCATAAAAAGTACCTTCCTTAAGCTCTGTGATCCCAACTTCGGTGATCGTACCTTCGAGTGTCTCGACCAATTTCTTTAGAAGATCATGGGTGAGCGGACGAGGAGGTTTGATGCCTTCCATTTCCAGCGCAATCGCCTGTGCCTCGAAGCCTCCGATGATGATCGGAATACGGCGCGAACCCGAGGTCTCGCGAAGGATAAGCGCATAGGCGCCGTTGCTTGCGGGGCTGGTGGAGATGCCGAGGATTTCTACCTGAACTCTATCCATGAAGTCGGCTACTCGTTAAATCGTCCGATTTGACCACTTTTATTATCACATATTATGCCTGTTGAAATACGCTTCACAGGCTGCGAGTTCCAAATCGACCGATTTAGTGCGCCTTGATCCTTTTGATTTCTTCAGTCAAAGCCGGAAGGATCTCGAAAATATCTCCAACGATCCCGTAATCGACGAGCCCAAAGATCGGTGCGTTGGCGTCCTTATTGATCGCGACGATCGTCTTCGAACTCGACATCCCAGCCAAATGCTGGACCGCCCCCGAAATACCAACCGCTACATACAAGCTCGGCGACACTGTTTTGCCGGTCTGACCGACCTGCTCCGAATGTGGCCTCCAGCCAGCATCAACGACAGCGCGGCTCGCGCCGGTAGCAGCGCCAAAGGCGCCAGCGAGATCTTCGAGCAGATTCCAGTGCTCAGGACCCTTCATTCCGCGACCGCCCGACACAATGATGTCTGCCTCGGAAACATCGAGCTTGCCTTGAGCGAGCGTAAGCGAGATCGTCTTTTCGGTAAAATCTTTATCCTCGAATGTCACCCGAACATTGGTGATCACCGGCGCAGAGGCGGGAGCATCTTTCGAAGCCTTCCAGAGATTAGGACGAGTCGAAAGCACTTGATACTTCGTGTTGATCTTGATATGCGCGTTCGCTTTGCCTGCATAGATCGGATGCGTCGCTACGATCTGGCTACCGTCCAACGAGAACTGCGTTACATCGGGTACGTATCCACCATCGAGCGCAACTGTAAGGCGCGGCGCAAGATCCTTACCTCGACCCGTCGCGCCCATGATGATCACTTCAGCGCCCGACTGCAGCACGATCTGATGCAAACCCTTATTCGTCGCATGCGATGAATAATTCGAAAGCTTAGGCTCATCGACGACGAAGATCTCAGAGACGTCAAGCAACTTCGCCTGCTCAACGATCGCTGAAGCATTGGCAGCTACGATGGCAGCAGAGAGCTTTGTCGCGCCGAGCGATTTCGCAGCGGTGATTGCTTCGAGCGATGGCTTGCGAATCTGGCCGTTACGCTCTTCTAAGTAAACAAGAATATGCATGGATGAGTAATAAAAATTTGTGAGAGCTTAGATCACTTTTGCTTCGTCGTGCAGCAGATGCGCAAGCTGCGAGGCCATTTGGGAAGCGTTGCCTTCGACCTTCAGGACTTTATTCGCGCGCTTCTTTTCGGGCTTATCCAGCTTCACGAGCGTGACGCGAAGCGATGCCGGCGCTTCGACGACGATCTCCTGGATCGGCTTCTGTTTCGCCTTCATGATATTCGGAAGCGAAGGATAGCGCGGGTCGTTCAGACCCTTTTGCGCACCGATGATGCACGGCATCGTCAGTTCGATCGTCTCTTTACCGCCTTCAACTTCTTTTTCGACGGTCGCTTTGCTCCCGTCGATCTTGAGGCTCACGACAACAGTTGCAGCCGGCCAATCCAGCAATTCAGAAAGCATCGGCCCGACTTCCATACCGTCAAAGTCGATCGACTGCTTACCAAGCAGAATCAGATCGGGCTTCGTCTCGCGAGCAACTGTCGCGATCGCCTTGGCAACGTCCATCGAAGTCGAAGGGACCGTCTTGACGAGAACGCCTTTGTCCGCGCCCATGGCAAGCGCCTGGCGGATCGCTTCCTTCGCAACATCGGCGCCGACCGAAACGACGGTCACTTCGCCTTTGTGCAGATCGCGAAGCTTGAGTGCTTCTTCGACCGCAAGCTCATCATACGGATTCAGGATATACTTGACGCCTGTCTTGTCGATCGAAATAGTATCGCTCGCGACATTGATGCGCGTGGTCGTATCGGGAACATGGCTAACGCCAACTAAAATATTCATCAGTTCGAATTAGGAGTACAAAGCGCTCTGCGCACAAGATCACTCAATGATGAAGCTGCCTGACTTTGGTGCTTCGCCTGTCAGCAACACATGCAAATTCCCGAACGGCGTGATCAGGTTCGGTGCTTCTTTGTGCGCGGCGGTCTTAAACACGAGCCGCTTGTTCAAAATTTCATAAATGTCAGCAGCCAATCGAAGTTTGCTGACCGAAGCACCGCTGCCCACAACCAACTTCATCTGCCGATAGATCGAATTCTTGATCCCCTCGAAATTCATCTCGGCCTCATCGACGACAAATTCGAACGGCGCAGTCAATTCCGCAGGCTCATTAGTGCTCACATTCTCGCTGGTTGTTTCGGTCATAAGTACAGAACACAAATACGCATGCGAGCGTCCCAAGATTTTAGAGGGAACGGGGAACAGGGGAACAAGGAACAGCGAACGTAGGTCGGGATTCATCCCGACCACGCTCTGAACGAAGGCGGAAATGTTGACCTCAACTCAAATTCGTTTAA
>JBBSDW010000071.1:0-16675 GCA_038240295.1 Kapaibacterium sp. (SeqCode)
CGGGGTCACGACATCAAGTGCGCAGACGTACACACTGAGTAACTATCTCGTGCGTACCAGCGCGAGTAACTGGCAGCCGATCACAGGAACTGACATTTCTGAGCTCTATGGCGGCGGTTATACGTACAACTACTACTACGTATCGAACGAGATCACAATGCCGTTCAATTTCCGCTACGTAAACTTCGTCACCAACAAAGTGAAGGTTACGGCAAACGGAAATGTGATCATGGGCGGCTCTGCCACCTGGAACGATAACCTCACCTACAACTACGGCGGTTATTCGGGCAACGAAATGTACAGCCCGATGCAGGATTATTATACTCTGTATGGCTGGAACTACGGATACAATCCGAACCAGATGATCGGACCATGGGATGGCGGCTATCAGCTCCAGACCTCGACGACAAAATATACTTACACGACGCTTGGTACTGCACCGAATCGTCGTTTTATCGTCGAGACCGATAATCGTTCGAGCCAGTCCGGCGCCGCAGTAGGCAGCTGGCAGGTTGAACTCGATGAAGCCGGTATCTCCACGATCTTCCTGCGTTATAGCCCACAGATCGGAAGCGGCAATTGGAGCTACTATGGCTACTACCCGGTCGTAACCGGTATCAAGACGGTCGGCAATTGCAACGGCCTTCTTTCGATCCTTCGCAATCCACAGCCAACGCCTCCTAATGCGCCGACCTTCACGACCTGCGGTTACTACGACAACCAGTATGCGCAGTTGCCGACAGTCGATTACAAGGTCTTTATCGCCTATCCATACGATTTTGAAGCAACGTCGATCACCTACCCTGCTAATGGTTCTATCCTGCTCGCAGGCCAGACCATCACGCCGACGGCTGTGATCACGAACCAGGGTAGCGCAACTCCGACCTCAGTGACGGTCCGCCGTCAGATCTGGCGTTTGGGCGATGCCGCTCCGATCTATACCAACGACGTTACGCTTACGGGCGCGAGCATTCCTGCTCCGTTCACTACGGCCAACGTTTCGTTTGCCCCGTTTACGATTCCTGCTGCTCCGGGCGGTTACGGAATTTATGAAGATTCGCTCTTCGTGGTTTCCACAACCCCGACCGATCAATACACCGCGAACAACCTCGCAACCAGTGAGTTTACTGTGAGCCCGCCGAATAACATCAAGGGGATCACCGTTCTCAATCCTGCACCAAATACGCGTACCCCGATCAATATCTCGACACCGATCGGTATTCGTTTCAAGAACATCGGAGCGAACAACCAGATCAACGTTCCGGTAACGGCCGTGATCAAGAATCCAGCAGGCCAGGTGGTCTATCGCGATACAGCCATCATTGCAAACTTCCCGAGTGGAGCGATCTATGACACGCTGTTCCGCGAGTACACCTTCCCAACGAACGGTAATTATCAGGTTTGCGGTATCGCAATCATGACGACCGATCAGTTGCGCGCTGACGATACGACCTGCACCACCGTCCTTGTCCGCTACGAAGCTGACGTTGCGGCTGTAGGCGTGTTCAACCCACAGGCCGACGAAGAGAAGCCCTACACTAAGGTCTTTAAGCCGGTTGGTATCTTCCAGTCTGTTGGCGTAAGCGATCTCTTTGATATTCCAGCACGCGTTCAGATTCGCCGTTGCTCCGATGGTGGCCTTGCCTTCCAGGCAGATTCGACCATCCCCGAGCTTAACGTCGATAAGGGTGCTGTCAAATTCGGCTTCCCGACGAAGCAGGGTAATTACGATATTACCAAGCTGACGCCAGGCTGCTACACGCAGTGCGTTATCGCAAACTATCCTACGGATGGCGATCACACGAACGACACGTCATGCACGACGTTCTCGATCATCGATCGTTTGAAGGGTAACATCGAAGTCGGCGTAGGCCGTCGCTTCCAGACGCTTACCGCCGCTATCGATTCGATGCGCTTCCGTGGTATCGGTGGCAATCTTAACCTCATCCTAACCGATGCAAACTATACCGAGAATGGTGCTACGAACGCTTCGAGCGGTAACGGCGCACTTGACTTCTCCGGTATCACCGGTACGGCCGATACAGCGATCGTAACGATCAAGCCAGCAGCAGGTCAGAATCCGACGATCACCTTTACCGGTAACCGTCCGTATGACTTCTACTTCGGTTATCATGCACCGAGCTGGTTTGTCTTCAACGGCAATAGCCAGATCGTCCCAACGCCGGATGTAGTAACACCTGAGCCGAACAAGCGTGGAACGACGGTGATCAATAATTCGACAGTCGCAGGCGCGATCTTCGGATTTGAATATGGTCCGAGCCGCTTGACGGTTCGTAACATGAAGCTTATTGGAAATGCGAACTTTACGAATGACAGTTCGTCGATCATCCGCATTTACAATGAGGCAAGCCGCACTTCGTTCATCAACTTCGGACGTCATCAGGATACGACGCTCGCGCACAACATCCTTATCGATAACAACCAGATCGGTAATGCGAAATATGGCGTATGGGAGTTGGGCTTGAACCCGTCGTTCAACCTTGGCTACGCTGTCTTCTATGATCTTCGCGATTATAGCAACGCGATCCAGCGCAATACCATCGGTACGCAGGCGTATCCGATCGGCTTTGCAGGTGTGGCATTCGATCACACGGACAATCTGATGATCGCGCACAACGAGATCTCGTGGGTCAATAGCACGCTTTCGGGCGCCAGCTATGCGATCGGTATCGAGGAAATGGGCGTCGGTAACGTAACCGGCACCTGGGTCAATGCCAACAAGATCCATAACGTCACGTCTGCGACGCAGGCCGATGGTATCGGATTCGATCAGGCTGCGACGATCTATACCAACGGTTCGGGTTCGAACGTTGCAAGTTCGACCTTGCCGATCAACACGAAGAATCGCGTGACCAACAACATGGTCTACGACCTTCGTACAAACGCAGCGACTGGCCAGGCCTACCCGCTCTATTTCGAGACGAACTCGCAGAACTACTTTACCGACATGGATTCGGTGTTCAACAATTCGATCTCGACCTCGAACGCAACGATCAACGTCCTGCTTTCGAATCAGCGTCACGTCTTCTCGTGGGATAACATCATCGAGAACACGAACACTGGCAACAAGGCATATACGAATTACTACATGAGCGTACCACGCCCCATGAAGTCCGCGATCAGTTCAGATTACAATCTGTTCGATCTGCAGGGTGCAACCCGCACGTTCGCTTCGGTCGATGAATATAATGTAAGTGCCGCAAATGTCGGTACCTTCATTCAGAACCGTAGGTTCCGCCGTTTGAACGACTGGCAGAGCTATCTCGGACAGGACATCCACTCTGTGACCGGCAACCCGCTGTTCACTTCGGATAGCCTGCACCTTCCGAACGCGCTCAACTATGTTGTTTCGCCAGCTTCGAAAGCCGGTGCATGGTTGAACACCGCTTCGCAGTACGCCGACTTTGACGGCAACAGCCGCCAGACCGGTAGCAACACGCCTGATATCGGTGCATCACAGGCCGAAGGCTTCCAGTACCTCAACGACGTTGCGGTGCTTACGATCCTTCACCCTGCCGGTTACTCTTCAACGAGCGACACGACGTTCGTGACAACAGAGAATCCGCTTCCGATCGATGCATTGGTCAAGAACGTTGGCCAGCAGATCAGTCCCAACCGTGTTGTGACCGCGAAGCTCGAGGTTGCGATCTCCGGTGGTGCATTCCAGCAGATCTGGATCCAGAGCCAGACAACGACGTTTAACGTCGGTGAGACGAAGGACATGTACTGGACCGGCCCGACCATTACGGCGGCGCAGGCTCAGAACGGCGTCTTCCGTTTGACGGTATCGGTCGATAACGATCAGAACAACAGCAACAACGTACAGACGAAGGTCTTCCGTGTTCTTCTCAAGAACAACGCGTTGCTGGTCAACTTCGAGTCGACGACGGCGAAGGGTCTGAGGAATCGTGATTCCGCCACTGCAGCGCTTCGCCGCCTTGGTGTGCCCTACGATTCACTCGATCGGTCGCAGTATGGCTCGGTTGACCTTGACTACACCCCATGGTGGACGCTGGTATGGGTATCGGGCGATCCGAATACCGCAATCAGTGGTAACGTCAGCGTCGGCGGTCTCAGCTTCAAGGCTACCGAAGAACTGACACGTTATCTTAACGCCGGTCAGTCCTACGCACGCAAGTCGCTGATTATGGCTGGTCAGAACATTGCGCTCTATAACGACGCAAGCAACATCAACGGTAATGGTATCACCGATACCGCCTTCATGCACCAGTATCTGCACACACGTTACGTTGGCAACACGCCTGCGATCGGTGGTTATACCGGATTGCTCTATGGGCAGCAGGTCTACTTTACCTTCAACGACATGATCAGTGCAACTTCGCCGGACGTTGTCATGCGCGCACAGATCACCGGACCGGTTGGTAATGATGTCTCTGCTATTGCGTATACCTATGGCACCCATCCGCTAACGCCGAACGATAGCGCAGCCGGTACCACCTGGCATGGTACGAGGACAAATATTGTCTTCTACGCATTCGATTGGGCAGATGCACAGCAGACGTTCCCGAGCGAAGACGGTATCAAGACGAGCGGTGCAACACGCTTCATGCGCGGCGCACTCGACTTCCTTACAGCATTCAAGGGCACGATCCTTCCGGTCGAGTTCGTCAATGTCAAGGCAGTCGCTTCTGAAGCCAGCAACCTCGTCACCTGGACGGTTGCAAACCAGAAGGATATCGCTCATTATGATGTAGAATCGCTTACCGGCTCAACCTGGTCACCTGTCGGACAGGTCAAGGCTGCTGCTGGCAACGACTACAGCTTCAATGATGCGAACGTCGCTTCTGCAAAGACCTACAGCTACCGTATCGTATCGATCGATCTCAATGGTGCACGCACCACGAGCACGACCGTCAACGTTTCGCGTAACCTGCCGGTCGACTTCAGCCTCGGACAGAACTATCCGAACCCGTTCAACCCAACGACGACGATCAGCTACTCCTTGCCAAGCAATGCAGTAGTCACATTGAGCATCGTTGATCTGACCGGCAAGGTTATCCGCACCGAGATCAGTGCGGAAGCACAGACCGCTGGCGATCACAGCTATAACTTCAATGCGAATGCTCTCTCGTCAGGCACCTACGTCTATCAGTTGACCGCGACAGCGACCAACGGACAGACCGTTACTCTGACAAAGAAGATGACGCTCACGAAGTAAGCAGCGCTTCATGACTAAAGGCGAAAGCCTCTACGTCACCAGAGCCCCGGCAGAAATGCCGGGGCTCTTTTTATTTACTCAAGGCTCGCCCATTCTATCGTTAGCATTCTCTTCGCGAAAGCGTGAGAAACTTGGAGTTGGACTAATCGTGTTGTCGCTGTCCACCAGTTAGTGGAAATCATCATTCATGCGGTCACAACGAGGGACGATCGAAATAAGGCACGACGCAGAGTCAGGCGCAGAGCCGCTCAGCGAGCGGGAGCGCGAGATCCTTCGGCTGATCATACAGCATTATGTGCTGACGGCAGCGCCCGTCGGATCGCGGTATTTGAGCCGTGTTAGTCCGCTTGGCTTGAGCGATGCATCGATGCGTAATGTGATGTCGGATCTTGAATATTCCGGATACATCGATCATCCTCATACAAGCGCGGGCCGCACGCCTACGGACAAGGGCTATCGGACGTACGTCGACGATCTCATGGCACGTGAGCGTATCGGGGACGCGGAGCGAAAAGCGGTTGTCCGCTCGCTGGCGGATGCCATCACCGCCGAGGACGTGCTGAAAGAATCGACGAACATCCTTTCAAAATTGTCGCAGCAGCTTTCGCTGGTACTTCTGCCGGCGTTCGATAACGGGATTCTCGAAAAAGTTGAGATCATGCAGCTCAGCTCGACCAGACTACTTGTCGTACTTGCTGCTTCGAGCGGGCGCGTTCGAACGATCACGCTCGAAACGGACGCTGCTCTTTCATCGACGAAGATCGAAGAACTCAGTTACGTTCTCAATAGCAGGCTCGCAGGACGATCGCTAAAAGAGATCAAGAATACATTTCGCGACCGGGTGCAGGATCTTTCAGATCACGACAAGGGCGTCTTACGCGTCTTTCTTGATGCGCCTGAGCGACTGTTTGAGGATGGAAGTTCGGAACGCGTTCGTTTGAGTGGCGCGAGAAACTTGCTTACGCAACCGGAATTTCAAAAATCTGTGAGTGTTTCGGACGACGGATTCCAGAGCGTGATCGAGCTCATCGAGAGCGAAGAAGTTGTGATCCATGTTCTGGAACGATCGGTTGGAGCGAGGGCCGGAGACGATCCTGGCGGCAACGGCGTCGCGATCAGGATTGGCCGGGAGTTGGATGATCAGCGAATGCAGAACTATTCCGTGATCTGCACACGCTACCAGATCGGCGATCAGACTGGTACGATTGGATTGATCGGCCCGAAACGAATGGACTACGCACGCATCGCACCGATCGTCGAATACGTGGCAAAGGCCATGTCAAACGCGCTCGGGACGAAATCATAGAAGTTTATATTGATGATTATTGTTGAAGTACTATGATGAGATTTACAAATAAAGATAAGAACGAGGATCCTGACGAGGAATTGACGAGTGATGAAATGGTGGATCCTTCTACGAACGACAGGATCGCCGAACTCGAGCAGCAACTTACGAACGCGAACGACCAGTTGCTCCGGCGCACGGCCGATGTTGATAATATGCGCCGTCGTCATAATGAAGAACGCGACCATTTGATCTACGAATCGAACAAACGGTTGATCACCGATCTGCTTCCAACACTCGACGACATGGAGCGAACACTCCAGCATGTGGGCGCGGATAAAGACGCGCTTCTTGAAGGACTGGAGTTGATCCACAAAAATTTCGAGAAGGTTCTGGTCCGTTACGGACTCGAGCCGATGGAAACGGAAAATCAGGCCTTTGACGTCCATTCGCACGACGCGCTTCTGCAAGAGGCTCGCAGCGATGTCGAGCCTGGAACGGTGCTCAAGGAAATTCAAAAGGGATACAAACTTCATGGAAGCGTTCTTCGCCACGCAAAAGTCATCGTCGCAAAAGAGATCGAATAAAAAAAATATCGCAATCCATTATTACTGTTTATGAAGCGTGATTATTATGAGATCCTTGGCATCGTAAAAACTGCGACGGTCGAGGAAGTAAAAAAGGAATATCGCAAGCTTGCCCTTCAGTATCATCCAGATCGTAACCCGGATGATAAAGGCGCGGAAGATAAATTCAAGGAAGCAACCGAGGCGTACGAAGTTCTGAGCGACACCGATAAGCGCGCTCGTTACGATCGGTTCGGTCATCAGGGTGTCAAGAATTCCGATTTCGGCCACTACCAGAACGCAAACGATATTTTTTCCCACTTTTCCGATATTTTTTCGGGAATGGGAGGTGGAAGTATTTTCGACCAGTTCTTCGGTGGCCAGCAACAACAGCGTTCACCAAACTCTCCGGAGCGTGGTGCAGATATCCAAATGCGGCTTCAGCTCACGCTGGAAGAAATTGCAACCGGCATTGAGAAGACGGTGAAAGTACGCCACCTGAAAACATGCTCGATCTGCGCAGGCTCCGGAGCGAAGGCCGGAACATCGGTCGATACATGCCCGACGTGTCAGGGATCGGGCCAGGTGCGGCAGGTGCGCAGTATGGGATTTGGACAGTTTGTGAACGTGCTCACCTGCCCGACATGTCAGGGCGCGGGCCGAACGATCCGCGAGCGCTGCACGAATTGCAGAGGCGAGGGGCGCGTGACCGAAGAGAGCACCCTCAAAGTTAAAATCCCTGCCGGAGTAAGCGAAGGCAATTATCTAACACTTGGCGGCGGCGGGCATGCCGGCAAACGTGGTGGCCCTTCCGGGGATGCGATCGTGATCATTCAGGAAGCCGAACATGACCTTTTCGTTCGTGATGGCGACGATGTCGTGCTCGATCTTGAAGTCACGTTTCCCCAGGCGGCGTTGGGTGCCGAGGTCGAAGTACCGACGCTCTATGGTCATTCTCTGCTTAAGATCGCCTCGGGCACACAATCGGGCACGCTGCTCCGAATGCGTGATAAAGGAATTCAGCATTTAAACAATTCGGGAAAAGGCGATCAGCTCGTCCGCGTTCAGATCGCGACACCGAAAAAACTGAGCAAAGAAGAAAAAGCTTTGCTCGAGCAACTGTCGAACGCAGAGCATTTTCGTGGATCGGGCGCCCGGCCGGAGACGCCGATGACCGAAAAATCGGAAATGGAAGGCGGACTTTTTACAAATCTGCGCGGGATCTTCTCGTAGATCATAAGAGATGAAGGCTTGGATCTGGGTCAAGCGTGCGTCGCTCTCTGCGAAGAAACAGTTGGAGGATTGGTATTCGCCTCGCGAGATCCGTGCCATCTTTCTGTTTCTCGCGCTTGGCGTTTCTGTCCTTCTCTTTCGCTCAGGTAGAACGCTCTACGAAATGTATCTTCCGACGCACATCGCAAAAGCGCGCGCCACGGAGATCGTGCGAACCGATTCCCTCTTCAAAGCACTTTCGGCAAAAGCGAGTGCAGAGGATTCAATGATCTTTTCGCTGCCGCCCGATTCGCTTGCACCCAGGTCGATGCGGACGGCGCCGCCCAAAGGCAGCATGCTCGCCCCAGGCTCGATCGCACTTAATCTCGCAACGAAGGAACAACTGATGCAACTGCCAGGCGTTGGCCCATCGATCGCTGAGAAAATTCTCGGTTACCGAAACAAGCGAAGCAAGTTCCGATCGCTTGACGAACTGATGAATGTCAAAACGATCGGTGAGAGCCGCTATTCCAAAATGAAGTCGTATCTTCGTCTGAATTGATATCCCCAAGTTCGAACTGCACATCTTAAACACTAGATCCTTACCGCTCCATTGGCCGAACTTCGTATTTACTGTCATTCCACTGCGGCTCCCTGTTCGCTTCTCGTTGAGATCGAGTCGCAATGGGCGAAAGTGCGGTTGCCCGATCCGGGCGGGGAGCGCCGTTCCATCCCAAGACTTTTCTTTCGACCCTTTGAAAGTTCGAAAGACATTTTATATCGACTCAGCTCAGATGATACTACAACAGACGAACTACTGGCTGGCGAATTCGATATTCACATTCCGCGTCAACTTGCCGATCAAACGAAAGCCCATTGGGTTGCGAGCGCACTCGATCAGTATGTGCTCATACAGCCGATAGAAGAACAGGGTAGTTTACATTCACCACTGTTTGCGGTCGAAATGTTGGTGCGAACATTGAAGGCGAACGAAGGGCTGCTCGTCTGCGACGGCGGAACACTATTGCTTTGCACAGTCGATCGCGAAAAGCTCGTACTTGAAGCGCTACCGTTTTCCTTCGAACTCCTTCTGCAAGAGGGGAACAATCATCCGGAATGGCTCGCGTACTTCCCGGTTGGTATCAAGATCTTTTTGATCGGATCTGATGTCGATACAAATGCACGGGAAGCACTATCGTTGATTCAACCGTACGTGTTCCAATTGTTGCCGATCCAGAATATCCTTGCACTTGTAGACGTCGACGCGAGCGCGAGAGGAGAGATCGAGGCGAACACGGCATTCTACGCACTTTCGTTAGGGCTCGCTGCGCACCTTGCCAAAGGGAAGCTGCGGCCACTTCTTATTCGATAATCAAATGAGAATCATCGCAGGTGCATTAAAAAGCAGGACGCTTGTTGCTCCGAAGGGGACGAAGACGCGGCCGACGACCGATCGTGCTCGCGAGTCACTGTTTAACGTGCTTGCATTGCAGATCGAGTTTGAAGGTGCGAGCGTCCTCGATCTTTTCGCTGGCTCGGGGGCGCTTGGCTTTGAAGCGCTGAGTCGCGGAGCTACACGCGTGTTGTTCGTCGAGGAAGATCGGGATGCACTACAGGCATTGCAAACAAATCGAACCCATCTTCGTATGGAATCGGCAACCGAACTCATCCGGGGCGATGTCTATCGAAAGCTTCCAACGATCCAGGGTTCGTTTCGCTTGATACTTGCCGACGCTCCGTATGACGACGTTATGGCGCGGACGGACCTTCCGCGATTGCTCATCGAATCATCGTTGCTCAACGATGATGGCCTGATCGTGATCGAGCATCGGAAGACCGATGCGCTGGAGATCCCACCGGCCTGCGAACGAGTCCGAACCTTGACAGCAGGCGAGGCCGCCTTCACAATTCTTCGAAAGCTCCGGACGGGAGAAAAGCTCCAGAAGCCAGGAAGTCCCGTACGGGAGTTGGATGAATGATTCGGTCGTTGCTTCGATAGCACACATATTCGATTTATGGCAACTCGTCTTGCGATCTATCCCGGCACGTTCGACCCGATAACCAACGGTCATCTTGACATCATCGATCGGTCGGCCGATCTTTTCGATGAAGTGATCGTTGCGCTTGCGGTCAATAGTCAGAAACAGCCATTATTCAGCGAGCAGGAGCGCACCGAGCTTATTGGGCAGGCGATCGCAGAGCGGCTGCCCAATCGCACGAATATTCGGATCGATGCGTTTCAAGGTCTGCTCGTTGAGTATGCCTCGTCAAAAGGAGCCTCGGCTCTCGTTCGCGGCTTGCGGGTGCTGTCGGATTTTGAATATGAATTCCAGATGGCGCTCGTCAACCGAAAACTTGCCGAGTCGATCAGTACTGTATTCCTGATGCCACACGAGCAATACACCTATTTGAACTCTACGATCGTTCGCGAACTTGCTCGCCACGGAAGTGTGATCGATTCGTTTGTACCTCGATGTGTGAAGAATGCTCTTGAGAAAAAATTTGTGAACGAACGATAAGACCGCATGAGCGAAGCTTTGATAGACCCATCCCGCAAAACGCTCCTGCCCCTGAGCGGCCGAATGGAGCACGTCTCCGAAGCCGCCACACTCCGCATAGCCGCTCGGGCGTCCGAGCTTCGCGCCGAAGGAAGAAAGATCGTTAGTCTTTCGACAGGTGAACCCGATTTTCCGACTCCCGAACGAATCAAACAGGCTGGCGTCCGAGCGATCGAACAGAACTTTACGAAATACACGGCAGCCGAAGGCATGCTCGAACTTCGTGAGATCGTCGCGGAGAAATTTCGCCGCGATAATCAGATCGAAACTTCGGCCAATCGTATTCAAATTTCGAGCGGTGGTAAGCACGCGTTATCGAATGCGATGCTTTCACTGGTCGATCGCGGCGACGAAGTAATTATCCCGTCGCCGTTCTGGGTGAGTTATCCAGCGATGGTTGCGATCGCAGAAGGGACGACGGTCCTCGCCAAAACCGATCCCGCACACGATTGGGTACTGAGCGCAGATTCGCTTCGACGAGTGATCACTCCGCGCACAAAGGTCATCGTGCTAAACACCCCGCACAATCCTACGAGCACAATCTATGACCGGAAGGCGCTCGAGTCGATCGCTGAAGTGATCGAGGAAACCGGCATCTACGCGATCGTCGATGAACTCTACGAGAAGTTGATCTACGATGGCGATCATCATTTCTCGCTCGGAGCGATTCCTGAGATCGCCGATCAGGTGATCACGGTCAACGGTCTGAGCAAAGCTTACGCAATGACCGGCTGGCGGCTCGGATATGCTACCGGCCCAAAGCATGTGATCGAGGCGATGAATCGGTTGCAGTCGCAGGCAGTATCCCACCCAAGTTCCATCAGTCAGCGCGCGGCGATCGAGGCACTCACGGGTCAGCAGGATGATGTTGAAGTCATGCGCGTTCGCTTCGAAGCAAGACGCGATCTTGTCTCAAGGTTGATGCGCCAAATTGCTGGGGTCACGTTCACGAAGCCACGCGCTGCGTTTTACGTATTCTTCGACGTGAGCAGCTTTTTCGGAAAGCAGCATTCGATCGCTGGAAGAGTTGAGACTGCGGATGATATTTGCGATCTTCTGCTTGAGCACTATGGTCTTGCGCTTGTGCCGGGAGGCTGCTTCGGCGCTCCGAATCATATTCGCCTTTCGTTTGCTGCTTCGGAAGCTGACATCGAACGGGGCGTTGCGCTGATAAAGGAAGGTCTCGGCGCCATCAGCTAAGGTTGCACGATCAAATGGAAGCACCGACGCTTGCTGGTAACGAACCACTCCGGCTGAACGAGCAGCACGCAATCCAGGTGCTTACAAGATTTCTTCATGACGAAGTAACGCGCACCGGATTCTCGAAAGCAGTCCTCGGACTTTCTGGTGGAGTCGATTCTGCACTCTCGACCTATCTCACGGTTAAGACGCTCGGCAAAGAGAATGTCCACGTCATCTTGATGCCCTACAAGACATCGGCAATGGCCTCTGCGGGCGACGCGCTTGAAGTTGTCCGCGATCTCGGCATATCGTACGAGCTCGCGGAGATCACCGCCATGGCCGATGCTTTTTTCGACGTCCATGCAGAGATGGATCATGTGCGGAAGGGGAATGTGATGGCCCGTTTGCGAATGATCACACTGTATGACAGGTCGCAAAGGGATCGATCGCTTGTGATCGGCACCTCGAATAAAACGGAGTCGTTACTCGGTTATACGACGCTCTTTGGCGATAATGCGAGCGCGATCAATCCGTTGGGCGATCTCTACAAAACACAGGTTTGGCAACTGGCCGAGGCCGTCGGAGTGCCGCGGGCGATCATCGACAAAGCTCCAAGTGCCGATCTCTGGGAGGGTCAAACCGATGAAACGGAGATGGGACTTCATTATCGCGAGGTCGATAAGCTGCTTTACAGGATGGTAGATCTGCGCGAAAACGATGAACAGCTCTTCAAGCATGGCTTTGGTCTTGATCTGATCGAAAAAGTCCGCAAAATGATCATGAGATCTCAATTTAAGCGGAGACCGCCGCTGATTGCGAAGATTGGATCGAGAACGATCAATGTCGATTTCAGGTATCCTCGCGACTGGGGAAATTAGCCACATTAGCCGCGGAAGGGAAGCCTACTTGCCTTCACGAATTGTATTTGGAACACTTTCAACACTTCCTGCCTTATAAGTAGGCTACTGCTGTCTGGGAGCTTTGAGTTGCTACCGGATTCTTTAGGAGGATTCTCGGCCTGTTCAAGCGATCGCTTAAAGGCATCTTCCCCAACAGCACAAGTATACAACATTTCTCGGGGAGTCTTTTAAAAGCGCGAATTGGCTTTGGCCATTCGTTCTCTTTGGAGGCTGGAACGCTCAATCTGTAACAATGCAAACTGTGGCGAAGACAACACGGACTCGGACAAGACGTCGCACGAAGTATATTACGGGACTCATGCTCTGCTCGGAATGCACACGCACGGCCCGTAAGGAGATCGTCGGCGAGGCGAAGACGCAGATGGCTGGCGAAGGTCCGCAGCCCATCGATCAGGATGGCAATGAGCCGCGTAACGAAAACCTCTGGGTTCGCTGCACCAAGTGTCACAACACGATGCTTGTGAACCTGACGGCGATGCTCGAAGAAAAGCCAAAGACGCATCAGAACATGACTGCGTCGGAGTGCACCCCATATACACCTCAGCGGATCTATGCGATCGGCGAGGCCGTCTATCACAAAGATTGGGATGACATCGGCACAGTGATCGGCAAAGAAGTGACAGGCTCTGGCCGTCACGCCGTTATCATCTCGTTCGATAAGGCGGGCGAAAAGAAACTTTTGGAAAATTTCCAACCCTAAGGAATAGGGGAAGATCCAAGAAAACGCGGCAGAATGCCGCGTTTTTTATTTAGAGCGTTTAGCAGAATTTGGCTCGCAAGGAACCTAAGGTGCCCGTACTCCCGTTCTTACGCCGCTCTAAGGAAAGAGTCAGGAATTCACTCAAAATTTAGGTATCGAGAAGTGGTAGGCATCATCATTCAGGAACACGAGCCGATCGATCGCGCTCTCAGACGTTTTAAGAAGAAATACGAACGCGCAGGCATTCTTAAAGAATACCGTCGCAGGACGTTTTTTGAAAAGCCTTCGATCACGAACAAGCTTCTTCATCAGCGCGCAATCCGCCGTCAGATCCGTATTGCCGAAGACGAAGCATAGAACTGTTCCTAGCTCTTTAGTTTCTAAACCCTTCGGTCGCAAGACTGGAGGGTTTGTGTTTTTCTCCCACTTTCATTGCAAATGAGCCTAGTAAATAAATTTCGGGTAATTATGCTATTCTGGTAGCAAAGATCTGTAACTTTTAGGCGCTCTGGCGTTTCTTATAGAGAAGTCGGGCTTCTTACTTTACATGAGTTGATTGAGTTCATCCTTTGAGGTCAAAAAAGTCGACGTATATTTGCACCGTTCGTTCAATCTTTCGTGAGAGGTTACTTCGTAAATCTGTTGTTGGCATGGCCGCAATTGACCAGAAGCTCATCCAAAGTTTCAGACATTACATCTTTATCCAGATTCGATCATAATGAAAACACAGCTACGCTCTAAGGCCATAGCCCTGGTCACTACTCTGCTGTTGATTGCAGTCTCAAGTTTGCCAAACTTGTATGCAGCCACAACAACAACACTTCTTCCAACCGAAACCTTTTCGGGTACTTTCCCGCCACCTGGATGGGTTGATAATTCCTACGGCGGTTGGTACCAATCGACGAATGGTAACGGGGGCAATAACGGCTCTGCCGTGCTCGACTTTTGGGATTGCAACACGGGTGAATTTACTTCACCGGCAGTTGATGCCTCTGTCTATTCTGGAGCAGGCGACACGTCTTTTGTCGACTTCGACATGTGGTTCGAGAAGGATTACTACGACGCTAACTACGGGTCAGACATTGTCAATATTTATGCGCACGGTTCCAGTACGGTGACACTTGCGACGTTCGACTCGCAAAAGGATTTCACTTATGACAATTCGAATTCTTATAGTTACTACTACGATCCACTGACCTCCTCGTCGTACTGGCGCCATTACCATCTCGGGATTCCTGCATCGGCGAGGAGCGCCGGGTTAACGATTGGTTTCGACGGGTACAGTGTGAGTAGTTGTGGTGGTCAATTCGCGATCGATAATGTGACCATCACCGGCACGCACTATAACCATATTGCTTACTCGCCTTTATTCATCAATTTCGGCACGTTCAGCTTGGGTTCGACAAGCGGCGCACGTTCGGTTGTGATCTCAAATCCTAACCCTGGCCCAGTATCAATCTCAAACGTTGCACTCGGTGGCGCCCAGCCCGGTGACTATGCAATTACCAGGACGCCCACCAGCATTCCAGGTGGAACTGCCGCCAAGCCTGGCCTTGATTCGATTCTTGTGACGTTCAGCCCAACGGCTGCAGGCACGAGAAACGCTTCAGTGAGCTTCAGCGATAATTCCGACGGTCCGACGTTCGTAAGTGTGCCATTAAGCGGTAACGGGGTTGCACCTGTGATCACGGTAACGCCGAGTACCCTCTTTGCGAAGACCCGGACGAAGCTTGGTTCGGTACTCGATCAGTATGTGTTGATCGCGGCCAGCGGAGCAGGGTCTGTTGTAATCTCACCGACGACTTCCATCAGCGGAGATTACCCAGGCGAATACACGATTACCAAGCTTCCATCGTCACCGATTCCGAACGGGGCTGTCGATACGATCTGGGTTCGCTACCATCCGACGATCGAAGGTTCACGGCCTGCCGTGTTGAATATCGTTTCGAACGCATCCAACGGTACGCAGCAGGTGATCTTGAAGGGAGTTGGAATTTTGGGACGATTAGTTGTCACACCGAGCCAGTTGAATTTCGATTCGGTGAACATTGGTATGACCTTCTGTCAGAATATCACGATCTATAACGCCGGCAGTGATACGGTTCTCTTGACGCATAACTATTTCTCAAGTGCCGACGCGGATTTTACGCTCACGCCTGTCACAGGTTCCGATTCGATCCTGCCGCCAGGTGAGAGCCGCACTGCGAGGGTATGCTTCACACCCATTCGCAATGGTGTGCGCCAGGCGCGTTACCGGATCACCACAAATATTCCGATGACGTTCGATATCCCACGTCGTGATACGAGTTCGTTCATCGTCAACATTATCGGTGAAGGCCGACCGTTCGGAAGACTCGCCATTGGCGGTTCGAGCATCGTCGATTCCATGGTTGTTGGCAAACAAATCTGTCGAACCGATACCTTCTATAACACAGGGACATCGGATGTAACGATCACGTCCGCCTCGATCACCGGTGCCGATTCAAGTGACTATACGCTGTCGGGAGTTACTTTCCCGATCGTAGTTGCGCAAGGCGGACAACAGGTGTTTTCACTATGCGTGACACCAAGCCGTCGCGGCGACCGAACCGCTACGCTTTCGATCACCGGTGTGACGAACGGCCAAAGCATCGGCGCGACGCTTCCGCTCGATGTTTTCGGTCAGCTTGCGTGTGCATCGGCAACGCCGTCGACCGCATTCACGAATAAGACGTGCGTCGGGATGATGGATACCGCGTTTGTTACAGTCAGCAACTGCGGCGATATCGCCTCAGCCTACACGGCATCCCTGCCTGCTGGCACAATGACGTACGCAATCGTCGGCGCCGCAACGTCTGCGATCGTTGGGGCAAACGGTACGACCACGTTCCCAGTCATGTTCATGCCGACCGATCGCACGCCGCAGGATGTAACGCTTACGATCACGGGTAACAATGGTGTATCGCAGACGGTATCGCTCGCAGGTCAGGGTCAGGCAGCTACGGTTGCAGGATCTGGCACAGCTGATTCCACCTACGTCAATTCGTCGTCGAACGTCAACGTGACGATCAAC
>JBBSDW010000072.1:0-16619 GCA_038240295.1 Kapaibacterium sp. (SeqCode)
GAACGAGCTTTAGCGAAGTGAAGGATCTCATGGAATCTCTCAGGCGAAGGGACCCCTCGACTGCATGGAATGAATACACTTACATTCCATTAGATCCTTCACTCCGCATTCATCGTTGGTGCGATGAATGCTTCGTTCAGGATGACATGCTTTGACGTGTCGTCCTGGCGCGAAAGTTTTAGACCATGTCATCCTGAACGAGCTTTAGCGAAGTGAAGGATCTCATGGAATATTGGGGACAACTGACTCAGAATTTCAAGCGACCAAACCACAGCACTAGCATTCCATGAGTTCTTCGTTGCGCGACTTAGAACAGTTTAAAAATCTTCGTCGTTGTTTTGCACATGCTAACCGAATACATTGATGCTGCGATGCGGTGTGCGCACTACGAATTGATCGCTGATGAGCGCCCTTACTACGGCTCCATTCCGGATTGTAAAGGCGTGTGGGCAAATAAGTCGACGCTCGAGGAGTGCCGAAATATCTTGCGCGAGGTATTGGAGGACTGGATAGTTGTGCATCTTTATGATCACGCAGAACTGCCGGTGTTTAACTGACTGACCTCTCCTTGTGCATCGCAGCTTCAAGCCCTCTTTCGTCCAACCTGCCGTCGCAGCGCTCCTAGCCCTCAAAACCTGTCCTGGTCTTTTGGTGTTGCCGTCTAACTAACCCAATTCTATTCGTGAAGAAAGTTTATATCGAGACGTACGGTTGCCAGATGAATGTGGCCGACACCGAAGTGGTGCTTTCGGTGCTGAGTCAGGCTGGGTTCGAGCCAACTTCTGTACTCGATGAGGCCGAGCTGGCGTTCATGAATACGTGTGCGATCCGTGAGAATGCCGAAGAGAAGGTGTGGAATCGGCTCAATCACTGGAAATCGCTCAAGAAGAAAAATCCTGCGCTTGTGGTTGGCGTGCTTGGCTGCATGGCGGAGCATCTGCGGAAGGATCTGTTGCAGCATGCTGATAATGTGGTCGATCTTGTCGTGGGTCCGGATGAATATCGTAAGCTTCCGCTGCTTGTCGATTCGGCGCTCAGTACCGGCGAAAAAGGTATTTCGGTGAAGCTATCGCGCACCGAGACCTACAGTGATATCCTGCCGTTCCGTGCCGATGGCATCAGCGCGTTTATTTCCGTGATGCGTGGCTGCGATAAATTTTGTACGTTTTGCGTCGTGCCGTTCACGCGCGGGCGCGAGCGATCGAGGGAGCTCAAGTCGATCGTCGATGAATGCAAAGAACTTGAACAGCGCGGATTTAAGGAGATCACGCTGCTGGGCCAGAATGTGAATTCTTACGAAGAGCAGGGGCTTGACTTCTCCGATCTTTTGCGTGCCTGCGCTCTTGCGACTCCGAAGGTTCGTTATCGCTATACGACAAGCCATCCACAGGATTTCGATCAGAAGCTCGTCGACACGATGGCCGAGCATGAGAATATCTGCAAGTACATTCACCTGCCGATACAGTCAGGTTCGGACCGTGTGCTAAAGCTCATGAACCGCACTTATACTCGCGCACACTATATGTCGATCATCGAGATGATCAAGCGAGCGATGCCTGGTGCCGCGCTATCGACGGACATCATCGTTGGCTTTTGTACCGAGACACTCGAAGATCACGAAATGACAAAGAGCGTGCTGCGCGAAGTTGAATACGAAGGCGCGTATATGTTCAACTATTCTCCGCGACCGAATACGCGAGCATACGACACCCTCGCCGACGATGTGCCCGACGCAGAAAAGACGCGCCGTTTGCAGGAGATCATCGAAATTCAGAATGCGCTATCGCTCAAGCGTAATCAGCTTGAGATCGGCAGCGAGCATACGGTTCTCGTCGAAGGTCGCTCGAAGAAACAAGAGTCGGACTGGAAAGGCCGCACCGATACGAACAAGATGGTCGTCTTTCCGAGGATCGATGCGGAAGTTGGAGAATATCGCCGAGTGCGCATCGAGCGAGCGAATAGCGCAACGCTCATGGGTTCGCTCATCGATGTCAAGCGCGCACCGAAAGTAATCCGCACGAGCGAAGAGCGTGGCGAAGTGATGTTCGACCTTACGCCACATGTGATCTCGAGTGTCGGCGAACGTGAACACATCGGCATTCAGCAGCCCGCAGCATTATTGCCGATACTCCAATAATTGGCTACAGCTTCGACAGTCCTGCTCCTGCTTCCCGGTCTCGGCTCCGATCATCGTTTATGGCACACTCAGCGATCGCTTCCATACAAAACCGTTGCACCCGATTATATCGACACCCTTCACAATGAAACGCTCGCCGAGTACGCCGTTCGCTTTTTGAATTATCTTTTTGACGAACAGGCGATCAGCAAAGACGACGATCTTGTGATCGTAGGAGCATCGATGGGCGGTGCCATCGCGCAGGAGATGGCAAGACACATTCGTGTGCGCGCATTAGTCCTCACGGGAAGCCTTCGCTCCAATCGTGAGCTTCGGTGGCTCATCCGACTATTTGGGTCGCGGTTGGCCGGCAGACTGCCGCTCTGGATCTATCGCTATTCGATCGGGATCGTACCGCTCGTGATGAAATATCTCTCCGCAGTTCATTCCGACGATATCAAGCTTTGCACACTCATGTATCACGACCTTCCGAAGCATTTCTTTCGCGCGGGCTATCGGATGCTAAGTCACTGGCCGGGATGCGAAGTAAGCGTTCCGCTGCTCCGCATCCATGGCATGCGCGATCACATCATACCCTTCAAACGCGTTTCAGGCGTTGATGTGGTTATTGCCGACGGGAAACACCTCTTATGCCTTTCGCATGCGCGCGAGGTTAACCAAGCCATCAATGAATTCCTTTCCGGAACGTCTATGCAGCCGGCGTGATGTTTTTTAAGCGTCGGAAGTTTGAATCTTCAAATCCGATCGTTCGCCAGTGCCGTATAGAAGCTCAAGCGTTCATTTTTCCTGAATCACCATTGCATCGTCTCTTCTACCTGATCGTTTTTCTTGGCTGCTCTTCGTTCCTGTTTGGGGATACGGCTCAAGCCTTCCATCGGTATCATCAGCCTGTCGATTCGAACGATGCGGTGATCTCGGGTTATGTCAAAGATTCGGCGACCGGTGAAACATTGATCGGTGCGACCGTTCGAGTGCGCTTGCTCAATCGCGGTGCGAAGACGAATTCGAGCGGCTATTACGCATTGCATTTGCCGAGCGGTCGGGCCCTCGATGTCGAGTTCTCATCCTATGGTTATAAAACTCTTACCTTCAGGATCGCACTCAATGAAGATGAGGAGCGCCGGGTAAATGTGACTCTTGCTTCATCGGTGATCGAAGGACAGGAGGTCACCATCGAAACCGACAAATACAAAGAGCGGCAGGAGCCACAGATGTCACGTGTGGAAATTCGTCCGGCAGATATCAAGAACATGCCGAAGGCCGGCGAAGCCGATCTGTTTCGCATCCTGCAACTGATGCCAGGCGTGCAAACATCGAGCGAGATCTCGAGCGGACTTTATATTCGCGGCGGTTCGCCCGACCAGAATCTCATTCTGCTCGATGGCGCGGTGCTTTATAATCCTTCACATTTCTTCGGCTTTTTTTCTACGTTCAATCCGGACGCAATCAAGGATGTGGAGCTGATCAAAGGCGGCTTCCCGGTCGAATATGGCGGAAGGCTATCTGCGGTGCTCTCAGTCACAAATAAAGATGGCGACGTGAATCAGACAAAAGGCTCTGCTTCGATCGGCATCATTTCAAGCCGCGCATCGATCGAGACGCCAGTCGGTCATGGCGCGTTGAGTCTTTCGGGCAGGCGAACCTATATCGATGTGATCCTCAAAGCGACCGGATTGCAGGCATCGCTTAACTTACCCAACTACAATTTTTTCGATCTCAACGGAAAGTTTACACAAACGCTCGGCGCAAACGACCGCATTGCGCTCTCGGGATATGGCGGCGCCGATAACCTTGCGTATGCCAATGACAAAGCTGGTTCGAACATCGGAATCGACTGGGGCAATCAGGCGGGGTCTCTCCTATGGACACATATTCTGGGACCCGATCTTTTTACCAAGATCGTTGCGACCGGCAGCCATTACTTCACAAATCTTACAGCCGGCACCGGCGCCGAGGGATTTACGTGGAAGAATAATATCCAGGATCTTTCACTTTATGGCGATCTCGAATATTTATTCAAGGACGAACATAAGTTCAAATTTGGATTCCAGGCCTCTTCGTATCATTTTCAGTTCAAGGTGCAGTCGGGCAGCAATCCACCGAGCGCCGATATCGATCTGAAGCCACTCTATGGTGCGCTGTATGCGCAGGACGAATGGAAGGCCAGCGAGAGATTTGCCTTCACCGGCGGCGTTCGCGTCGATGGTATTAATTCGAAATCGGAGATTGGAATCGATCCGCGCATCAGCGGCAGGTATATCTTGAACGAAGATGTTACGCTGAAGGTGAGCGTCGGCGTCTTTCATCAGTATCTCAAGCTTGCTTCGAATCCGAACTTGAGTTTTTTTGACGTCTGGCTTCCCGTCGATTCGACGCAAAGTGCTTCGAAGGCGTTGCAGTATGTCATTGGCGTTTCAACGATTCCTTTTGCCGGATACACGTTCGATGTCGAGGCCTATTACAAGGATATGTCGAATCTTGTCGAGATTCGACCCAACATCATCAGCGGCCAGAAGTTGAGCGATATCTTTTTTGTTGGCAAGGGTCGTGCTTATGGTATCGAGTTCTTTTTGCAAAAGCAAGTTGGCGATCTCAGCGGCTGGCTTGGCTATACGCTTGCCTGGACCAGGCGGACGTTTCCCGACATTAACAATGGCGCCGAATATCCGCCGACCTACGATCGACGTAACGACATTGACATCGTTGCGACATACAAACTGAGCAATCGCTGGACGATCGGTTCCGCGTTTACATACGGGACAGGTCAAGCGTACTCGCAGACCGTTGCCGAATATCGTGCACAGGAGCCGGACGCCGCAGGCTCGCTGGTGACGGTCGCTGGTCAGCGGAATGCATTGCGCTTGCCTCCGTATAACCGCATGGATCTATCTGCGACCTATTCCTTCTCGCTGTTTTCGGATAAGCGCAACGCCGAGTTCGACATCGACATTTACAATCTTTACGATCATCGCAATACCTGGTTCCGGCAGGTCGATGTTTCGACGAATCCGGCGACGATCACGGATGTGAAATTGCTTCCGATCCTTCCGACGTTCAGTATTTCGGTTACGTTTTAGAATATGCGCAAGAAATTACTCGTCTTCGTTTCGTTGATCGCTCTTGCATTCGTTCAGTTTGGATGTGACGGTGCGATCAACTCCGAATATCAGGAACAGCTTGTCGTCGCGGGATATCTTTTTGCAGGATCGCCCATTGATTCGATCGTCCTGCACCGGACAACCCCATTCGGCGATTACCTCGACGATCTTTCGAGTGCCGTCGATAGCGCTACCGTGACCATCACTGTCGATGGCGTCGAGCACACACTGCTTCCTGGCGCAAGGAAGGGACGATACTATCTCCCGAGCACCGAGCTTACCGTAACGGGAGGCAAGACATACGAGCTTCGTGTTTCGTATCATACGACAGTACTCGAATCGATGACGACCGTCCCTCTTCCCATCCATTATACGAATCTGAACGATAGCCTTCCGCTGCGAACACTTTCGTTTGATACGAACGATCTGGCGGCATTCAGTCATTCGCTCACCGCCGGGCCGATCGACGAACCGAATCGTAAATATTTTCTCGAAGTGACGGCGCTCGACACATCTGTGGGCCGGATCGAGATCGGCGTTCAGGGTCCACCAGTCGATACGAATGGAGTCACGAGATATTCATTCGTCCACACTGCGCCGGAGATTGGTCTTTCGCCGCGACTTTTTGGCTGGTACGGTCCGAACCGTATCACATTCATCGCCGCTGATACAAATTGGGTCGATGAACGACGTCAGAATCTGGGGAGTCGAAGCACGTATCAACCCTCCTTAAATCACGTTAACGGCGGTTACGGTACGTTCGCAAGTGGCGCTCGCGACACAGTGACGATCTGGATCCTACCTAAACATTAACGTTCGCGCTAACAATACGCGACCATAGGCGTACCTCAGCCTTATAGAATACGGTCATCGCGTATCCGCCAATCCGGCAGCATCCATTCGGATGTGAAATAACAGGGGGAAATGAGTTATTAACAGAGGCGTCATACGCTTTTTAGCGACAAATGAGGCCTAGAAATGTTACTGACACTCGCGTGGACAGTTTTGTGGAAGACGCCCAATTTGCCAACAACGTTGGGTAGAAGTAGTTGATAGGTGTGAGGATAACTCAGAATACCCTTGAATTCATTCGCTTTAGACCGAATGTGCAGGATTATTAAAATGTAAGCGCACGGGAATCCTTCGGTAGGACTCAGACTGACAGGTCCAAAACACGGTATAAGTGGTGGACAAACCTCCTAAATCACGATGTGAGAGCACATGAGGCTTGGTGAACAGCCGATACTTTTTCCACGGTTGAGTACCCGGGAAAAAGTGCTGGAATCTGCAGCGCTCTTATCGGGCGAGTTCGAAGAACTTTACGAAACGAACCCCCAAAGCAGTCTTGCAAACCAACTGGTACGTGCCGCTTGCGAGGCCGGTTGGGTTGATGCGGACCACATTCACACCGGGCTGCAACTCCATTTGAAGCGCGCTGCGCACTTCTTTGCCGAGCAGATCATAAACCGAAATCGAGACCTTCGAGCGAGTGGCAAGATAGATCTGCGCCGTCATTTGGGCGGTCGCACCTGAGACAGGGTTGGGATAAAGAGCAAGTATCCGCGCTGAGGCCTGAACGGCTGATTCTGTCGCAACTGCAAGATTGGCTTCGACGATCACTTTGAGATCCAGATGAACCGTATCGGTCGACGAACCGCCAACGCGATCGACAAGTAGGTTTACGATCGTTGAATCCTTATCGGATAGCCGAATCATTCCATTGCTATCGGGCGACAAGGTATCAACTACATGCAAGATAAACGCCTGGGACTCGTTCGGTGCGAACGTAAAAGGTTTGCGGCCGCTATCCGATGAAGGATTTAAGCAGAGTGCGCCAAAGCAAACGCTCGTCTGATAGCCGAAAGCAAGGCGCTCGTAGCGATGAAAATTCAAAAAGATGGTGGAATCGGTCAAGTTGGTGATCGTACCAGTGATCGTGTGGTCTATCTGATAGTCGGGTGAGACTTCGATCGGGTTCTCATCGAGCTTGATCGTAAACGATCGAGAGGCGGAAAGCGGCGTAACCTGTTTTGCCGCTGGCGCTACGCCCGTTCCGCGCAGTGAGATGCCGGAGCGGTGCGAAGTGATCGTTGTCGTGATCTGTGCAAACGAAGCACTTGCCAGAAAGAGGGAAACAAAAAGAAATGCGAAAACTTTCATAATCGGCCGCCTGGGTTATTTCAGTACAAAACGCTCAGAGGCTAAAAGGTTACAGATTTCTGAGCTAGATTTATTTACGAAAGAAAAAGCTGGTTTTGGTCTTGACCGCTATCGGCAGAGTATTTTTGCCGTATGGATAAGATCAAGCTTGCGCTCATTGGTTGCGGAAATGTCGGTCAGGTGGTCCATCTGCCGATCCTTCAGCGGATGTCGGATGTCGAACTTGTTGCCGTTGTCGATCCGGACCGCCGCAAGGCGAGGGCGGTCGCCGAGCGTGCCGGAATTCCGCACACCTTCACTACGATCGAAGAGTTTCTTGCTTCGAATGTGGGATCGGATGTTCAGGCAGTCGACATCTGTACTTCGACGGATGCACATCGCCCCCTCGCGATCGCAGCTCTGGCCGCAGGCCTCGATGTGCTCGTAGAAAAACCGATTGCACGTACCGCACGCGAAGCCCGCGATATGGTCGAAGCCGCAACCAAGCATGGCCGAAAGCTCATGGTCGGAATGAATAACCGGTTCCGGCCTGACACAATGATCCTGAAGACGTTCATCGACAACGAAGAGCTCGGCGATATTTTTTATATCAAGTCCGGCTGGCTCAAGCAACAATCTTCGACTTCCATCTGGCATACACAAAAGGAAAAATCGGGTGGCGGAGTTTTTCTTGACATGGGCATCGTCATGCTCGATATGGCGCTGTGGCTTTTGAACTATCCAAACGTTGCATCCGTCACCGCTTCGATTTATAATCAGCAGACAAAGACGGTCGAGGATTCTGCTGCTGTCTTTGCGCGACTCGAAAATGGCGTAACGCTAACGATTGAAGTAAGCTGGACCTTCCACCGCGATGGCGATTTCTTTTATTGTAACGTCTTCGGTAAAGATGGGAGCGCATTCATCAATCCGCTTCGCGTCTTTAAGCGTGTGCACGGCAACCTTGTGAATCTTACACCAGCGAAAGTGCAGACGCCGGTTGGCCTCTACAAGAAATCGTACGAGAATGAACTGCGCCATTTCGTCAATTCTGTCAAGGGGCTTGTACCGCTGATGTCGACGGGCGAGGAAGCGCAAAAGCGTATGGAGATCGTCGAAGCGATCTACCAATCGGCCGCGAAAAAGAAAGAGATCGTGCTTTCAACGAAAACGAAAGCGAAGAAAAAATAAGCCTTATCGTGGGGACTGTCGGGACTATCGCGACTGCAAGAGTGTCCTGCTGATGTTCGACGTATCGCCTACAACGACCCAGTTGAGATTTCGCAAGTAGCGCTGCGCCGTGCTTTGTAGTTGTTCTGGCGTTACGTTCGCAAGCTTTTCATACGAGACGAACGCGTTCTGCCACGACCCCGTCGTGATCTTCGCCTCGCCCAACTGGAACGCCTGGCTTTGCGCTGTCTCTGCCTTTACATATTCATTCGTCGTCCAGCGACCAACTCCTTCTTTGATCGCAGATTCCCGAATGCGATTATCCTGGAAGAAGTCTACATCTTCGTTAACAAGCTGCACAGCGCTATCGACGTATGCAGTCTGAAAAGAGACCTGACCGATCGATGTCTTGAAATCCTCTTCGTCGACGTTCGGGGCGTAGGCAAGATTATGCTGCACGCGAATGTGATTAAAAACGAACCCGCCAAAGAAATTACGCAACCGGACATACGGATAATAATCGGAGTCGCCTTTGCTTGGTATGAGATAATAAGCAAGTGCGTAATTCGTTGGAAGCTTCCTCGGAAACTGCTGTAAAAAGACGCCAGGCGAAAATGCCTTCGCCGGTGCCGGCAGCTTAACGTCAACATAGGAACCGGTTGGCAGATCCGTGATGCCCGACGAACGCATTTTCCTGATCAATTCTTCTTTCGTGACATTGCCGACCACACTCAGGAGCATGCGTGACTTCACCATGATCGACTTGTAATGCCTGCGAATATTATCGAGTGTTTGCGCCTGCACATCCGTCTCGGTCATTCTCCGACCATAGGGATGACCCTGAAAGAAGATCGAATCCGCGAGGATATGACTTAACCTGTCTGCATCGTTACGAGCGGCAGTGAGCTCGACCAGCACATTGCTCTTGAGATTATCGAACTCCACCTGATCGAAGAGCGGCCGTGTGATCACGTCCGAGAAATATTGCCAGGAAGTATCCCACGCCTCACGAACGCATCGCAGTGTCAGCACCGAAAAGTCACGGCCTTCTTCACCACTGATATACGTACCCATCCGGAGCAGATTGCGGCGAAATTCCGACTTCGGTGTCCGTTCGGTGCCGCTTCCGGAGCCTATCGTCATCGCGAAATATTCGGTCGAGTTTGGCACGTTGATCGGCAGGATGCTTGAACCTCCCTTGATCAGCACGACGGCGCTGATCACCGGAGTCGAATGACTTTCGCGCAAGAGCACATCGATGCCATCGACGGTGAATTCCTGAACATCGGTGATGATCCGGTCACCTTGTATTTTCGGCGTGCTTGCACACGAAGAGAAAAAGAAAAAACCGAGCAGTGCGAGAAATGCGAAGCGTAGGGTTTGCATGGCGAAGAGCTTATCAGAATCCGATACGTGGTTGAGCGAGCTTGTTCATATCCAGATGGATCTTCTCGGCAGATTCCTTGCTAAGCGCCACACCGAGAACATAAGGTTGATTCTGGATATACCGGTGGAGATAATCCCGAATGTCGCTCCTCGTGATCTTACTCAAATTATCGAGATAATGCTGATAGTAATCGAGGCCGGTGGAAGCCCACCAAAAAGCGAGCACCTGCGAAAAGGTGGAGAGCTGCTCGCTGCTATAAAGGATCTGGATGCGCAATGCATGCTTCGAGGTTTCGAGTTCGTCGTCGGTAAAATAATTCGGGTCGTCGAATTTGGCAACCTGCTGCCAAAAGACCTGCATCACATCATAAAGTTTTTCGGGCTTGCTCACGATGTCAGCCTGGATCGGACCAACATAGCGCTGCGTATAGTACCAGAAATTTGTGCCTACCGCCAGCCCGCTTTCCTGAAGCTTCTTTGTGAACTCATGTTCCGACTGACCGATGATATAACTGAAGACATCCGCAGCGTAGGTCCCTTTGTCGTCGATGCCGATCGATGGGCCGTGCCAGCGAACCATCACAGTAGCCGTCGGCTGATCGACCGTGTCGATGACGAACGCTGTCCTGGTCAAAGGTGGAATAACCGGTGGCGGATCGTTGACAAAGGGATCGGCGCCGCGCTTCCAGCCATTGAAATATTTCGTCACCAGAGACCGGATCGATTCCGTATTGACATCGCCCGCGATGATCAGTAAGGAGTTGTTCGGAATGTAGTATTTGTTTTTGATCGTGAGCATCATCTCACGTGTGGCCCCTTTGATCATGTCGCGCTGACCAAGTTTTTCTTTTCGGCTGATGAAGTCGCCCCAAAGCGCGAGATTCACTTTTCGTCCAAATTTGAAGAGCGGCAATGCCTCGTTCCGATCAAACTCTCCAAGCACGATCTCGCGCTGCTTGTGAAGCTCTTCCTCCTTAAAAAGTGGATATTCGATGGCGGTCGACATGAAGTCCAACCCTTGTTCGAGATTCTGCTTCGGAAGTGTGAAATAATACTGGACGTTCTCTTCCTGCGTCTCGCCATTGTAGAGCACGCCAAGATCGTCGACGCGGCCTAAGAAATCATCCTCCGTCGTATCCTTCGCATTAGCCGTGAAGAACATGTGTTCGTACAAATGCGACAGGCCATTATATTTCGGAGGCTCAGTGAAGGAGCCATTGCGAACGGCGATCTCGACGGTAACGATCGGAGTAAGATGATTCTCGACGACGAGAACTTCGAGGCCATTGTCGAGCGTGAACCGCGTCCACGGTGGAAGCTGGGCGTGCGCCGCGAGTGGAATAGAAATGACAAAGAGAGCAAAGACGAGCGTTGCGAATCGGATCATAAGGTGTTGTGGCAGTGAGAGCGTTTCAGGCGTACGCCCATAGAATCGGAATGTTGCACTCCAAAATCAAATCATTGCACCATTTCTTAGGGGTTATTTTCGGGAAAAGTTCACCAGTCGCAGCAGCACGAGATCCTGCAGATTATTCGCAAGACTCGTCGGCGTAGTGAAGTTATTCCCGATGATGCAAAATGCGAGAAGTTCGTTGTCGCGGGTTGTGAGATATCCCGAGATGGACCTGACGCCAGTCAGGAAGCCCGTCTTTGCCCGAACATTCCCTTGTGCCCTCGTATCGGTCAGCCGGTGCGCGAGCGTGCCGTCAACGCCCATGACAGGCAGCGAGTTAAAAAAAGAAGGATAGAGCTTCTTCTGCTGATACATACTTCTTAGCAGCGTTACCATCTGGATCGGCTCGATCAAATCCATTCTCGAAAGTCCCGAACCGTCATAAATTGCGATCCTGTCCGGTACGATACCTGCGTTCGCCAAAAACGCTTTCATCGCCTCGACCCCCATTGTCCAGCTGCCTTCACCTCGCTGCTCCTTGGCGACCGTTCGAAAAAGCTGCTCCGCGTACATATTGTCCGACTGCTTGTTCATCAGCCGTACGATCTCGGAGATCGGCGGACTCGTATGTTGCGCAAGCACTCGCGCCTTGAGATAGGGGATGCGCGTCTCGAGATCCTGCTCGACCATACCGGAGCCAACCACTCGGATGCCGCGATCTTCGAGGACTTCTCTGAAGACCGTCGCAGCATAAAGCGTTGGGTTTTCAATGGAGATCTGTTCCGTCTCGACAGGCGCAGACCGAGGCATCTTTCCCGTTATCGTGATGGTGTTCGTGCCAACGGTTCGCGAGACTTCGATGGAGCTAAATCCGGCGACGATAACGGTGTCGCTTCCCTTCGCGAGTTTTCTGACGAGAGAGTCGTTTGTCGTCACTCCATCATTTTCTACACCGACGAATCTTGTCGACGGAGAAATTTGATATCGGACCTTTTCGCCCGGCGCTGTTCCCGGCATCACACTCACGCTGATCTGATTTTCTGCGAAGCTCAGCCCACTCGATTGCATCGCGTAGTAATAGGGCAAGTCCTCAACCGCCCAGCCCAAGGGATAAAGTTGTTCGGTAAAATAGCTGTCGTCTCCAACAATGTTGCCTTCGATGCGGGTGATGCCCATTCGTTGAAGCGAATCGGCCCACGCTTCGAAGACTGCGACCGGAACAGTGTCCTGATCGAGATTGAAGGCACCAAGCGTGGGGTCGCCGGAACCGCGAATAATGAGATCGCCATGAAGCGAGTGATCGCTGATCTTACTTGTGGTCAGCAGTTCGGTCGTATATCGGAAATCGGGGCCGAGCGTCGAGAGCGCTTCGGCGGCCGTAAATAGTTTGAGATTGGAGGCCGGCAAAAACGAACGTGCGTCGTTCAGCCGGAAATAGTACTGACCAGTCTCCAGCGACTGAATGCACACACCCCAAAACGCATTCGAAAAGTTTGGGTCGTTGAAAATGTCCCCAAGATCGCGCTGGAGATCCTGCAGCGAGTTCTCTGGCTGCAGCGCGGGACTCGGTGGCAACAATACCGTTTGGCCGAATGCTTTCTGAGGCAGAACGAAAAGCAGCGAAGCTCCCGCAAGCAAGATGAGAAGAAACATTGCCGCCAACCCAAAACCGCGATGCATATTGAACCCTTATGAAACGTTGACCTGTTAACGAATATACGTCATGCGAGTGTCGAACGAACGCTCGACCCCCGGGCACAGTGAACACTCTATCTCATCAACTGATTTTCGATTTTTACGATGGCTCCTGAAGTACTTACCGCTCCTCTAACGCCTGCAGCTGCGGCAACGGTAGATTTTCTGCCGATCCGTGCGATCGATCATATCGAACTCTTCGTCGGCAACGCGAAGCAGGCAGCGTATTACTATCGCTCGGCGATGGGCTTTAAGCTGACGAATTACGCCGGTCTCGAAACGGGTTGTCGCGATCGATCGAGCTACGTGCTCGAGCAGGGCAAATGCCGCCTCGTGCTGACGACTCCCCTGTTAAAAGATCATCCGATCCAGAGCTTTCTCGCTGCGCATGGCGATGGAGTAAAAGATATCGGTCTTGAAGTAAAAGATGTCGAGTCAGCTTATCGCGAAACGACGAAGCGAGGTGCGATCGGCATGCAGGAGCCTCGCGAGGTCGAAGATGCGAACGGCATTTTTCGCATTGCCTCGATCCGAACCTACGGCGACACACTGCACACGTTTGTCGATCGCAGCGAGTACAATGCTTTTGCGCCGGGTTATCGCGCAGTTACCACCGAAGACAAGGTAGCGCGTCCGGCCGGCATCGCCGCTGTCGATCACATTGTTGGCAACGTTGGCTGGAATGAGATGAACCGCTGGGTCAAGTGGTACGAGAACGTGATGGGCTTCCATCTCTTTGTTTCCTTTGACGATAACGATATCTCGACCGAATATTCTGCGCTCATGAGCAAGGTCATGGCATCTTCGTCCGAGAAGATAAAATTCCCGATCAACGAGCCCGCAACCGGCAAAAAGAAATCTCAGATCGAAGAATATATTGATTGGTACGGCGGACCCGGCGTGCAGCATATTGCTCTTGCAACCGGTGACATTCTGGCGACAGTTCGTCAACTCCAATCGCAGGGCGTAGAATTTCTTCGCGTACCGAACACTTATTACGAAGAACTCGAATCACGCGTCGGCAAGATCAACGAGCCGATCAGCGAACTCGCAGAACTCGGCATTCTCGTCGATCGCGACGACGATGGCTATATGCTTCAGATCTTTACCAAACCGGTACAGGACCGCCCGACGCTCTTCTTTGAGATCATCCAACGCCGTGGCGGCCGTTCGTTCGGCAAGGGCAACTTCAAGGCGCTCTTCGAAGCCATCGAAGGCGAACAGGAGTTGAGAGGAAATCTCTAAAGAACCTTATGACACTGTGCGAAGCCGCTTAACAAGAAGCGGCTTTTTTATTTGAGGATGCGATCAATAGATGCTTAACATAGATGAGCTTGTCAGCGCACAAGTGCCGACAATAAGATGTCGCAGATGGAAGAGCCCTTCATTTTGCAGCACAGCAGGTCGAGCTTTAACCAGATCAGAATGTAGGATGCTTGTGAATCAGTAAGCAATGAGATTCAAGTCGAACGAGTGCGATCTGTTTTATCATCTGGAAGGCGACCAGCAAGCCGAGCCCCTTCTTTTTTTGCATGGTGCACTTGGCTCACACAACGAACTTGAACAGATTGCGCCGACTTTTGCAGATCGCAAATGTTTGTTCGTCGATTTTCCAGGGCATGGATCGAGTGGCACATTGACGGGTGAAGTCACGACCGCAACATTCGCCGATGTAGTTTTTGCGCTGCTCGACAATCTTAAGATTCCAAATATCGACATCATCGGCTATAGCCTCGGCGGCTATGTTGCCATCGAAATGGCTCTGCTGAAACCTGCGAAGGTGCGCTCCATTGTTTCGCATGCAATGAAATTCTTCTGGAGTGAAAAAGCGATCAGTGGCGCTGCGACGGGTCTCGATTGGCAGATGCTCTCAACCAACGAGCGACGCGTTCACAAATTGCAATCGGTGCATTCTTTTTCGGGAGCCGAAGCTGCGGCGAAAGCATCGCACCAACTCATCGAAGGATTCCGAGAGAAGCAACTCTCGATCGAGGATGTTAGCCACTTGCAGTGTCCATTGCTCTTGAGTGTCGGTGACAGCGATGAACTTGTTTCTCTCGAAGAAATTCACACGCTCTTCATAGGTCTCGGTTACGACAGCACTTCGCTCGCGGTCCATCCCGAAACGCATCATCTAATTCATCTGCTTCAAGCTGAGACATTCGCACTTGCAGTCAAACAATTCTGGAAAGCAAACGGCATCACACATCAACACGCACTATGAGAACGGAACACGATAGCCTTGGTGATCTGCAAATTCCGGATGATGAGTATTTTGGCATTCAGACCGCACGTGCGCTGGATAATTTTTCGATCTCAGATCTGCAGATCAGTCCCTATTTCATTCGTGCGTACGCGGAGCTTAAGAAAGCCTGCACGATGGCGAATGTGGAGCTTGGCGCCTTCAAGAATGAAGCAGCAGCGAATGCGATCATAAAAGCCTGCGACGAAGTTGCGGAACTTGAACACGAAAAACAATTTATCCTCGATGTTTTCCAGGCGGGCGCCGGCACGAGCACAAACATGAATCTTAACGAGGTGATCGCAAATCGAGCACTTGAGATTCTTGGGAAACCGCGCGGCGATTATGCGACGATCTCACCGAACGATCATGTCAATATGTCGCAGTCGACGAACGACACCTATCCGACGGCGATGCGACTCGCTGCGATCCTCATGCTGCACGAGCAATTGCATCCCGCCCTGGCTGCGCTCGGCTCCGCGTTCACTCAAAAGGGCGAAGAGTTTGCAGATTTTGTAAAATCGGGACGCACGCATCTTCAAGATGCAGTGCCTATCACCTTAGGCCAGGAGTTCACCGCTTGGGCGCACATCTTATTCCGCCACTTTCTGCGGCTTCTGAACGCCGAAGAGGATCTTAACCGGCTCGGGATCGGCGGAAGCGCGGCAGGCTCGGGGCTTAATACCCCGAAGGGTTATACAAAGCTTGTGGTTGCGACGCTTGTGTCCAATCTCGGAATAAAACTTTACGAAAGCGAGAATCTCTTCGAAGCAATGCAATCGCTCGCGCCTTTTGTGCACCTGATGTCGGCGCTCAAAAATCTGTCGCTCGATCTGCTGAAGATCAGCGCCGATCTCCGGTTGCTTGCTTCCGGACCTATGACCGGACTTGCTGAAATTCAATTACCGGCAGTGCAGCCCGGCAGCAGCATCATGCCGGGAAAAGTGAATCCTTCGATGCTCGAAATGCTTTCCCAGGTTGCATTGCAGGTAGTTGGCTCGGAAGCGACGGTCGCAATGGCTTCGCAAGCGGGTCAGCTTGAACTCAACGTCATGATGCCGATCGTCCAGTTCAATATTTGTTTTTCGCTCGAGATCCTGTCGAACGCGATGGGCTCGGTCTCGGAAAAATGTATTGTGGGAATCACTGCCGATCGCGAGCGAATGCTTCACTACGCTGAGACAAGCGGGAGCCTCGTGACTGCTCTTGCGCCGGAAATCGGATATCTGAAGGCAGCCGAAGTTGCGAAAGAATCACTTAGAACCAAGCGCCCAATTCGCGAGATCGTACTCGAACAAAAGCTTGTACAAGCAGAAAAATTAGAAAACATACTGGATGTTTTCGAGATGACCGGAGCGA
>JBBSDW010000073.1:0-16612 GCA_038240295.1 Kapaibacterium sp. (SeqCode)
AGCCAACCGCTTCGAACTCGCAAGCGCAATGGAGTTCGTTCTCGATGCATTGCACCAGAATTCCAAACTCGCCAAACAGGAAGCCTTCGGCACCCCGGCCGTCAGCTATACCGATATGATCGGCTCGATCTTCACGCATTCGGGTGATGATGACGATGAGGAAGTGGATCTGGACGCATAGCGGCAGCGAGATCGTTACGACATTAGGGTCGGAGCTAATATTCTAACGAGCTAGAGGAGCGATAGAAATTTCTTAGAAAAGTAGGTGCAGAAAGCTTTCTCCAGTTCTGCTCAGCATTTCTCTTAGGAATCTTTTCCTAAGCGTTCGTGTCTCTCCAGCATCGATCTCTTCAGCCTCATCTAGCCTACTTCGCCATGTCTCTTAAAAAATTATTGCTTTCGCTGGCGCTCCTGCTTTGGAGTTGTCAGGTTGCTGCCAGCAAACCTGTTGACGAAACGTCCGCACGACGGATCGCATCGAATTTCTACGGCCATGTTTCGGGCAAAACGGTTTACGCCGTTACACTTGCCTACGTAGAGCGCACGAGCGAGCACGCGGTCTATTATGCCTTTACGATCAACAAGAATGAAGGCTTCGTGCTCGTTGCTGCCGACGACCGCTCTGTGCCGATCCTCGGCTATAGTACAACCAGTGCGTTTCTTCTGCCAAAGGATAACGTCGTCGGCGTTCGAAACTGGCTCGGAAAATATGCGAACGAGATCAACTACATTATCTACCACGATATCAAAGCCGATAATGCAATCGCCTCGGAGTGGGATCAAAATCTTCAAGGCGACTACACGACCACCCTCTCATCGACCGGTAAGCGGACCACCGCCAGCGCCTTAAGCGTTGCGCCGCTCGTGACGTGCGATTGGAATCAGGATCCGTTCTATAACGACGCGTGCCCATTCGATGCAGCCACGAACTCGCTGACCGTCACAGGCTGTCCGGCAACGGCGATGGCACAGATCATGAAAACGTGGGGATACCCAAGCATGGGGGCAGGAAATTATTCCTATAACTCTGCGAAGTATGGCGACCTCTCAGCGAACTTTGGAGGGACGACCTACGACTGGCAGAACATGCCGAATTCGATCTCGTCATCAAATGCAGAGATCGCGCGGCTGATGTTCCAGATCGGGGTAGCAGTCGAGATGACCTATGGCCCTGCTTCGACAGGAGGATCAGGAGCCTATGTGGTTCAGCAAGCTTCTCCGACCTTGCATTGCAGCGAATATGCATTTAAGAATTATTTCCGTTACGATAGCACCACGCTTCGCGGCCTGGTACGCAAGGATTTTTCCGACGCTGACTGGACGAATCTCCTTCGTCAGGATCTCGACAAATCGCGCCCGATGCAATACGCAGGATTTGGTCCAGGAGGCGGCCACACATGGGTCTGCGATGGTTACGATGCATCCGGATTCTTCCACATGAACTGGGGGTGGGGCGGTGCCGATAACGGATATTATACCGTCGACGCATTGAGCCCGGGTAATCTTGGTACGGGCGGCGGCTCGGGTGCCTTCAATGGTGACCAGCAATGCCTTATCGGGATCCAACCAATCGCGGGGGGTACGACGAAGGATTTCAGCGTCCTGAATATGGACGCTCCGATCCAGGTTTCACCGTCAACGGTGCCATTCCTAGCGCCGTTTAGCATTACGACAAGTTTGCGGAATAATGGAACGAGCAGTTTCAGCGGTTATGTCGCGGCGATCCTGTTCAAGCAGGATGGCTCTTTCGTGCGCAACGTGCAAGTACTCACCGGCACGATCCCCGCAGATGGGTCGACGGGAACAATCGTTTTTTCCACGGCAGGATTGTTGATCGCGCCAGGCAACTATATCGTTGGTATCTATACTGCGAGTACGAATGCAAAGGATTGGACAATCGCGGGATCAACAAATTATTCGAGCCAGAATCTCTTTACGATCGATGGCCCGCCGAATCCGATAGCCGTTTCGCCGGCGATCGATATCACGCCAACTCAACCCGTGAAGGACGGGATCATGACCGTGAAAGTAAACATCAGGAATAATGATGTTTTGGATTTTAATGGATCCTTCCTTGTCGGCCTCTATGACCTTAACGGTCTGCCGATCGGCAAGATCGGACAGACCGTGACTCCGAATACGATACCGGCCGGAGGCTCGCTCAGTGTTCCAATGACGTTTGCAGCTACGCTCAATGTGCAGCCAGGCAGCTATCTGCTTGCCGTCTTCAGTGCTTCGGATGCAGGCGATACCCTTCTCTGCGGCGGAGGTAATCCGATCAACGTGATCATTGCCGAGGCTGCGGTCCCCGAAGATAAGTATGAACCAAACAACGATCTGTCATCGGCGACAGTGATGCCGCTCTCGTTTTCCGGAAACGATGCGACGATCGCAACGACGGGCTCTACGATCCACGTCGGCACAGATAATGACTTCTACAAAGTGACGTTTCCGCCGGGACACAGCTACACCGTCACGCCTCAACTGCATGATTCGTACACTGACCCAGCTCTTTACACACTCGATGGAGGATTTAGCGTCTACGAGAACGGATTGGAGTCCATAACCTACGATGATACGATCGATGCACCCATTGTGTTGCCGCATGGCGGGACACTGGTCTTTCGCGTGGCGACACTCTATGCCGGAACGACCGGTACGTACCTCTTAACGATCGACGCGACGCGAGCAGCCGAGGGCGTAGAGCTTGAAAGCCCCGCAAGCAACATGGTACTCTATCCCAATCCAGCGAATTCCATGCTGCATTTCTCCACAAAGAATGCGAGCATGCTGAATGGCTCGATCGAATTGCGAAATGTGCTGGGGCAGACGGTCAAAGTGCTATCGCAAAAAGAACTCGCGGCAACGCATGGGGAGATCGACGTGCGGGATCTGCCTTCGGGTGCATACGACGTGGTGTTGGTTGCGGGTGCAAAGAGCGAATCTCATCACGTGATCATCGCGCGCTAACCCATGAAGAAGGCAGCCGCCCTACTCATTCTCTTTAGCTCGTTCATCACCCCTGCCTTTAGCAGGGGTGATCTTGGCACGCCGCAGGCACCCGGAAATAGCCCGCTTGTCATCGTCTACAAGACGAAGCACAATTTCGACAAATATGTACCGGTCGTGCTTTCGCAGGATCGGCAGAAGATCGTGAGTTACCCTGCGCCTCAGGATTTGATGTATCATGGAAAATTTGCCTACCCGACGAAACTTGCGAAAGGGTACCGGCTCGATAACCGCGGCCTCAACATATACTCGGCCTTCCTCGATATTACCTACACGAAGTATAGCAAGATGAAGGACGTCGACCCGGCCGAATTGATGAATCACATTAAATCTTCCGAGCCGTTTCTTTTTTTCTATCGGTGCGACAAGCGAAACGAGTACAAGAATATCATGCGCGAGCTTAACGCGAAGATCAAGAAAGGAACACTGACGAGTTGCGAGTGCCTCGTGAAGCCGTGACGGCTAATGCAGCACTCGATATTTTGTTAGTATCGTGCCACGTTCGTTGATCTTTTCAACGCTGAGGAGTTCGAGTGCTACATCCAGTTTGGACTCCTCCACGAAATTACCGCCCGAGCCGAAGATCTTTGGCTCGAGCGTCAGCCAGAGTTCGTCGATCAGGTCATCGGCGAAAAAGGAGGCCGCGATGTGCGCTCCGCCAGCCACGAGAAGCTGTTCATATCCTTCGTCTCGCAGTCGGCCGACGATCGTGCGAGGAGGTTCCGATGAAAATTCGATTTGTCCGGGTACTACGCGTGCTTGGTAAGTTTCGGGGTGGCTCGTCATGATGATCAGCCGCGTCGTTGGGGATGGTTTGATCGGATCGAAATCAAACGTAGTGCTGCCGAGCACGGTCACTTTGCTCTCATTCCACAGCTTTTTGAAGTAGGTCTGATCCTCCTCAGATGACCACTTGTGAACATGCGCATCGCCCCATTTGGTGATCTTGCCGTCAAGCGTCGTGACGAAGATGAGAATTACTTTCATGCGCTCCAAAGAAAAGAGGACATCCGCAATGGGCTATTCGTTTCTCGAAATGCGAACCTATAAAACGACTGGGGCGAGACGTAGCGAGTGACGGCTGCTGATTCAGGCAGGCATCAACTCAGGTTGGTATCCTGCGTCGGCGATCACACGAGCGAGTTTACGCGGATCGATGAATGTATCATCAAAGAAGATCTCGGCTCTGCCCGATTTTAGATCGACGAACGCCGACTCGACACCTTCCGCACGTTCGAGCGCGTTGCGAACCGAGCTGACACAACCTCCACAGGTCATGCCGCTGACCTTTATTGTAACGTTACATTTCACTTGTCTGCTTCTCCCATAATTGGATCGAGCGATCCGATGATCGCCACGATGTCCGAGATCATTGCGCCTTCGAGCAGTCTCGATAATCCTTGCAAACTTGCAAAACTTGGTGAGCGGATCTTACTGCGCCACGGAAAGCCCGAGCCATCGGACTGCAAGTACCATCCAAGCTCGCCCTTCGAAGCTTCGAGGCCGAAGTAACTCTCGCCGATCGGGGTATCCTGACCGAAGTTGACGATCATAAAGTCGTTGATGAGCTCCTCCATGTTCGAATAGACCTCGCCCTTGCGAGGCAACACCTTCTTCGCATCATGGGAGAAAATAGGTCCCTCGGGCAACTTCTCGATGCACTGACGCAAGATCTTCGCAGATTCCTTCACTTCATCGAAGCGGCAGAAATAACGCGCGAGCACATCGCCCTGGGTGCGCGTGATCACATTAAAATCGAGCTCAGGATAGACGAGATATGGATTATCGCGGCGCAGATCCGAGCCAATGCCGGAGCCTCGAAGATTGGGGCCCGTCCAACCGAGCTCGAGCGCTTCGTTGGGCGGCATGATGCCGATGCCTTCGCAGCGGTCGATGAAAATTCGGTTCTTGTGCAGGAGCTTTCCGATATCGGATAACGCATCGGGAAGGCCGTCGAGGAAATCCTTGATCATCCGAATGCCTTCCGGGGTGATGTCCTGCGCCATCCCGCCAAAGCGCATGTAGCTAACCGTAAATCGTACGCCCGTGACGACATCGAATATATCGTACAACTTCTCACGTTCGCGGAGCGCCCACACGAATACGGTCAATGAGCCAACATCCATTGCGAGTGCGCCTATGGCCATGAGATGCGAACTGATTCGCGCAAGCTCGCAGCAAATGACACGAATATATTGTGCGCGTCTTGGCAATTCGAGATGCATCAGCTTCTCGACCGCCATGCAATAGGCGGTGTTGTTGGCGAGCGGCGAGATATAATCGAGGCGGTCGGTGTGCGGGATATACTCGTGGTAGGTCATGTTCTCCGCGAGCTTTTCGTAGCCGCGATGAAGATAGCCTAACTCGCACTCTGCGCTCAGGACCGTCTCGCCATCCAATCGGAGCAGTACGCGAAGCACACCATGGGTCGCAGGATGCTGCGGCCCCATGTTGAGGACCATCTCATTATCGAGCGCATCTTCATCCTGGCTGACCGTCGAATCCTTGGACATCAACGCCTCAAGGATCGGCGAATCATTTCGCGTCGGAATATTCCTCTGCGATGCGTGGTCGATGAGAGTATCTTCTTCTCTTTCCTTCATGAGTCTGCTCACTCGCTCTCTGATAAAAATTTATTCGCCGCGATCCGGAATTTGGAATCGCTTCTCGGCGCCTTCGGTGCGCGGCAGCGGGATGGAGCCTGGGATCCCCATCAGCGGAAAATCTTTGCGCAGTGGGAAATATTCGAATTCGTCCGGCATATACATTCGGCGCATGTCGGGATGGCCATCGAAGATCACACCGTACATATCGTAGGTCTCGCGCTCGTTCCAGTTTGCGCCCGTCCAGATGGATTCAAGCGAAGGCACATGCGGATGCTTTTCGTCGCAGCGGACTTTCAAAAAGACGCGCTCGTTCGTCGTGTGATTGCGAAGATTATAGGTAATCTCGAAGCGACCTTTTTTTTGATTGCGATCGCTGCCGAATGCGTCGATGAGCTGTTGAAAGCCCTGCTGCTTCAGGTAATTAGCGATCCGCAAAATATCCTCGGCGCGGACAAGCGCCGCCGGCGTGCCGTTAACGTCAATGGCTTCGTAGGTGAACTCCGCAAACTCTTCTTTGATCGAATCGAAACTGAACATGCGCTTAAGAGAATTGACTTACTCTGGTTAGACCCGTAAGATCTTGCCTGGCACGGGCGGCTTTGCGATCGCTGGGATCGGGATCTGTATCAATTGCTCAGGCTGCTCGCCGGAGATGACCGTACCTCTTGCAAATGGGCGATCATGCGAGACTTCATCCTGGATCATCATGAGCGCCTTCAGCACCGAATCAGGTCGCGGCGGACAACCGGCGATATAGACATCGACCGGCAAGAACCGGTTGATCCCCTGCACTACGGAATAGGTGCGATACATACCGCCGCTCGAAGTGCAGACGCCCATTGCGATCACCCATTTAGGATCGGGCATTTGATCGTAGATCTTGCGGACGACTTTCGCCATCTTGTAGGTGACCGTGCCAGCAACGATCAAGAGATCGCTCTGCCGAGGCGAGAAGCGAAAGACTTCGCTGCCGAACCTTGCAACATCATAACGCGGGCCGGCGAAAGCCATCATTTCGATCGCACAGCAGGAGATGCCAAGCGGCATTGGCCAGAGCGCGTTCTTGCGCGCCCAATTTACAATGTCATCGAACTTGCTCGTGACAAACCCTTCGGATTGAATCTCATCATTTAGTCCCATTCGAACGCTCCTTTTTTCAGGGCATATAGATACCCAACAAACAGCAGTATAATAAACAAGAACATTTCGGCAAGGGCAAACGTCCCGAGCTTCATAAAACTGACGGCCCAGGGATAAAGAAACACGATTTCGATGTCGAAAATGATGAAAAGCATCGCGACTACGTAGTACTTGATGCTCACACGGTCACGTGTCGTGCCGATCGGCGCCATGCCCGATTCATAGACGCTGAGTTTCTCCGCGTTCGGCCGCTTCGGACCGATCCACTTAGAAAAGTTGGCCATCATAACGCCAAAGATGAGGGCAATGCCGATCATCATAGCGATGGGAATGTAATTACTGAGCATGCAGCTTCGTTTGCCCTGAAAATTCTTGCCACCCAAGAACACAAGACTGCAAGTAAATATCCCAATGTAGGTCGGGTTTCAACCCGACCACAATGCGAACAATGAGGATCCACTCGTCTTCGCTTCAAAAGCTTCGAGGAATCTGAACCGGAATAGGTCGGCAGGTGCTTTCAATGCCCTATAAGCCACCCCTTGGGGGTGAGCATAGAGGGACGAGCTTACCAGTTTCGCAGAGGCGAGTCCGATAAGGCTTCTGATCGGTTCGCGTTACGGATCAGGTGGAAATGCGGCCCGAGAGTCTTCACACTCTCGGGGGTTGCTTTCGGGGGAGTATGTTCGTGGATTTGCTCACACAAATAACATTGAAGGATACTGGTCGTTGTTCAAGCATTGCTTGAAAGGCACTTACATTCATGTCGCGCCGTTCCATCTTGATCGTTACTTGGATGAACAGGGAATGTGCTACAACCACAGCAAAAGCGATGATCTTGGTCTGACAGACCAGTCGGATCTATGAAGCACGAACGGAAAGAGTCGAACGATTGAGAGAACTCAGAGCCAGAACAGGGCAAGAGCGAGGAGTTCAAGAACTTCGAAGGGACAATGAAGCGCGTTCTCGGTTTAACGCAAGATGAGGTAGACGAGGTGGTTCGCAAAACGCCGTTTCCAGACGACGAATCGCAAGAAATCAGTTAGACCTTTTTTGCTTGAAGGATGAAAGTGTTTGCTAACATCCTCTATCCATTCACAAACTTATGCGCCGATGAGCGTTCTCGGAAGCTCGTCTGTGTCCCCTTGGTATTGTATTGCATGACGCTCGCACCAATATGGTAGATCGGCTGGTTCAAAAAGACCTTCTCGACAAGTTTTTCTTAGGTGATTCTCAACAAGTGTTGTCTCAATATCCGAATTCGGCTGTTGATCTTATCGTCACCTCGCCTCCCTATGCGGACAACCGCAGCCATACCTATGGGGGCATTCATCCCGATAAATACGTTGAATGGTTCTTGCCGATCTCCAAAGAACTCAAGCGCGTATTGAAGCCGGAAGGCACCTTCATTCTCAACATTAAAGAAAAAGTTGTAAACGGGGAGCGCCATACCTACGTGTTGGAATTGATCCTTGCCCTCAAGAAGCAGGGATGGCTTTGGACTGAAGAGTACATGTGGCACAAGAAGAATTGCGCCCCTGGTAAATGGCCCAATCGCTTCAGGGACTCTTGGGAGCGTTGCTTGCAATTCAATAAGCAAAAGGACTTCGCGATGTATCAGGAAGCAGTGATGGTGCCCGTTGGTGATTGGGCGAAGTCGCGACTGAAAAACCTTAGTGACACAGATAAGCGAAGGGATAATTCGAAAGTTGATAGCGGTTTTGGAAAGAATGTCTCAAACTGGGTTGGCCGTGAGATGGTCTACCCGAGCAACGTCCTGCATTTCGCAACCGAGTGTAACAACAAAAATCATAGTGCGACCTTCCCGCAGGCGCTTCCAGACTGGTTTATTAGGCTGTTCACAAAGACGGGAGACCTCGTGCTTGACCCATTTATGGGCTCGGGCACAACGGCACTCGCGTGTAGGGATCTCTACCGCCACTATACCGGCATTGATATTCAATCGGAGTATGTTCAACTCGCGAAGGAAGCTCTCGCATTGCAGGACAGTCAACAAAGCCTAATAGATGAATTCCACCTTTCGGAAGGAGATCGAGGAGTACGTCAGCTCGCATATTGACGCGTACCACGACGCGCGCGCCGAAGGCCTAAAAAAGATCAATCTTTCGGCTTTTGTCAGACGGAAGAATCCCTACCTGTTCCGTGTGAAGAATATGACGAATGCTTCCGATTTTGTAGAGGGAGTTTTACAAGCGCACCTCTCATCCTCCGAAGAAGGATCCTTTGGCAACTTTTTGGAAGGTCTTGCGATCTTCGTTTGCAAGAACACTCTCGGAGGAGACAAGACGCATGGCAACGGACTCGATCTGGAGCTAAACAAGAAAAGTATTCGCTATTTGATTGCGATAAAATCTGGAGCAAAATGGGGCAACTCGAGCCAACGCAAAAAACTCAAACAGGATTTCGAGAAGGCGATCACCGTTCTTAGGCAGAACGGGAGCATTGGTCAGATTCAGGCCGTCGAGGGCATCTGCTACGGACGTGCAAAAGATCGCCACAATGGCATCATCCTTAAGCTGGAGGGCCAAAGCTTCTGGGAGTTGATTTCAGACGATCCGTGCATGTATAGTGAGATTATTGAGCCACTTGGACACAGGGCGGAGGAACATGCGAAGAGATTCAAAGAAGAACGCGACGCGATATCGAACCGACTGATACGTGAATTCACGATCAAGTTTTGCAATGAGGCTGGCGAGATTGATTGGAAGCAGATCGTTACGTTCGTTAGCCGGACGCGGAGTGAACCGACTTGTTAGTCGGTCAGGTGAGCCAGTAAGTAACTACCCTTATTCATACTTCTCGTCTCAGAGAATAGGTGCTCACCTTTGGGCTTCGATGATCGTACGGTTTGAGTTGGCTCTGTGTAAGCGCTACCGGCACCGCAGTCTTTAAAACACAACAACATCTCGATTAGTGCCCATTGGGGCACCTAAAGTTAGCCGCAAATCTGATGCTCATTCGATAGCGCAGCCGCGAAAACGAGATTCATTTTTTGTCACGCATTATCGTGACAACAGCATCAAGAAACGCATCTTGCTGGTCGATGAAGATGTTGTGCGAAGCGTGCATGACATAGAAAAAGTGTTGCTCGCTCGTCACGTGGCGAATGATCTGGCGTTCACTATCGTCAAAAAGTCCATCCTCGCTGCCGTAGATGCCAAACACGGGGATATGCGTTGCAAGTTTTGCGAGGGTGTCGGTCACGTCGAGTTGGGTGTAGTGCTCGTTCTTGAACAAGCCGAGCGTCGGCGGAAAGCTCATGTGCGAAGACCATAACGATGTGTCGCTTGCCCTCAGTCGAGCTTTGAGCGACTTCGCCTTTTCGGTCGAAATTCTTGGTTGATAGAATCCGCCAGACATCGCTAACTGGAATGCGCCGCTGCTGTATGGAAAGGTCTTCGGATCGAGATCGTTGGTCATCCCCCACATTTGATGCTCGGTCGATGCAGTGTCCGGAAATTTGATCGCATAGTTCTTCATGATCGTGTGCAGCGTCCGTTGCATTGATAGAGGCGCACTGACGAGCACGACCGCCCGCACCAATGCTGGATGTGCGGATGCGAAGAGAATCGCCAGAGCGCCGCCCCAGCTATGTCCGAGCAAGGTTGCTTTCGTTAAATGGTAACGTTCGTAGATCGACCGGATATCTTCGATCGCTTCGGCATACGTGTACTTGCCTTTGAAATGCTCCGATCGTCCGCTGCCGCGCTGATCGAAGGTGACGACATAATATCCGCGACCGGCAAGTGAATCCGCGGTCGTCGCTTCAAAGCTAACGGCATTGTAACCGGGGCCTCCATGAAGGAAAATGATCGCGGGATTTTGCGCATTGCCATAGGCTCGCGAGTAGAGGCTATCCTGAGCCAGTCCTGTTGAGACGATCACGCTCAGAAGCATCGACACTATAACAGCACGCGACACAAACATTGGCACTTCCTTGTTGAACTTACGCTGAACGAATCGAAACTGGTAAACCGCTGATCCAGACGAATCAATGCGTACGTCATCCTAAAAAGAGGGAGGGATCCCCGGCTTTCAATAATTCATGATCGACCACTTCGCAACGCTCGGTCTCTCACGAGAGGCTACTGACGCCGAGATAAAGGAAGCCTACCGCAGGCTTGCGAAGCAGCATCATCCCGATACAGGCGGCGATAACGCTGCGATGATGCGCCGCTTGAACGACGCGAAGCAAATTCTTTTCGACCCTGTTAAACGCGAAGAGCATCGGCGTAGGCTTTTGTTCAATGAGCGAATGCGTGCGGCGCTTGCTTCAAGAGCTTCGAACCCACGCATGGTCTCGGAGATCGCCCGTTCGCTCAACGCTACACCGCGCCCGACTCCGTGGACGAAAACGCAAGTCAAACGCTTTTATGCGGTCAGCGCCATCCTATTGCTAATTCCCGTACTCGGCTTTATCCTTTATCCTTTCTTTTCACCGCCGGTTAAAAAGCTCGCACCCTTGCAGCAGATCATCGAGCGGCACAGCGATACGGCGAGTCTTAACGATCGAACGGACACGCTGCCGATCAGCGAGGACTCGCTGCCAATTCTTCAACGAAGAGCCGATTCTCTTTTTGCTCGCGCCGATTTTTGGGCGGCAGGAAAATATTTCGACAAGGCTCTTTCAATAGATACAACGAACGAGCAAAATGTTCGCAAACTTTCACTCACCTATTTCAAGCGTGGAAAGTATGCCGAGGCTATTCGAACGCTTGAGAATCAGATGCACGCTGACTCCAACCTCGTGCGCGCCTATTATGATCTTGGCGAACTGTTCATCCATGAGGAGAAGCCCTTCGACGCTGAGAATGCGTTTCAGGAGGTGGTAGTCATTGCCGATCGAATGAAGCGCGCCGGCAGGTCAACTCCTTATGCAGTCAAGGCTCGTGAAAAGCTGGATGAGCTTGAGTAGTTGTAACGATTGACCTCGGCGTGGGTTATTCTAAAGTGTGTTGTGTCAAGCCAGAAATCCGCGATATCATGAACGTCTTAAAATCAGTCATCCTTGTTGTCGTGCTTGCCCTCACACTGGTATCGTCTTCGAGATCACGGCAACGCTCGCTCACCAACGAAGGGACGGACTTCTGGTTTGACTTCATGCCGAACGAACTTGATCCCGCCAAAACGATCGATCTCTTTTTTGCTTCGATCCCACTGGTACCGTTATTTCCCACAGTCTGGGAGTGCCTTGGATAATTACGCTTAACCAGCCTCAGCAGGAAATTTGTGATCGAGCGATGAATGTCGCACGGAGGTCAACAACCACGTGAGGAGCATGTAACGATTCACCTCGGCGTGGGTTATTCTCTGTCCCCGCGCTTCTAAGCCCGAGTCAGTAAGGGCGGGTAATCTTTGTTGTTGTCGACCTCCTCGTAAACTACCGCGGAAGAAGTCGAGATGCATCATTCTAAACCGGCCAAAACAGGCCAGATTCGCTGCTTCCCGATTTCTTCAAATAAAAAAGCTCTCACCAAACGTCTAACGGTTCAGGATTTGAAGTAGTTTTGCAACTTCAACTTCATTCCAAACTGAGACTTTATGCCAGCCTCTCGAAGTATCACGATCCCGCTCATGCTCATCGCCGCCGTCGTGGTTGGCGCTGCGCTGCACCAGCTTGAGTCAGCGTTATTACCATTTGTGGTCGCGCTGTTTCTTTCGAATATCTTTCGTCCGCTCGTTTCCTATCTTCGCTCGAAAAAAGTACCGATGGTGGTCGCCATCCTGCTTGTGCTGGTGCTTGTCGGCGGAGTATTGATCGGCGTCGGATTCATCGGGCTTTCGAGTGTGAAGTCGCTTATTGCCGCAATGCCGCGTTACGAAGCGAAATGGAATCACACGATCCTTCCGGGCATCCTTCACCTGATCGACAATGCTCCCGCGGAGATACAACAGCAGGTCAAAGATCTTCAGTGGACGAACATCATCGATGTTTCCATGATCTTGGGCGCCGTATCGGTGGGTGCGGGTACGTTCGTAACTCTTATGAGCCGGTTGGTGCTGATCCTGCTTTTTATGCTTTTCATTCTTGCCGGTAACGGAATGTTCGCGCGCAAAGTCGAATCGGCCTATCATGCAAAAAGTGCTGGCAGGATAGGATTTATCCTCAGCGAAGTGGAGAAAAAAATTCGGCGATACCTGATCACGGTCACGACGATCAACGCGGTGAGTGGTGTACTCACGGTGGTCATCCTTTCGATCTTCGGCGTTGATCTCGCGCTGCTTTGGGGCTTGCTCACGTTTCTCGTTAATTTCATTCCGACGATCGGTTCGATCATAGCGGTCGTGCTGCCTATCTCAGTCGCATTCCTTCAATTCGATACGGTCGGCACACCGATCACCGTTGCCATTATTCTTATTGTGACGCAATTCCTGTTGGGCAGTGTGATCACTCCGAAAGTAATGGGCTCGAGCCTTAATCTGAGTCCTTTGCTTGTTCTAATCAGTTTGATCATTTGGGGCTGGATCTGGGGTCCGTGGGGGATGATCCTTTCTGTTCCGATCACCTCGACAATCAAGATCCTGCTTGAAAATCTTGAAGGCATGTCGCCCATCGCAATCTTGATGGGCTCCGGGCCGGGTGCTACTTCGCCGCCACCCGATCCCGATGAAGCGATCATTATGACCAAGCTGTAACCCATCGCTGTAATGTTGTAGCGCTTCTGGTCACGGAGTGCTGTTTGTCGCACATGGATTTGCATAGGTAGTAATAGAGTAGTGCCGCGTCACAATTGCAAATCTTTTTTGTCTCTCGACACGTACCGTCGAAAATCACCGCCAGCGTGTTCAGAAGAAACTTGGACTGTCGAATGAAGAGAATCTCGTCTCTTACTTGATGGCATTATGATCATTCCTTTTTTTAAGGCGAGCAAACTTGTGCTGACACGAAAGCTATCGCTCTTTCTCATCACGATGATGAGTCTTGCAATCCTTGTTCATTCGAGTGTGTCACTCGCCCAAACAGCGGAGCCAAGCTCGATCGAGAGCGTCTGCCTGACGGTTTCTCCGAACGTTCTTATCTTCGATACTGTCCTCGTTGACGGTAGCACCCAGGGCTCGCTTCTGCTCGTGAACGCGCTGTCGGATACGCTTAACGTTCGCGCAAATCGGAATTCGTTCGACACGATCTTCGCCTATCCGGTGAACGCATTTCCAGCGCGTCTTTCAAGCTCGGCGACGGATACCATTCAAGTAGACTTTACACCCGTCGTCCTGGGGCCTCAGTCGAGCAACTTCAAGCTGGCGCCTCACAATCAAGGTGCGAGTTGCGATTCTGTCCAGGGAAGTTTTAGAGGTGTTGCGATCGGACCGACAGCCGACAGCTCACGCTACTCGATCGGCGGTGGCGGTTCGCATGTGATCGCCATTTCAAGCCAACGCGATTCGGCGAAGCGCACGTTCTTTTTTCAAAATAGCACGGCGAATTCTATCACGATCGATTCGATTGCGATCGACAGTCTACCATTCCGTAAGGGATCCGCATTTTCATTCGAACCCATTACGCTACCGGTAACGCTCGCAGCTGGTGCTCTCCTGCCGATAACAATTCGTTTTAGCTCACCGGGAGTCGGCATTCAGAATGTCGAGTAGCTTATCATTATTCCCGCTCAACCGATCAACACGGAGGTCTACAAGCTTTACGGTGTGCAGCTTTCGGTGGCAATGGGACTTGTGTCCGAGCACCCGATCGCAAATGTTAACGTCGATCTCTTGCCTAATCCAGCTCGAGACAACGTTACCATTCTTGCAAAGGGATTGCGAATTGCATCCGTCGAGATCTTCGATATCCTCGGGCGCAGTGTTGCTCGCGTTTCGATGAATGGATCGTGGAAATGGAATGCGAGGACGGCCTCAGGCGAAAAGGCAAGCGCTGGCGTTTATATCGTTCGCGTTTCAGGCAGGGACGAGAACGGCCGATCGGTGATCACTTCGAAGCGGCTTGTGATCGAGTAGGATCAGATCTTCCCTTCGAGCATGCGCACATGGCAGTTGTCGCCAATACCACATCTCATTTTATGACCCGCCGTACACAATATATGTTGAACAATCCCACAAAGTAAACCTTATCTCCTTCCGTATAAAATCCTCCTGTCGCCGTGTCCCCTGTATAATGGGCTATGTCGGAGGCCCAGTTCCGCTTCCCGGACAGCATGTCATTTCCAATCAGCCAGTCAGCATCGGTAAAGGTGTAGGACGTATTGGTAGTTGAATCGTAGAAAGGGGAATGAAAGGTTAAGGTAGGAAGAAGCTCTGGGTACAACTGTTTGATCCAATGAACATCTCTTCTAAAAGTCCTATATATAGATAAGAGAGTAAGACTAGTGAAGGTGCCAAATTTGAAGCCGTTCGCCGATTACGCAACAAAAGTGAAGAAAAGTGGGAAAAAGTGAGAAATTAACCTTATTTGGATAGTTACCTTACTGTCGAGCTCTGTATCTGTGCATCAGTATCGCCGTTCTTTCAATGAGGGAATTGATAAAACATCAGTTTACTCTCGTGTTGGAGGCTTGCGACTGGACTGAATGATATGTGATATGGTGCTAGATAATACAGCCCCAAGAAGAGAATTGTTAACACAGTCCTTCAAGACTGCGGATAACGTTAAAACGCTAAATGATTACGGCGTAGGAATCGATTGCCACTCACAGTTTATTCAGATCTGTATCCTGCTTCAGAACGGCACAAACGTCGAACAACATGAAAGAGAATTTCGCACAGATTGGTATGAATTACTTGAAGCCGCATCTTGGGTTCAGGGTATGGTACGCCTCGAAAATTTTCACTATACTCTTGAGAGTACGGGCCCGTATCATTTTCCAGTCATTAAGGCGTTCAAAGGCTATGCGCATGTAGTTAACCCGCTACTAGCCGCCCCGAGCAGACGGAAAACAGACCTACTCGACGCAAGGTTATTAGCTCACCAGGCAATCACCGGTATGTGGCCGGTTAGTTTCATTCCACCTGAAGAAATATATGTTGCGAGAATTCTTTGGTCTGAACGAACAAGAGCTCGAAAAGAAGCTCTTCGGAATAGTAACCGAGCTATCAATTATCTCACCCGATTCGGACATTCATTTGGAGTTAAAGCTGGCCTTGGAACTCCTAAAACGGTCGCAATTATTGAGGACCTGTATGCAGTACGAGTGCCAACTCATGTCGGAGTATGTACAATACCAACACCGCCTGCTGTTCTCGAAGTTCTCAACGAATATGTACAGTCTTATGCGCAACTCACTAGTCACGCTAAGCGAGCTGAACTTCGAGCTATCGAATACATCAACCGATCTTCTTTCCTTGCTGAAGGGGGAGAATGTGTTAGCGGAAAAAAACTGATAGGACACCTACAAACCTGTCCTGGCGTCGGGCCTGTCTGTTCTCATATTTGGGCTCTGGAGATCGTTGATGCTTCCCGATTCAAGAACGCGCGAGCGATCGCCGCCTATTGCGGTCTTGATCCTTCGTTAAAAGTTTCTGCTGGTAAGGTGACACAGCATTCCCGTCGGAAAGGAAACGGAAACTTGCATCTTGCTCTGATGCTGTCTGCGGGTGTAGTGCTCAGGATGAAGGATCATCCTCTCGCAAACTGGGGTCGTTCTATATGGAAAAGGGCTGCGAGAGGCGGGTGGAAGCGTGCTTGCGGAGCAGTTGCTAGGCGGCTAGCAATCGCTCTCTGGCACTGCCATAGAAAGCTTGAAGATTTCGATCTCTCGGTCTATACATTCTACGAAGCAATGGATGTGGATCATCAGTTGATCGAAGCCTGCGGCTTCGATACGAGAATAAAAAATATAATCACTGGTTTCGGAATACATGACACTACGCAACTAGCGCAGGCATAC
>JBBSDW010000074.1:0-16409 GCA_038240295.1 Kapaibacterium sp. (SeqCode)
CGTATTCTGCTTCTTCACGCGTGATCGCTGATATGCAAGCTTGATATGTCTCAAAAAGGAATCGGAAGTCCGAAGCTTCTTTTGAAAGCGAAGGCATTAATCGGCGATAAGATCAAGTACCAGATCCTTAAACACCTGTTCACTGAGATCTGTGAAGAGAACGGTATCCCCTAAACGCTGATTCTTTGATCTATCGAACTACTTCCACTTTCCCCAGTCTTCCATAATAAGCATGTTCGTGATCCAAACGTCAAGCCCGGGTTCGCGCATCAGGAATCGCACTTCAGACGAAAACTGTCCACGGTTCTCCTCAAAAGCGGCGTTAGGACTTCCGGCGAAATGCGTCAATTCACCGACTTCCCGTGTTTGCGTACGTGCGGTTTGTGTATAGCAACAAAACGCGAAGAAAAAGGCGACAGGAATCCAGATAGATCTATTCCTAGAACCTCCTCTTGATGGACGGATGAGGGTGGGATAACCGAGACTGCAACTACAACTGAAAAAAACAACTTCCTAAAGACAGCGATAGTTCGCTGATTCGTCCCGGAAGGATTCGGCTTCGATCGAACCGCCGTGCGTCACCCTCGAGAGCTTTTTGGACCCGTTGAAATGTTACTGCCTGCTACTTTCCGTTTGTGTTTTCGCCGCCTTAGTTGGCGGCAGCGTTCGCGCACAGGATTACAAACTGGCATGCTTCGGAACCACTCGATATATCGTCGCCGGATGTTCATCAACTATTCTGTCTTCCGAGCGATACGAATATCGTATTCGCACTTACTGGCGGAAGGTTTGGTGCAAACCCCGCGCTCTATCGTTCGACGAATGGTGGAATGTCATGGGCGGCGACTCCAGGCATTGGCGGCATTGATGGCGAAGTGCTCGACTACCACGCGCTCACTGACGCACTGTATTACGGAGAGAATTTCGCTGGCATTGTTTATTCTTCTGTCAATCATGGTAGTTCATGGCAGCAAATCGGAAAGCAGGATGCAGCCGTGACGCTCTGCTCGCTCGGCGTTTCACCGAATGACGACAAGATCTTCCTTGCCGGATCTAAAACTGGCATCCTCGACCGATCGAGCGATTGAGGCAACAGCTGGTCTGTGGTCTATCCCGCCGACAGCGTAGCGAACCCCGAAGTGACGAAGGTGATTTTTTCAAGTGTCGCTCCGGCGTTTGCGTTTGCGGCGCGCTGGCATTCGGCTGCGACTTCGATTGTAAAGACTACCGATGCCGGAGCGAGTTGGAACGCTATCGCGTCGCCAGATCCACATGTCTGGGCGCTTGAGATCGATCAACGAAAAGGGATGTGTCCGAATGGCAGTCCGTTACATTTCTGGACGGGACTCTTCACCCAATACGCTCCCGACACCACGAAAGGCGGTATGATCGAAGAGACTACCGACGGCGGCGTTTCATGGCACACTACCGGCTTTCCAAAAGTGCAGCATCCACCGAGCGTATGGGTGATCAAATTTGATTCAACGAGCGGCACACTCGCGGCAGCGACAGATTCAGGTATTTTCATCGGGCATGCACCGGCGAGAGGCGTCGCGCAGAATATCCGCTCTCAAGCTTCAATGAACTTGTTCCCGAACCCTGCCTCGCGTTCGACAACTCTTACGTTACCCGCTGAAACTTCAGATAGAACACCGCTCCATCTGTATAGCGTCCTGGGAAAATTGGTAGCCGCTCAAAAATTGTCGAACGGTAAAAATTTTATCGATCTCGCATCGTTGCCTCCGGGCGTCTATTTTGCGCGCATTATAGGAATCAGTGATGTGAGGACATCATCGATGATTGTTCTTCCCCACTAACTGTGGAAAGGAGTGCTTAACACAAACGACGCGACGTTAATATTGCATCACCGCTTCGAGCGGATGAGGTGGCGGAATGGGAAATGTTTGTCCTCATATTCGCTGATCAAAATCGTCAGTATCTCAAGTTCATCCAGCTCTTTCGAACCCGTGGAAAAGCCACGCTGGATCCAGTTGTACGCCTTTGCAAGCGCCGATTCGTATGGCCGTTCAGTTTTAATTGGTCGTAACATAATACAACTTCGAGACGCTACTTTCCGTACATGATGAAACAACGCGCTTGCTAAAAATGATCGAAGCCGATAATGCAAATTCTCCACCCAGGATTACCAAACCATTACGCGGCCATTAAGAACCGGGTAACAATCGCTCTTTTAGAGTCGCAGTGAGCACTTGTCGCAGAACTCGCCTGTTCTTACCGGTGATTCGTAACTCTTGTACTTATGACAAAGACCGTTCTCGTTGTTGACGATGAAAAGGACATTCGCGACCTCATCGCATATAATCTTTCGAAAGAAGGCTTCGCCGTTTTAACTGCCGGCGATGGCAATGAAGCGCTTCAGAAATTGGCGGATCATAAAGTCGCGGTCGTCGTGCTCGACATCATGATGCCGGGCATGGATGGCTTTGAGGTCTGCCGGCGCATCCGCTCGAAAGAGACGATCGCAAATCTTCCGGTGATCTTTTTGACCGCGCGTTCGGGTGAAGCCGATCAGATCATCGGACTCGAACTTGGCGCCGATGATTATATCCAAAAGCCGGTATCGCCCCGGGTTCTTGTTGCTCGGGTGAAGTCGATCTTGCGACGAAGCGACATGCCCGAGGTTGCGTCGATGCAGGGCGAGAACAGCGCTGAGCGCGTCGCAGTCGATGGGATCGATATCGACCGCGCATCCTACAAAGTAAAGATCGATGGCAGCGAAGTATTTTTTCCGCGCAAGGAATTCGAGCTCCTCTATTTTCTTGCGACACATCCGGGCCGTGTCTATTCACGCGAAGCGCTTCTCAACCGCGTTTGGGGCGAAGGATCGTATGTGGTCGAACGAACGGTCGATGTTCATATTTTCAAAGTACGCGAAAAACTTGGCGGGCGTGGCGAAAAGATCGAAACCGTAAAAGGGGTTGGTTATCGCTTTGTCTCCTGAGCGCTGAAAGTGGTAAGGCCGTAACTTTGCCTCGGATGATTTGCGCCTAACTGCACCGCGAGACCATGGGATCCATCGAACGCCAGGCTTTTATTTTTCCTCCTGCGCTGGTCGGGATCGCACTTGCTGCGCTCAATATCTGGGTTGGTTCGTGGGCGCATGAATTCCCGATCGGCCTGTTTTCGATCTCACTCACACTCTTCATCCTTTCAATACTTTTCAGCGCGTGGAATGCGCGTCGGCTCGTTCGCCCGCTGATCGATCTTGTGCCGCAGGCAGATGAAGTTGCAAAAGGCAAACTTGTCGTGTCAAATCATGGCAGTCATGATGTCCCGATCGAGGTGCAGTCGCTTGCGCGCGCAATCGACCGGATCTCCGAAAATCAGGCGCGCGATCTTGCAGCGATGCAAAAGCTCGAGCGTGTTCGATCGGAATTTCTTGCTAACGTGTCGCACGAACTTCGGACACCGATCTTTGCCGTACAGGGCTTTATCGAAACGCTTCTCGACGGAGCGATCGACGATCCAGAAGTCAATCGCGATTTCTTGGAACGCGCGCGTCTGCAAGCGGCCAGGCTCAACGCACTCCTAAGCGACGTCATCGACATTTCGCGCATCGAATCCGGCGAGATGCGAATGAGCTTTCGGCTTTTTAACATCGCCCAATTTCTTTCGGAGCTTGTTCGCGAAATGCAGGTGCTTGCCGAGTTCAAGAAGATCAAGCTGCGGTTTCTGAACAGCATCGAAGGAGACAAGCCGGTGGAAGCGTTCGGTGACAAAGAGCGGTTGAAACAGGTGATGATCAACTTGATCGACAACGCGATCAAATACACGAACAACGGCGGCACCGTCGAGATCGAACTGACCAAGCAGGCCGTCGATTGCCTTCGTGTCATGGTGAGCGATAATGGTATCGGCATTCCTAACGAGCACCTGCCTCGCCTGTTCGAGCGATTCTATCGCGTCGATAAAGACCGTGCGCGCAATTCGCCGGGTGGCACCGGACTTGGGCTCGCGATCGTCAAACACATTACCGAAGCGCACCGAGGCAAACTTTCGGTCGTAAGCCAACCGGGCAAAGGGAGCAGTTTTTCGTTTACGGTGCACGAAGAACCATTTAATGTCATGTAGTCTGCGCGCGTGCGCGAGCGTCGGTATCTTTGCATCATGAAAAAAGTGACGACGCCGAACGCTGCCCACAAAATGCAGACGCTGATCAAGAAGGATCTCAGGTACATTCTGTTCAATAAGCCCTATGGGGTACTGAGTCAATTCACTGCCGATCATCCCGGCCAGCGCACGCTTGCGGAGTTCGGAATTCCTGAAGATGTCTATCCCGCCGGCAGGCTCGATAAAGATTCGGAGGGATTGCTCTTGCTCACAAACGATGGCTCGCTCATTAAAAAAATGCTCGATCCGAAAGAGGGCCATCAGCGGACGTATCTTGTTCAGGTCGAAGGTCAGTTGAACGAAGAGGCGCTGGACAAACTTCGGGAGGGCGTTGATATCTCGGGCTACAAAACGCTTCCGGCTCACGCCGAATTTTTACGGAGACCTCCCGCAGTCGCCGAACGCGAACCGCCCATTCGCGCACGAAAGCAGATCCCAACTTCCTGGCTTGAACTTACGCTTGTCGAAGGTAAAAACCGTCAGGTGCGCCACATGACAGCCGCAGTAGGATTCCCAACGCTTCGGCTCATAAGGATCTCGCTCGGCGACCTCAAGATCAAAGGCCTCGAAGCCGGCACCTGGAAAAAAATCCCAAGGGAAAAACTAATGTAGGTCGGGTTTCAACCCGACCTCGAATCTCAGCAAAGAGGAAGTCCTCACCAACTTCTACCAGATAATCATTCCTGCGAAGCGGTAATCCATCCCCGTATTTTTGTCATTCCCGGCGGAAATCCATCCCTTAAGCATCAAGCAGAAACAATCGATGTCGACAAGAACAATTGATCGACCAGTCATTCTGAGGAAGCGTCCGATCATCATCGCTTTGCATCAACTCCATGCCCGACGAAGAATCTTACCTCACATTCGCATGACCACCTCATTCATGGAAAGATCCTTCATACTTCATAATTCAAACCTCATACTTGCCCCAGTGTTCGTATCGATCGTTGAAGTTGGATTATTCTCTGGGCCAGCATTCCATTAGATGCTTCACTTCGCTAAAGCTCGTTCAGCATGACATGATCCGAAAACTTTCTCGTCAGGACAACACACTCAAAGCATGTCATCCTGAGCGAAGCATTCATCGCTCCTGCGATGAATGCGGAGAGAAGGATCTCATGGAACGCTGGCTACGATTCCCTTCGAACAGTCAGCGCTGCCGCCCCGATATTCCATTAGATCCTTCACTTCGCTAAAGCTCGTTCAGGATGACATTCCCAATCGGTGAGCTCGTGTGAAGAACCTGCCAGGCTTCGCGAACGGTCGCGACTGGCTACCGCACCACTACCATCGAGCCTCTTTCGTTAAGGCCGAGTTTGGACGAGCGGAGCGCGTAGGAATAATGTCCGGAGGCGAGGCGGTCGGTTTCCATCTTCAGGGTATAAGTGCCTGAGGTCATTTCCTGGTCGACGAGTACTTGTATCACTCGGCCGAGATCGTCGTAGACGGTAAGCTGCAGGTCGGCACGTTCGGGCAATGTTACAAAAAATGTTTCGACGTCATGCGCGGGATTCGGATAGAGTTGGACGAACAACGAAGCGTGGGCCTCTTCAACGCTGCTGTTTGCGACTGGCGGAATACTGAAGTATGCTTCTGCAGGTTCGAAATCCATCCATTGTGCGCTGTGAGTAAACGCGCATACGTGTAAATGCAGCGTCTCGTTGTTGTCGGGAGTGACCGAGAAGTGAATCGGCGTCGATTCGCCAACCTCAAGATGACTCACGTCCATCGCGAGGTTCTCCTCGACTTTCACTTTATACTTTTTGCTGTTAAGGACTTCAACCTGCGTGCTATCCAGATAAACACGAGTGCTAAGAATATTTGCGACAGTTGCCGTTGGCTTTGTCATCGTCGATCGAACGATCCCAGGATGATCGTCGGCTGTGATCTTCGCACCGCGCAATGGCCGAAGCAGGGCACCGGCCGTGTAACCATAACTATCGAAAAGTCCGAAGCCGTACGAAAGAATGGTGAAGCCGTGCTGTACGTCGTTAGTGGTTGTGATGTGATGCGCGCCTGGAGTGACGCTGATCGTTGCGATGGAATATTGCAGCGTACCGAGCGTAGTGGCAAGGTCGGTGAATGCCGCGGCGGGCAACGGTTGTCCATCGAGAGTGATCTTATCTTTCGCGCTGATCTCCGCGACGACGATCACATTCTGGATTGTGTAGGCGGGATCTTCACTGGCAAAAAAAGTAAAGTCAGTGTACGTCTGATTGACAGGCGGCACGATCGCGAAGAAGGGGTCGCCATTGTTAGGCGATTGATCGAACGAAGTGTGCGCAAATTCTCCGACTTGAGCCGGGCCCGATGTAGCGATCGCGATCGGTCCGAAAATAAGCGTGTCGCGATAGTCTCCAGCCTTCATCGCACTTCCCCAAGCTACTCCATTGATCGCAACCGTCATGTTGTCGTTTAGCGCCTGCACTCGAACGATATCGCCAACGCTGCGCGGTGCAAAATTCGTAGCGACGAAATCTTCACCCCAGCTTGAGGTCGGCGGAAGCATTTCGCACAAGTGATCGCAGCTTGAAGATGTTTGACCGGGTGGGATGTAACTCACCGGTACCTCGGCGCAAACGTGACCACCGAACACAACGACAGGCTTGGTCGATGTGATGACTGACGAAGTCATATCTTCGTTATTGCGAAGCGCATCGCCCTGTATCTGAACGCATGTTCCCGAATCGAGCCGGAAATGAAGCGGCCTGCCGGCGACGCTTCCGCCGAGCGTTTGCGCAGCAGGAGTGATAGTAACATCGGTGCCGTCGGTAAAAGCGGCGACGCAGAATTGCGATTGCGTTTCGTCGCCAGGTCCGCCGCCAGGGGTGTTCGGAAAGGCCATGACACGGTAATCGGTCGACGCCGTATTTTTCGGCAGTGCGAGAAACGCGTCGGCAGTGAACATCTTGTGATTCATGCCGTAGCAGATGATCGCCTGCGTTGAAGTGACGAGCACCGCTTTATTATCGACAAATTCGGAAGTGAGGATGACGGGATTGATGTCGTCGGAAATGCGGTACGAGAACGATCCGCGCGAAGCAAGCGAAATGTGCTTGATGTAATTCGGGTAAGCTTTGCAGGTGATCGTAACCTCGGCAGCTGAATCACCTGCTGTTGCGAGAAAAATCTCATCGTAGCCGGGATCCGTGTCGGTCAGCGTAGCATTTTGTTCAAAGCAAAGCAGAAATTCAAAGCCGGCGTTATTCACGTTCGGGTAGCCCGTGCCGAAGTTGCCGCATTGGGCGTGGGACTGCAGTGTAAACCCAGAGACGATGGCCGAGATGACGGCGAAGGCGATGACGGAAGTGCGCATAAACTCAAAATTAGATTCAAACGAGTGCTCCTAATATACGCAGAAGACCGGCGCACGGCCGGTCTTTGATATAACGATTTTGAGATACTACGATTTGGTTCGAATCATTGGTGGCTTCCCAATTGATGATCGGTTCGGTCCTCGAGCATCGCCTCGCCGGATTCCATCATGCGTTTGAACCGCCGCAGATCGTGGCGAATTTGTTTTGCAGGATCGTCACCCAGCAATTCCGAGACGAGCGCACCAAGTTTGCCTCCTGGCGGAGCGTACTTGATCATAACAGTTACCGTTGTCCCGTGACTATCACCGAGGTCTTCGAACTGCACAGAGCCCGCATTGTCAACCTCGGCACCCGGAAGTGAGCGCCATGAGATTAATGAGCCCGGCTCGTCGGTATAGACTTCTGCATCCCACTCCACGCTCGAACCCATGGGTCCTTGCACCGTCCAGTGGGAGCGCTTATCGTCAATCGCCACGACTGAGCGAAGGTGCTGCATGATCGAAGGTAGGTTTTCTATGTGACGCCAATATTCGTATAGCTCTTTCGGGCTGCAATCGACGACCACGCTTTCTTCTACCTTCACGCCTTCATTATGCTGTACCGAAGCGGCTGGGTTATCCCCGGGCCGTATCTGCGTAGGAGCGCCTTCGCCCAATAGCCCCGACACACCGCGATACATCAATGCTCCACCGAGCACGCTCAAACCGCCCATCATTCCAGCTTTGGCAGGTTCACGATCTTTCATCCCTTTGAGCATACTATAAAGGCTGTAAGCGGCAAGACTTCCACCGAGGATCGCATATGTCCATTGTGTCGGGACAACGCCACCCATAAGTGTAGAAAGCATCCCGTGACGCACCATTTCTGGCGGCGGCGGAGTCGTGCGACTTTCTGTGGCTACGTCGTTGTGGGTTCGCGCACGCTTGAGCACGCGTTTGCGCTGACTGTTGAGGGCTCTGATTCTCGAAGCCATGATTTTTCCTCCGGATATATTGGATTGATAATTTTGTGATTCGCAAATATTATTGCAAAGGTTATGCCGAGAGGTGGACCAACGACAGATTGCTAACAGGTCATTGCGAGAAGGCCCCAAAGCCGACGAAGCAATCTCCCGGAGCAAGGTACTCATCTGTTGGATACTCCCACGAGCCCAAAGATTGCTTCGTCGGTTGAATCGCTTTGCGAATCAATCCTCCTCGCAATGACACCGTGGGAAAAATGGGAGACAGCAAAAACGTGTTATTGCGAGTAGACCCCAAGGACATAGCCGTACAAGGTCATTGCGAGGAAACCCCAAAGCCGACGAAGCAATCTCTAGGAGCGGGGGACTTGGCTTTCGCATTCGTCTCAGCTCCTAAAGATTGCTTCGTCAGTTCATTCGCTTTGCGAATCAATCCTCCTCGCAATGACGCGAGTATTTTCTTCTTGGTTACGCGAGCTTCGCGCTTACGCTGATCTCTTTCACGCTTGCGAGTGCACGGCTTACCGGGCAATTATCTTTTGTGCCTGCAGCGATCTCCTGAAATTTTGCATCGTCTAAGCCTGGGACTTTTGCTGTGGTTTCGAGGTGGATCTTGTCGATCGTCCACTTGCCACTTGTGTTGCTGAATTCGACCTTGGCTGTTGTATTTATCGAGTCCGCGGTGAATCCAGCACGTCCTAGGTCACCGGAGAGTGCCATGGTAAAGCAGCCTGCGTGCGCGGCTGCGATCAGCTCTTCTGGATTGGTCCCAGGCGCTTCTTCCATTCGCGATTGAAAGGAGAAACTTCCTTTGTATGCGCCCGAACCAAATTCCATCGATCCTTTTCCTGCTTTGAGGTCGCCATTCCATTCGGCTTTTGCTGTGCGTGTCGGCATTGTGTTATCTGTATTATGGGGTGATGTAGATGGCTCGTGAATTGACGTTGACGCTAACCGTCGGATAGATGATTAGCAGGCTATGCGAAACGCCGCATTGCTGCTTTCAAAAACAAACAGCTTCGCCAAAGAAGAATGCAATCTCGTTACTGCGTGCATCTTCAAAGTCTCGGCATTCACGAGCCGATAGATTTTCAGGTTCGCTCCAACACCGGATAGATTCGGTTTGTCGCACTATTCCCTATTGCGATACCGAGGCTGTTCTGGCGAGGAGGCGGAGGATGTACGCTGCATTCTCACTGTAATTCGGATCGCCATGACAACAATCGAAGCAACCTCGGACTCCCGCCCAGCAATCATGCGGACACCATCTTTTCGTTATGTCGCGCTGCTCGTCTTTGGATCGGTGTTTTGTATTCCCGATCCCAGCACATCGAACACCGATCTTCCATCGAGCATGGCAAAGATCGAGCGGGCCATCGGGATCATCCAATCGAAGTACGTCGACCGAATTTCGACTGCACGCCTGACGAACGCTGCGATCTCCGGGATGATGGATAATCTCGATCCATTCTCGAACTATCAAACAAAGACGGAGCACACCCTCTTCGAGGCCTCGTACGATTCGAAGAAGAACCTCTCGGCGGGACTCGAAACGTGGTTCGATAGTGGAACGCTGATCGTCTGGTCGATCGATCCGGCGGGCCCTGCGGCTCGCGCAGGCGTACTTCCTTGCGATGAGATCCGGGCGATCAATGGAATAGAGGCCACAACACTTTCGGAGGATCAAGTCGAGACGATGCTAAACCCAGCGCCGGTTGACTGCGATACGAAAGCGGCGCAACTCCGTTTGAACATCTATCGCGCTAACGAAAACCGATCGACGCTCATCTCGATGAAGTATGCGAATCTTGATAAAACAACGCACGCTATTGGTTGCGCAGTTTTCGATGCGGCAAGCGGCGATTCGATCGGCTGCGTCCGCTTCGATGATTTTCATGCGGGTACGTCGCAAGAGATCAAAGTACTGCTTAATGATTTCAACTCGCGCGGCATTCAAAAATTCGTGCTCGACTTACGGAACAACCACGGTGGTTACGTGCGCGAAGCCTACATCCTCGCTGGCTACTTCATTGCCAGCGAAAGTGTTCGTCTCGATATTGAACCTACGAACGGTTCGTTTCCGACTAATCAGGATCACCCGTTTCTTTTTAACCCACTGATGCTGATTGTCGGTCCGTCGACGGCCAGCGCGGCGGAGCTTTTTGCAGGCATGTTGCAGGATGAAGATCGAGCGGTAATCGCCGGAATGCCGACGCTTGGAAAGGCACTCGTCATGAATCAGGAAGCGCTGCGGGATGGCAGTACCATATTGCTTGTGACGGGAAGATGCTTTCTGCCGAGTGGAAGATTCCTACAGCGCAGATATCGCGGAAAGTTTTACACGGAGCGTGCAACGTCATTTGCCACTGAGATCGACAATATGGATCACCGGCATGATCGTGAGTTTATCGCTTCCGACACCGCATTCCACACGCTGCATGGACGAACCGTCTATGGTGGTCAGGGGATTATACCCGACCTCATCATCCCAGACAATCCGACAACCGCGATCGGCGACGCGGGCATCACATCCACGATCATCTATGAGTGCGCAAGAGAAATCATTCTTGAACGCGGAGCTGAGATCGCGAAACACTACAGCGCACAAACCATCTATGGAATATCGCTAAGCGATTCGAGACTTACCCAGATTGTCAGCAAGAAGGCGGTGCTGCATCACCACATTGTCGATCAGGAGGAGTTGACGCATGACCTCGGCCGAGTACGGGTCGCGGTGATACAGAGCCTGGCTAAGCGCTTTTTTGGCGAAGCGGAATGGAGGGCCAGACTTCAGCAAGGCGATCATAGCCTCGCCAGAGCGATAAACCGATTTAGCGAGGCACAGGCCTTTGCGCTCAGATGACGCTTCCCCGGCACAATGCAAAGAGCGAATGGAGGCTCATCCATTCGCTCTCTTTGCTTTGCTCAGAAGTTGTCTGTAGTTAACGACGGCGACGATTACTTAACGATCGTCGTGCGCGTCGAAGATTTGCTCGATGCGCGAACCATGACAATGATCAGAACAAGCAGGACCACCGCAGCGATAACGATCAAAAGTACGGTATTTGTGTCACCTGTGACTGGTACATCTGTCGTGGTTGAGGTGGAGCTTGATGAATGCTGGACGACTGCTCCGCCACCCCCGCCGCTGGGGGCCGCAGTTCCGCCTGTTTGCGCGAAGATGGGGAGCGCGCCCGTGATCAAAAGTAGGAAAATGTTAAGAATAAACCAGAAATTGCGTTTTAGGTTGTATTGGGTTAGCATAGTCGTATGATGTTTCCGGACGAGAGAAGCCTCGCCTGGGTGGAAAAAAGTTGGGGCAGCTACGCTGTCCTCTGTTCTGCTCACGGAAATCTGTGCCATTAACTTGATACGGCAGAGCTTATTCGGCTCCTCGGATCCGCCGAACCTCTCGCGGGCAGGTGGTGTTGTCTCGCTCCTATGGCGGATTGGGGTTCGCCAAGGTCGTTTCACGTTAGTACTGAGCAACAGCAATGGCAGTAGTAGATAAGCAGAAAAAAAGCGTACAGCCCGTCGAATTGCAGGAAATGGTCGACCGCGGCGGTTCGATCTATCAGGCGATCGCGATCACGGCTCGCCGTGCTCGGCAGATCAATGACGAGATCAAGCAGGAATACCAGCAGCGCATTTCGACGCTCGTACCTGTCGATATGGATGAAGACGACGAAATGGAAGCGACCAATTTCGATCAAATGAAGATTTCGCTCGAGATCGACAAAATGGGTAAGCCGACCCTCGAAGCACTCGAGCAGTTCAACAGCGACAGCCTCGAATGGCGTTACCGCGAGCGCGACTAACCGCTTGTATGTGAATGTATCCGATCCCGCCCAAACAGGCGGGATTTTTTTAACGCCCGCGTTCCTTCGGTCCGTGACTATCTTTGCTTAACGAACGCACTTCGGATGCGGGCTCTGTTCATCTCTAAGTTCTTTTCAGTCCATGATTAAACAATTCAAGCAATTTCTTACCACGACGAATGCGCTCGCACTTGCTGTTGGTGTTATCATCGGCGCAGCAGTTGGGAAAGTTGTAACCTCACTCGTCGCAGATCTCTTGATGCCGATCATCAGCCTCGTTCTGCCCGCCGGAGACTGGCGAACCGCCAAATTCGTACTTAAAACTTCGACGGACGCTGCAGGCAAAGTAACGGAAACCGCGATCCTCTATGGTGATCTCTTCGGGACGATCATCGACTTCCTGATCATTGCCTATGTTATTTTCCTGATCACGAAAGCATTTATTCCGAAGAAAGGCGAAACGCCAGCGCTACCAACAAAGATTTGTCCCGAGTGCACTGAAATCATCCCGCTCGCCGCGCACAAATGCAAATTCTGCACTTCGCCGGTCTAACGGAGTGCTCTTGATCCAACTGCGGCCTGACTTTGTGGATCATAAATACAAAGTTTGGCGATTCGAGATGCAGGTTGTGTGGCAACCCGCGTTGCTTCCCGGGATATGGGGCTAATTGTCAGTACCTACTCCGTCGGCCTAGAGTCGTCTCGCTTGGTATGACTAAGCGGAAGTTCATAACTGACATTTAGCGCAAGCCCCCAAAGCTTTACCTGCGAGACTCCTGCCCTGTCGTATCCCTCGCTCGTGACGCCATAAAACAGTTGAGACAACGGCACGTTCAGGTTGAGCGCCACTGATAGCATGTGCTGCTCGGCCAACGGAACGAGGAATCCGCCGCCCAGAAGAAGACCGTAGCGTTGCGGATCGTACGAATACTTGCTTTTTTGTTGTTCGATGTCAAAGTAGACCTCGGGATCCATGTAGGAACCAGAAAAATAATCGAGGAGATAATAGGTCGCCGTAAATCCAGCTTCTGCAAAAAAGCGATCGTCGATCTCACGCCGGATGATCGCTTTGGCTCCAATCGACCAAATGCTAAACGAATACGTACTCGTTCGTGAACCAATACTTTGCAATTGAGTCGATTCGGAGTGACTTACGGATTCATACTTCACCCCTGCGCCGCCTATAATCTTATAGCGGCCGCCAAGCGGCACATCGACTCCTGGCATGAATGTGAAGCCTGGTCCGACACCCGTCGAAGAAATCGGCATTTGAAGTAACTGCCCCTGCCCAAATGTCCCGGGAGCGAGAAACGCAAAATAGAACTTGTCGGGAGGCGAAAGGATGGCGAGATCTATGGAGCCATTGAACGAGAGATAGGTGTGGTCGTAGTAACGAGCGTCGGTGAGCGTTGGGGCCGGAATTTCCTTCGGCACCTGCGCGAAGACGCGCGCCGAAAGCAGGAGCAGAGGAAGACTGAGCAGCAACGAACGAGGTTTCATTACAGGCTAACCATTCGACCCAAATGTTGTATCAAGCTGGAAATCGAAATATACAGCCGGATTTGTCAGCGACGATCATTGTTCAGCCTCTCACATTATGCAGGTCGATTCTCGCTTTCAACGTCACCGAATGAAGAAGCTCGGCGCAACTTTGACGCGGGGTGCAACGCCTTGCATAGCTACAAGGCCAACAACTGCACTCTCAGCCAACCAACGTTGTTCTAATGTCATGCAAGTCGAACGTCACCTCGAATCCAGCATTCGCATCAGCGCAGATCCTGCGGCGATCTGGGAGCAAATCACGAATGTAAGAATCGAGCAATTCTCCGAGCCGTGGTACTTCCGGTTTCTCGATATTCCAAAACCACTAAGCGCGGAAGTGCAATCGGAAGGCGTTGGCGGAAGCCGCATTGCATACTTCAAGAATAAGAAGAGATTTATTCAGAAGATCACTGCGTGGGACCGCCCGAGTCATTACGCTTTTACGTTCAACCCGGAAGAGGGCTTCAGAGTCGGCTACGTGTTCGATCTCGCGAACGGAGTGTTTCGCATTCTCACAGGTTCGTATCGATTGGTGCAAGCAAGCAATGGAGTGACGCTAACGCTCGACACAACCTATAGCATCCGCAGAAGCGCCATGACGTTGTTAGCCGTACCGATACGGCTTGTATTAATCGTCTTTCAAAAATATCTTCTTTCTTCGATCAAGAAGAACTCAGAACTTTCAAATAAGTGAAGATCACCGCATCCATTCACATTGCCGCGCCTCAGCTCGAAGTATTCGAGTTCACTCTGGATTATAAGAATCGGTTGTCATGGGATACGTTCTTGAAAGTCGCAAGACTCGAAGGCGCCGACCAGCCTGGTAAAGGGGTCAAAGCGTGGTGCGTGTCGAAGCAAGGCATAGGGATGGAAACGGAATATGTCACCTATGATCCACCGAAGGTCACCGCAGTCAAAATGACGCGCGGTCCCTTCTACTTCAAGTATTTTGCAGGCTCCTGGAATTTCGTAGCGATCGGTCCCACTCTCACCGAAGTAATCTTCGTCTATTCCTACACGCTAATCTTTCCGCTACGTGTTTTCACTCCACTTCTGACAAGGATTCTCTCGAAGGATGTGAGACAAAGATTACTCGATTTGAAAAGATGTGTTGAAGGACTTACTAATACAGCATGATGGTTTCGATGAGATCCTCACTGCGCTACGCTGCGTTCGGGATGACGTTTAAGATCGCGCAGTCATGTCATTCTGGGAGAGCGTCCGCGAAACATCTCGTTGCATCCGCCACCAGTGCGCGACCGAAGAATCTCGTGGAATGATCGCTGCTGCTCTGAGAGATCGGCGATCATGCAAGTTTCCATGAGATCCCTCACTGCGCTACGCTGCGTTCGGGATGACGTTTAATGGTATCACACGACGAGCTGAACGCACTGTTGAAAACCTTCAGGCATGTCATGCAGAGAGCGCCAGGTTTTATAACCGGTCGACCATCCAGTGCAAATTTTTGATCGCGGCAGTTTTGTCTGGGAGATTTTCGAGCGACTTTAGCGCGAACTCCATTGCCTTCTTCATGTCGCCCAAACGCGCATGACAAATACTGAGATGTTCATTTGGCAGCGATGTATACTCCACGCTGCTCATGATGTTCGACAGTGGCACCGGTAAGCTCACGGCAGCAGAGAAGAAAGGAATCGCTTTTTTCCAGTCGCTCTTTCGAAAATGAAAGAGACCTAACTGATTGAACGCATCGGCGCGGCTGCTATCGAGCATCAGTGCTTCGAGTGCAAGCGCTGCGCCCTCGTTGTCTCGTTTGAGTGCCATCAAGCAGGCGACCTTTCCCATCATCGCGTCGTAGCGAGATGTTTCCGATTCATAACGATCGAGGTAGCGATCGTAATACTCACTTGCGAGTTCAAACTTTCGCCAGCCGCAAAGTTCTTTTGCATAGTTGAACAAGTTTCGCGGATCGGTGGCTTCGTCTTTGATGGCCTCTTCCAGGATCTTCAAATTGCGACCAACCTTCGTCTTTTGCTTTTCGTCGTCCGGCTTATGATCGATCGTGATGTCGGGCCGAAGCGCGAACTTCATCTCCTTCAGCTCAATGCATTCATGGACCGGGAAAACCCAATGGGGACCCGCGCCGCGCCGAAGGATTCGCTCGCGCAAATACGAGACAAGGCAATCGCCCTGCGGCGAAAAGACATAGCGATAGGTCATCGCAACACCATCGTGCTGTTCGGTAAGCTTGGCTTTTAACTGCTTGATCTCATGGATCGATCGCGGCGAAAGCACATCGTCGGCGTCGAGCCAGATGATCCAGTCGGAGGCGCACTTACTGAACGAGTAGTTACGAGCCGCCGCGAAATCGTAGATCCAGTCGAAGTGAAAAACCTTCGCGCCAGCTTCTTTTGCGATCTCGATCGAACGATCGGTCGAGCCAGTATCGACGACAATGAGTTCATCGCAAAATTCACTCGCAAGCTTGAGCACGCGCCCAAGCGTCCGCTCCTCGTCCTTGACGATCATCGCCAGCGAGAGCGTGACCGAAGGATGAGGAGCAGTTCTCGAAAAAACTTCGTCGTTTGTCAGCGGCCTGTGGGAGTGATAATGAGATAATTGATCACATCTGCTGCGCCATGAGGGCCTGCTGCGGCGGCCGTGACGCTAAAGCTCCCGTTC
>JBBSDW010000075.1:0-16310 GCA_038240295.1 Kapaibacterium sp. (SeqCode)
CATCCTACAGTAGACCCTATTGCCACAGCATTCCATTAGATCCTTCACTGCGCTAATGCGCGTTCAGGATGACAGGCCCTACAATGCAACGCACAAACCAACAGACCCACAGCTGTTATGCCTTAAGCAAATGCGGGCTCCCATACTCGGTTGTCGAAGATGATCTTGGTCGCGAGTTCTCTTCCTTTTTCGTCGATCTTGTGGAGCGGCATGATCTTCGCGCCGTTGACAATCGCAAGATCGAGGCCGGCTTCGATCGCGTAATGAAGGAATACCGAATTCAGCACATGACGCGAATGGGGATTGAGTCCGAATGAGATATTCGAGACACCCAGGATCGTGCGGCATTTCGGATGAAGCCGCTTGATTTCGCGGATCGCTTCGATCGTGTCGATGCCGGCCTTGCGAAATTCTTCGGAGCCCGCGCCAAGCGTGAACGTCAGCGTGTCGAAGATCAAGTCTTCTTCGCGCATGCCATATTTATTGACCGCGAGGTCGATGATACGTTCTGCGACCTCGACTTTTTTCTCGCACGACTTGGCCATGCCCTGTTCGTCGATCGTGAGCGCTATCACCGCCGCACCATATGTTTTGCAGAGCGGAAGCACATGCGCCATTCGCTCTTCGCCGTCTTCCATGTTGATCGAGTTCACGATCGCACGACCGGCATAAAGCTTGAGTGCTTCTTCGATCACGGGATATTCTGTGGAATCGATCACGATCGGCACGGAGATCTGCGTGTTGAGCCGCTTCATGATCTCGTGCATGTCTCGAACTTCATCGCGCCCAACGAACGCCACGCACACGTCGAGCATGTGCGCGCCTTCTTTCGTTTGCTCCTTGCCCATCTGCGCCGCGGCGTCGTAATCTTCGGTGAGGATCAGGTCTTTAAATTTCTTCGAGCCGTTCGTATTGCAGCGTTCGCCGACGATCACCGGTGATGGATCGATGTGCAGGGCGACACTTGAATAGATCGATGCTGCCGATGGCGTCCAGTTGATCGATCGGGATTTGGGGGTGATGTGCGTCGCGAGATGTGCGAGGCGTGCGATGTGTTCTTCAGTCGTGCCGCAGCAACCGCCGATGATCGAGACGCCAAGATCGCCCACGAAATGCGACATCCATTTCTCAAGATCGGCTGGCGAAAGATGATAATGTGCGACGCCGCCGACGTTCTCCGGCAGACCTGCGTTCGGCATGCAGAAGACGGGCTTCGGAGAATTCTGCGTTAGATACATCACGTTCTCTTCCATCTCCTTCGGACCAGTCGCGCAGTTCATGCCGATCGAAGTGATAAAATCATACGGCTCGAGCGCCGTGAGTGCAGCGCCGATCTCGGTGCCCATGAGCATCGTCCCCATCGTTTCGATCGTGACGGAAGTGATGACGGGCAACTGAATGCGTTTATCGCGAAAAAGATCCTGTACCGCGGCGAGCGCTGCTTTGATCTGGAGCAAGTCCTGACAGGTTTCGATGATGAGCAAGTCGGAGCCGCCATCGACCAGGCCGTTCATCTGTTCGTAATACGAATCGCGCATGGCGTCGAAACCGATGTGCAAAAGCGATGGAAGCTTTGTCGTTGGTCCGATCGAACCGGCTACGAAGCGAGGTTTTTCTTTCGTCGAAAATTGATCGGCGATCTTTCGCGCAAGCTGCGCGCCTTCTTTGGATAGCTCGTATGCGATCGACTCCAGACCATATTCTGCCAGTACGATCGAAGAAGTACCGAACGTATCGGTCTCAATGATGTCGGCGCCTGCAGTAAGAAAATCAACATGGACTTTCTCGACGGCTGATGGCTTCGAGCGTATCAGGTATTCGTTGCAGCCCGCGAGATGCTCGCCGCCGAAATCGTCGTAGTTGAGATCCTGGCGCTGCAGGTTCGTGCCTGTCGCACCATCGAATACGAGCACGCGCTCCTGAAGCAGTTTGCTTAATTCCATCGCTATCAAATAAAAACCCGAAAGATCAATAAGACCTTTCGGGCATAAACACTGTGCATCATGCACTCTCTCTGCCTGCAACGCTTTAGCTCTTATTTAACGTGGCGGCAAGCTGTCGCTGATAGGTCAAAGCACCACGATAGACTTGCAACAGTTGTGCGGAAAAGAAGAGTTCGTCTTCTGGCCTGCTGGCGGTACTCTTCTGTCGGCTATTCCCCCGAGCCTGGAGATTGCTTCGTCGGTTGATTCGCTTTGCGAGTCAATCCTCCTCGCAATGACTCGTTGAAAATGGAATTGGACGCGTTATGACACTTTGGAAAACGCTTGTGCGGATCACTTCAGGTGCATCAGTCTCAGCGTCTTCACAAATCCTTCGGCACGTGTCCGAACAAAGTATGCTCCGGTACTTAGCATCGAAGTGTTTATCTTGATCGGAATTCCGGCGAGCATGGTTGAGTGGAGCGTCGCGCGAACGCTCCCCAGCGCGTCGATCAATTCGATCGTGACAGATCCGATATCTTCGGCGCTTACGATGCTCGTCGATGCCGAAGAAGGATTTGGCGAAAGCGTGAGACTGGGGAGCTCACCGTATCGCATGAATCGGCTCACACTTGGCGAACCGCAACCGAAGGTTGTGCAGATGTTGCTTGTGAGCTTTTCAATCGCCGCACAACCGATGGTGCCGGGAATGCTGAGCGAATCGAAGGTGACCTGTGTGCAGCCGCTCGTCAGAGGATAATAGTCGAAGTGGATCAGGGCCGCGGATTGATCCAGCGTCAGAAATTGTCCAATCAAATGAAGATGCAAATGTCCTGCGCTTGATCCGGCGACTTCCGATACGTGCGTGACACCATTCGCATACGAAGAACCGCGATACACGAGTACACTCGTGTCATAATCGACAACGATATCGCACGTCGGCTTTTTGATCGAATAAAAAAGCGAGAGCGGAACATCCGCTCCTTCGCCGATGGCTTTGGTTTGAACATCCGACGTTGCTGCACGCATCGGGTCGAGCGCGAGGCCCGTGCCTTGAAGTGCGATCGAAACGGTCGAGCCGTCGGAAAGTGTGATGACAAGTGTCGCGTTGTAATCGCGCGCCTTCGATGGCGTCAACAGTACTACAACCGAATCGGTCGTCGATAGCTCACCGGACGGAGCGTGCAGGATTGAATAAAAAGCGGAGTCCTGTCCCACGATGGTCACCGAATCGATCGTTCGAATGCCGCAACCGCTCCTCACGACATACGCCTGACGCATCAGTGAACGGCAGATGGCAACGGTGTCGCCATTGAACATCGTCGATACATTTGTTGCAATACTCCCCATGGAACCAACTCGGACCGAATCACCGCCGCTGTTGATCGTATGCCAGACATCACCCCTCGGATCGATGACGAAGAGTTCGTTGTCGGTGACAGCGACGATCTGCCGAGAGTCGATTCTGCAACTCGGGCCGCCAATGAGCTTCCACGTTGCGCCTTTATCGATTGAGCGGAGCACACCGGCGACGGTCGTGGGACAATAAATAGAATGGGGCCCCAGCGCGATCGAGCCTGCCAATTCAGTTGACATGCGCGTCAATGTGATCTGCCAGCTCACGCCGCCGTTGCTGCTGACCCAGAGATACGCCTCATTAAAATCGGAACCGGCGGCCTCTTCGTTGACAAGATAAAGCCTGTTTGGATCGCAGGAATCGGCGGCAAAGCTCCATGCGTCCAAGCCAGTTGTTCCAGCAAGCGGTTGCCAGTTCGCGCCGTCATCCTTGCTTTGATAAAGCCGACCGGTGGGATTCGTGCCCGAAAACGCGCGAAGCGATCCATCGATCATCGTTGCGACATCCTGCACCCAATCCTCGAGCGGATTGGTATTCCACGTCAGACCTCCATCGTTCGAAACGTAGACAGCGCCCGGCGATGACTCTGTGCAGGCGAGCATTTGATTCACGTTACGACCGAATCGTACCGAAACAAGATTGCTCCCCACATTCTCGACTGCCTTCCAGATCGCGCCGCCATCGTGGGTAGTATAGACGGTTCCATCGAGATCACCCAGGATGCCGTTCTGACTGTCGTAGAAATCGAGGCCCATGATCGTGTTCGAGAACTGCTGGCTCATGAGCGTCCACGATTGGCAGCCATTCGTCGAGCGATACAGCGATGCATTCCCCGCCCAGAACACACCCTGCTTATAGGCAAATACTCCAAAGCGAGTTATGTTCGGATGATCGATGCTCGAAACTTTAGTCCATTGCGCACCTGCCCTGCCAAAGCAAAGTGCAAAGGAAAGAATAATGAGCAACCGCACGACAGTACGGCTGTTTTGGGTATTCATGTTTACGGTACCCTCAAAGTTAAACGAGGGCAATCGTACAATATAACCCCAGGAAGTTCGGATGTTGCAGTTTCGCTCTTCTCGGGTATCCACAAGGGTGGATAAATTTATCCACATCTGCAAGGTTGAGCTTCTCTTTGACTCGATCTGTGCTTATCATTGTTGGGATTAGTTTGTGATTAGGGGTTTATAGACCAAATTGCCTAAATTTGGGCTATTCTCCTTGCAACATAGGCAGGATTTCTGTAGAATGATCTCTACATTCGAGGATATTTAGGAGATATTTCGGGCCTTGGATTGTTGGTTATGACGAGCGAACCCGGCTTGGACCGCTCACGAAACGAGGCGACTACTTCCCAGCGACTGCCTTCGAGAAGCGCAGGGGAACCTGAGATTTGTTATAGAAGCACAACAGGTACAGGTCGAGTAAGAGCTGAATGAATTATTTTGATGATTTCGAGCCTTTCGGAATGGAGGGCGAAGACGAGTTCGCAGGCGATCCTCGCGCACGTGAGGAACAGCGCGAGAAACGCCGTAAGTACTTCGAAGAAGAACTGAAGCGTCATCGTGACGAAAAACGGCGCGAGCTATCGCATGATAGCGATAACGACGCCCGCGAAGAAGCGCCGCCTCGTCAATTTTTAAATCCTGAGATCCTCGAAGAGTTGGTCGATTACTGCATCGAAAATGAGAAATTCGATGAAGCGCTCGACTTCGCACTTCTACTAACCGAGCGCGCAGCCTTCAACGGCGATGGCTGGCACCGCCGAGGGATGCTCGAAGCCCATCACGGCAAATTCGAGGAAGCGCTCAAGAGCTATGAGCGTGCGCTTGCACTGAATCCTACCGATAACGAACTGCTCATCAACTACGGCATCGCGCTCGACGCCGTCGGAAGAACGCGCGAAGCACTCGAGATCTTCGATCGGACACTGTCGGTCGATCCCGCAAACGATGAAGCGCTTTTCAACAAAGGCATCTGCTTCGAAAAAGCAGAACGCTTCGATGATGCGATAGCGATCTTCAAGTATCTGACCGATAACAAAGATCTCGCAAAGGATGCATGGTACGAACTCGGCTATTGCTACGATTCGAAAGATCAACTCGATAAGGCCTTAGCCAGTTACGAAGCGCATCTCGATCTCGATCCATATAATTATAATGCCTGGTACAACCACGGCATTATTTATAACCGTATGGGCATGTTCCATAAGGCGATCGAGAGCTACGAGATGTCGCTGGCGATCAAGGAGACCTTCCCTTCTGCCTGGTACAATCGCGGAAATGCCTATGCGAACTTAGGGAAGCTCAACGAGGCGATCGAAAGCTATAAGGAATGTTTGAAGCATGACGCGGAGGATGTCAGTGCGTGGCATAATCTCGGAAATGCTTACGAAGAATTGCGGCGCTGGCGCGATGCAATTCGCTGCTTTACGCAGGCGCTGAAATACGATCCAAAGCACGCCGAGAGTTATTTCGGACGTGGATCAAGTTACGATGCGCTCGATCAGCATAAGAAGGCGCTCGAAGATTACGATCAGGCGCTTGCGGTCGATAACAAGTACCCCGAACTCTGGTATGCAAAGGCTGACGCGCTTTATAATCTCGGGCAGTTGGATGATGCCATCATGGCGTACCGGATGGTCCTCGAACTGAGTCCGAAGGATTTCGAAGCGTGGTACGATTACGCGGAGACGCTTTTCGAAGCAAAGAAATTTGAGGAAGCATTGAGCGCATACGAAACTGCGATCTCGATCGAACCAGCGTGGGCCGAACCGCACTATGGCCGTGCGAGAAGTTTGTTCCTCAATAGCGATCTGCTCGAATCCGCCGTTGAACTCGTCATTACCTTCCGTCTTGAGCCGAGCCGAATGAAGCAATACGAAGCCGAATTCCCAAACCTCGGCAATCCCGATGATTACCGTCAGGTTGACGCAGTGATCCGCGAACGACTCATGACTACGGAGCAGCCCTCAGCCTAACTTAGCTTGCCGAGTTAGCTAAATCCACTACTCCCCATTTGCTAAGGCTTCGATATCCTTGAAGCTAAGAATTCTTCAATCCCACGAACGTGCGCATCTGCGAGACGGTCGAGGAAGACAGGATCGCGCAAGGCGGCTTCTTCTTCCGGGAGCATCATGTATAACGATTCGGTGAGCACGCTCGGCATCCAAGTTGGACGAACCATCGCAAGACTTCGCTTGTGCGCACCGAGGTTCGGAATCCCTGTTACCGATGTGATCTCGCGATCGAGATCTGTAGCAAGCGGTTCGGAAAAATCGTTGAAGTAATAGGTCGATGTTCCGTAATTCACGAATGGATCGACACCATCGGGGAAACCATTATTGTGGATCGACACAAGCACGTCGGCTTCCCCTTCGACGGCGGAATCGACACGCGCCCATAGTTCGGTTGATTGGACGGTCGTCGAGCGAATCCCTTCGAACGTCGTCCGTGTCATTTCGACGATTGCACCTTTTTCTAAGAGTTTATCGCGCACGCGCAGCCCGATCGCGAGATTAGCATCGGCCTCAGTGAGTCGCGTCGGTCCGATAGCGCCGCCCGGTGGATGTCCCGGGTCGATCATCACGCGGACTCCTCTGAGCGGCTCCGCCGCCACGAGCGTCGGTCCGCGACGAATGCGAACCACGAGCTCACCCGCCGCATTAAAAAATGCCTTGTAGCCCCAGAGTGCTTGGGTAAGCTTCACGGTCGCAACTACATTTGTCTCATGTGCTATTGTAGTAATACCTGCGATGAGCGCATCGGGATGCAAGAGCACTTTTTCTTCTTCGTTTCGGCGATGATAGAGCGTGATTGTCAAGCGTTCGCCCTCTCCTTCGATCAGGAACGCTCCCCACTGCGCGTCAAGGATCACGTCTTCGTATGTGAGCTTCGGCTCAAGACGCAGATGCTTCATCACGACCTCATGCTCCGCGCGACTATCGAGCCGAACGCTTGAATCGGGCACCCAAGCGTTCTCGGTATTCGAAAGCTTTACTTCGTAATCGCTCCCCGATTTCGCTACAACTTCGACACGTGTACCGCGCGGCCACTGCCATTTTCGATCCGCGCCTTCCTCGGGAGAAGCGGCCGTTACGTCGGAGCCGGTCGCCAAGGTATCTCGGCCGGTGACGATCGTTGCCATCATCGGTTGCGGAAGCGGCAGGATCGGATTCGTCACTTTTTTGCCGCCAATACTTCCGGCATCGGACTGGCTTCCGCCTTCTTTTGCACCGAATGCAACGAAAACAGAATCGTTCTGCGCGCCATCATGTGCGCGAAGTGTATAACCAGATGCGGGCATCGGCAGATACGCGAGGAATGCGCCGTTCTTCGCGACCGGTACGGAAACATCGTCGATCAAAAGCTGTGCAGTGCCAGAGCCGACTGATCCAAAAATAAAATTCGATGCGACGGTCGGCCTGACGGCGCCTTCCTGAGGATAAACAACATCGATCTTCAGCGTTCCTTTGGTTGCGGAGATTTCCGGAACATGATGGACCGTGGTAGTATCGCGAGATGAGCTCGTATGGCTTCCCGCGCAGCCTGCACTCGCGATGAGCACTGCAGTAAGCAGAATCGTGTGGAGAGAATTAAGTTGACCGCGCATCGCTGTCTGACGATTTGAAATTAATGTTCCACTTTAGAAGCAAACCGAAAGAATGTTGGTTCGCGCGATCACACTTTCTTGTCATACCATTCGCTTCTTAAGCTGCTGTTATCAATAGATGAGTATTTTTGCAGCATGAGTATGCTTTCCTTCTTGAGATCAGAAAAAACGGATCGAATCAAACGGAGCTGGACCTTCAAGGTCCGCGGGAAGGATTCGGTCATCTGGAAATTGCTGATCTCGCCGGCTGGGATTTTGACCGGTGAGGAGCGAAACGTCGAAACGAAAACGGCGGAGATGTTTGCGCTCGATACCGTAACCGGCGAAGTAGTCTGGCGCGGAGTGGAGACAGTAGAGAAGTGGTGGTTTGGTTCGGAGCTTGCTTCGAGGCACACGCTCTATCTGCATACGTTCTTTACCCCAGACATGCCGGATGCACGCGGGGTGATCGCGCTCGATATCGAGACTGGCCGCGAACGCTGGCGGCAACCGGATATGACGCTGCTCTTCGAAGCGAACGAACGCGTCTATACCGAACTTGCGCAGCGCAAAGGAAAGGAAATACTGAAGCTCGATCTGTTGTCGGGAGACATTTTGGAAACCCTCACGCGCGATCCGACCACACTCGCCGCATTGCGAAGTCTTGCCGAGGAGAGCGACGAAGCCAACGTCTACCCGATGCCGCTTTATCCTGAGTCGGAGCTTTATGAAGCGATCTCAGGGATCATGCAAAGCGCCCTCGAGATCAGCGAAGTGCGCGGCTCGATCGATTTTTTGGAATTCGACAATTATCTTGTCTTCAGTTATCATCGAAGGATCACCACGCCCGAAGCGGCACTTCGGAACCTGCTCGTCAACGAACTCAAAGTGCTCGATCGAGAATCGGGTGAAGTTCTTTTCAGTGAAACATTGAATGCCGAAACGCCTTTTCCCGTACCCGATAACTTTTTCATCAACCGTGGCACACTTATCTATGTCAAAGAAAAACGCGAGGTCGTCGGTGTGGCACTTCGGTAAGCCAATAGGATTAGCTGTCCTCGGTTGCTTCATGCTCCTGGGGCTATCATCCTGCGACCGCGGTGCGGGCGCGCAGGAGGATGCGGCGCGGTCCTTTGCAGATGCGGTAACCCGCAACGACGTCGCACATCGGGATTCGATGATCGCAACCCGAACCTTCAAAGAATATTTCGACAACGTATTCGTCACGCGCGATATGATCGACTGGTTTCATACGTTCTACGATTACAAAAATCGCAAATTCTATGGCGTTCCTCGGATCGACGTCGATCGCGATCTTACCGGAGAACTTGCTGGCGGCGCATTGCTCGATACGAACAAGATCGAAGAAACAGGCATGGTACGAGTGCCGTCGCCAAATGCAGGCGAGCAGCCTGCCGTCTTCCGAATGGTCAAGCAAGCGGGACTGCACTGGAAAGTAGCGATGGTGACGCGCGGCGATGCGCAGGTACAATTCCATTAACATTTCCCAACAAAAGAAGTATGCTTGAAGCAGGCGACAACGCACCAGCATTTACATCGAAGGATGACGCCGGTAATTCTTTCTCACTCAAAGATCTCAACGGCAAAAAGGTCGTCCTCTATTTTTATCCGAAGGACGATACTTCCGGCTGCACGAAAGAGGCTTGCGAATTTCAGAGCAAGATGAAGTCGTTCAAGACGAAGGATGCGATGGTGATCGGCGTGAGTCCCGATTCTGAGAAATCTCACCAAAAGTTCAAGACGAAATATGAGTTGGACTTCCCGCTTCTCGTCGACGAAGATAAAGCGATCGCAAATCTTTACGGTGTCTGGAAAGAGAAGTCGATGTACGGACGTAAATACATGGGCATCGAACGAACAACGTTTATCATTGATGAAGATGGCAAGATCGCGAAGATCTTTCCTAAGGTGAAAGTGACGGATCATGTCGATCAGGTTCTCGAAGCTTTGAAAGCCATTTGATGGGGCGTTTCGCTGGCAGCGTGACGATCAAGGCACCCATCGAAAGCGTCTTCGATTTTCATACCGATACCAATAATCTCGCGAAGATCATGCCTGGTGTGGTCGAGATCGTCTCGCTTTCAAAACGTGGCGCGGGCCATGGGACGCTCATCGAACTTGTCATGCGCTGGCGAAAAATCGTCACGCTTAAGTGGCTGGTCAAACTCGAAGTCTTCGATCGTCCTAATCAGCTTGTGGATCTTCAGTTGAAGGGTCCTTTCAAATTCTTTCGTCACGCACGCACATTTGTGACTACGGCCGATGGGACGAAGATGACCGATGACCTGACCTATGAGCTCCCCTTCGGTTTGCTCGGTCGGACGATTGATCGGACCTTTGTTCGGCGTATCGTTGCTGCGCAATTCGCATTACGCCATCGGCTGACCAAAGCATTGCTTGAGGCACCGTGATGCTTGAAGAATTCAAACCTCGCAACAATCTTCCTCGCTCGCTCGAATCGAACCGGCTTACGATTCGGCAGTGGCGGATAAGCGATATCGAAGAACACGAAGAGCTTTTCCAATCAAGCTTTGAGAAACACCTCTCACCCTGGCTGCCACCGCAGGAGGAATCGCGAAATCCTAACGATCGCAACCGGCAGCTTCACGACCGCGTCGTGGCAATGCTCGACAAATGGGAAGAAGGAAGCGACTTCCGATTTCTTATCGTGCGCAATTCCGATAAACGAATTGTCGGACAGCTTGGCATTACCGGCATCGTCAGAAATGTGAATCAATCGGGATTCATCGGCTACTGGATCGGCCGTGACTTTTTGAATAATGGATATGCAAGCGAAGCGACAGTCATGGCGATGCACTACGCGTTCGAATTCCTGAGGCTGCACCGAATCTCACTCTGGATCTCGCCTGACAATACGGCGAGTCTTCGCATCGCCAACAAACTTGGACTTCGCTTAGAGGGCCGCGTCAAAGATGCCCTCTACCTCGGCGGCCGCTGGCAGGACACCGTCATCTATACGATCCTAAAAGCCGAATGGGAGGAAAGAAAGAATCTCCTTATGCAGCAGTTCTGCAAGTGATCCTCACACTCGATCTCATGCGAGAACACTGAGCTATGGTTTACCAAAGATCAGCGCTTCGACATCCTGGATTGCCCGATCGAGATTGTCATTGACGACAACATGATCATACTGCTCGGCCATTTTCATTTCCATGGAGGCTCGGTCCAGCCGGCGATCGATCACTTCGGGCGGTTCCGTCTTGCGTGCAGTTAGACGCTCGCGGAGCACTTCCATCGTTGGTGGCGCAATGAAGATGAGCTGGCTCTTGTCGGGATATTTGTTGCGAATAGAGATCCCGCCTTTAACGTCGATATCGAAGATCAGCCGCTTGCCCATCTGTTCGGCGCGTTCGATCTCGTTGACCGGTGTGCCGTAATAATTGCCGAAGATCTCTTCGTGTTCGATGAGGCCGCCGGTCTTCAGCAGCGCTTCGAATTTCTCTCGCGTGAGAAAATAGTAGTCAACTCCATCACGCTCCCCGGGCCGCTGCGACCTTGTGGTAGCTGAAATCGAGAACATGAGCTCCGCCGGATGATCGTCGAGCATCCGCTTCGTGATGGTGGTCTTGCCTGCCCCAGAGGGCGCACTGATTACGATAAGAGATTTTGACATTGCGCGAATATACCGGATGAGATCGTTACCCGCACTTAATGTCATCTGGGAAAATTCGTGAAAGACCTGGCACGAGCGAATGTGGAGAATAGGCTTTTAGCCTGTTCTTCACGGGGAGCCAAATTCCTAATTCAAGAAGACGACTCGACAAAAGAAAGCCTTCTCGTTACATAAATAGATACGGCTCCCAATCCTTGCCAATCTTACCAGCGTACTGACGCAGGAAGGTCACATGGTTGGGGCGAATCGGCCGTTTGAGCAGAGGCATGTGCGCCTCGTCGGGTGTGTGCGATCCCTTGCGATTGTTGCACCGCAGGCAGGCCGAGATCAGGTTCTCCCAGCTATCTTCGCCTCCGCGCGAGCGAGGCATGATGTGATCGACTGTAAGCGATATGCTCGCGGAGCCGCAATACTGACAGCGATGACCGTCGCGGCGAAGAATATTCTTTCGCGACAGGATCACCTTCTTAAACGGCACACGCACAAAATTCGACAGACGGATCACACTCGGAAATGGCATTGCCGAAGAAGTCGAACGAACACTTCGCTCCTTGATCGCGCTTACCATTTCAGCTTTGTGCAAATAAAGCAGTACGATCGCTTTTTGTACGTTGCAGATCGCGAGGGGTTCGTAATTGCCGTTGAGGATCAACACCTTGCCCGAAAGCGTGGGATCGTTCGGACTTAGCGGATCGTCGTCAAGATCGGAATCGGAAAGTTGAGAAGAATTGTCGGAAGGGATAAATCCATCGTCCGCACGAAGATGTCGTGCAGCGTTGGTTCGAGAACGGTCGATGTTTTCTCCTTTAACGGGGAAGCCCAACTGTTTTTTATCGTGTTTCCGTTGTTTGCGAGCTTCGAACGCAGCCATCTCCTTTCGTTGGGTAGCGCCGCGAAAAAACGGGTGCGGTCGCGGCCAGCACCGATCGAGCAGTAACTGGCTGTATATAATAGGTCGAATTGCGAGCAATCAATTCCCTCGCAAGCGTTGGCCAGGATTAAAGATCTGTAATCAATGGAAAAAGAATTTCAGGGAAAGAACATACTCGTAACAGGCGGCTCAAGAGGGATCGGCCGTGCGACTTCGCTTCTCTTTGCAGAACGCGGTGCAAAGGTTGCGATAAACTTCGAAAAAGATGAGCAAGCGGCACTCGAAGTTGCTGAGGAAATCAGAATGCTTGGATCAACGTGCAAGACATTCAAAATGTCCATCACCGATGAATCTGCGTGGCAACGGATGACAAACGAAATCGTGAGCGATTGGTCAACGCTCGATGTCGTCGTTGCGAATGCCGGCATCTGGGGTGAAGGGCATGTCGAGGATCTTTCGATCGAAGATTTCAGACGTACGATGGAAGTGAACATGACCGGCACCTTCCTCGCCGCGAAATATGCAACGCGCATCATGAAGCCGCAACGCTCGGGCGCAATCGTGACCGTCTCTTCGACGGCAGGTCAGCGGGGCGAGAGCGAGCATTCGCATTATGCCGCAAGCAAAGGCGCGCAGATCAGCTTTACAAAATCGCTCGCTGTCGAATTAGCAACCTTCGGTATTCGCGTCAACTGTGTCGCCCCCGGATGGGTCGGTACGGCGATGACCTCGCGGGCGATGGAAGATTCCGCAATGGCATCGTGGATCAACGCACAAATTCCGCTGGGGCGCGTTGCGCAGCCGGCGGAAATTGCAGAAGCTATTTTATTTCTTGCGGGACCTCGCTCAAGTTTTATCCTTGGAGAGGTTTTGAATGTGAATGGCGGGGCCGTGCTTTGCGGTTAAGCGGTTTCCCCTTTTTGTTAAAGTGTTTAACGAAAGCTGGCGCTCGTCCTTGGTGCGAGCATTGCGATCCTCCGAAGCCGTTGGGTCATGCTAACCCCCTCTCTCGTCGTGAAATTCACGGGTGTTGCGTGAGTGCCTGGCTGCATCAATAAGCCCATCAATTCAACATAGGAATCGAGAGGCAGAGAATCATGACCTGCCACATATCGGGCTTGGAAAACTTTTAGGTCGACGCCCGCTGCGACGCTCAGCGAATCTGTAAGCGCACGATCGATAAGCGTTTTGCCGCGATAGGCTTTGGCATCGAGGACGCTCATGACTTGATCGAGCGAACTTTGGTCGACCGTCTGCGAGCGAATCTCAAGATCGAGCGCGAGTGCGGTAAGCGCAGATCGAGCTTCGAAATATGCACGCTGGCGGGTCGTGAGTTGGCCCACATTATTTGCGAGCGTTTCGAGCGTCGTTGAATCGTCAGGTGCATTCAAATGCATTCGAGAAACCCAATGGCTCAAGGTAGCATTAAAATCGTCTGCACTGATCAGCCCGGCTCGAGCAAGCATTGTCGCAGCGTAGTACTGCTGGGTCCCGTTGACGAACCACATACTTGTTGCACGAATCGTATCCCGATAATCGGGGGGCGCAAGCATGAACGATTTGATTTCATAGCCATCCCACGCGGAAAAAAGCGCAAGCGAAAAATTTGGGAGCAGCGTCCTGCGAATCTCCGACCACGGCGCATCGCCAACAAGATACGCACTCGCGTTCGCATGCGGAAGGACGGTCGCCGTGTTGAGACCTGGCGCCACGTGGTAGAACGCGGTGTAGGTCGTAAACGGCGTATGCGTGAATAAACGCTGCGTGGCCCGCGCGATTGCCTTCGTCGATTGGACGATGGAGTCAAGAAGTCCCTCATCGTCACTCGCGATTGCAACGGCATAGTGGGCGCCAGCGACGCTGAACTCGCTGACATTCAAGTCGGGTGATGCAAGAATAACTGCGTCGGCAAGCTGCGCGAAATCCTGCGCCGTAAAGATCGTCTGACGAAATTTATTTTCAGGATCGACTTTGGACTGATCGGCCGTCGCAGTGAGATTCGTCGCAAGCTCCCATGAATCGGGAAAGAGCACGTTGACCGAAGACGCGGCATTCTTATGATTCGCAAGCCAGCCGAAGAGCACCGTACCGTTTGCAAGCACGCCGTTGGAGTCGATATGAGCTGCAACGTTCAGCTCGTCGGAGGCCGCAAGAACTTTCGTATCGATCGAGTAACTGATGGTCGCGACTTTCGCAGGATCCGCCATCGTCCACTGAAAGAGGCCCGTCTCATCCGAACTGACTTCCCGGCCATTCGCATCCATCGCCTTGAAATCTTTAACGTAACTCTTCCCCTGCCAGAGTCCGTAATTACCTGGCGACCAGGTGGCCATCTGAAAAAGCGCGATGCTATCCTGGCAGCCTGTTATATGGACAACAACCGGTATGGAGCCAGTCGCTTGTGTCTGTCGTAAGTCGAGTACGTAAGCCAGATGCTGTGCGCGCACGGATGCCGCGTTGGCAAAAAGTCCTAACGTTAGTGATAAAAGGATGGCGACTTTGCGAAACATATACAGGAGATGCGGTAGAAGCTTATTGGGCTTTCAGGAGAAAGCTTTCAGATAATAATTGGGAAATAACGGTACGATATGAAGACCTCAAGGACAAAGCCCGTGCCACGGCACGGGCTCCTTCATAAAAGGCATGAAACCAGCTTGTTACACCATTTTTAGACATCTAAAGCTGCTCTATAATACCCTTACGCATAGCGGCCTGCAGCGGCGTAGAGTGAGGATCGACCATAAAGGGGTAATGCTGAAAGAGGGCCGAACGGGCCCGAGCGGCTTTCATGTCAACATTAAGCGTCATTGGTTTTCCGTCGCGGACGATATCGATCTTCGCGGCTGAATCTGTCTGAAGCGTCGAAAAGCTATCGAGATTGCTGATCGAAATTTTTGTATCGTTGACGGCGGTGATCTCGTCCCCAACTTTAAATCCGATCTGACCCGTCGTCGAGCCCGTATCGATGTCGGAAATCTTCACACCACCCACGGAGCCAAATTCAAGACGCAACTTATGCTCGCCTGTGCCTGCGGGAGAAGGGATCACACCGATCTTCGCGAGATAGGTATCGATCGGAAGTGAATCGGTGCCGGCGATATAGCGCTTGTAAAAATCGGAGAGATCAAGACCCGTGATCTTTTCCATCTTGTGAATGAGGTCGGTGTCCTTGAAGGTAAAGCCTTGCTTCGAATCGCTGTTCAGCGAGCGCATGACATCGTCGAGCGACTTCGCATTCTTCGTACGCTCGCGAATTTCGATATCGAGCATCAGCCCTACGAGCGGACCTTTGATATAAAAGATCTCTGCATCGTCCAGATGGAAATCGCTTTCGGCAATGCTCAACTGTTCGAGCGATTCCGTGCTGCTCGATTCATGCGACTTGAGTGCTGAAAGCCAGGTCGCGATATCATCGTAGAAATTTCCGACCGGTATAATATGCGCTCGCGTGAGCAAGGTGTGGGCATAGTAATCGGTGATGCCTTCCGAAAGCCAGAGACTTGTCGTCATCACGCGGCTCGTATAATCGAAGGGTCCAAGCAGTGAGGAGTGGATTCGCTTGACATTCCAGAGATGGAAAAATTCATGCGATACGATCGGGAGCGTAAATCCCTTGAACGCGAACCACGGCATATTCATCAAAAGATAGTCGCTCGAGTTCGCGTGCTCGAGTGCGCCTTCTGCCATCGAAGGGACCTTCGCGAAGGTCGGCGCATAGATCAAAAACGTGTAATGCCTGAACGGAGTATCGTGGAAGAATTCGGTCTCGGCATGGACGATCTTCTTGACGTATGGTGTCAGTGAATCCATCGGCAACGGCTTGTTGCTGAGCATCACAAGATCGTAGGTCGCGGTGCCATCGGTGAACGTGCGGGCCTGAAATTGCGGCGCGGCCATTACCGGCGCATCTACCAG
>JBBSDW010000076.1:0-16304 GCA_038240295.1 Kapaibacterium sp. (SeqCode)
TATCCGGTATCCGGTATCCGCTGTCCGGTGCCTAGTGTCCGGTGCCTGGTGTCCGGTGCCCGGTGATCCTGAATCATTGAATTTTAGGAATTTTGGTGGATTGAACACCGGCTCTCGGATACCTGACACCCGACACCCAGCAACCAATATCCGACACCAGCACCGGACACCCGACACCCAACAAATCCTTTTTCAAGCTTTTTGCGTAGTATAGAGACAGACTTATCGTTTATGAAACAGACATCATCAAAATTGCTCGCACCGCTCGGCGTCCTTGCCGGACTGGTTTTTATCGGACTCTTTTTCTTTGCCCGTTTTTCGCCGAAGGACAGCGCGGCCCGCGCCGATTCACTCTCTTCGACCCGCATCGAACAAGCGGATGGCAAATACGAGCATGTCACATTCGCCATGGGATGTTTCTGGCATTCGGAAGAAATGTTCTCGGAGATCAAAGGGGTCATCACTGCCGACCCTGGATATTCCGGTGGCACCGAGCCTAATCCTTCTTACGAGCAAGTCAGCAGCGAAGCCACCCGCTATGCAGAGTCGGTTGAAGTGACGTTCGATCCCAAAGTTGTGAGCTATGGCAAACTCCTGCAGGTCTTCTTCACCGAGCACGATCCGACCACGCCGAATTATTCGGTGCCAGATCGGGGTCCGCAATATCGCTCGATGATCTTCTACCGCAACGCGTCACAAAAACAGCAGGCCGAAGCCTACATTGCGAAGCTCACCGAGATTCATTCGTTCAAAGCACCGATCGTCACTGAGGTCGTTCCGTTTGTGAAATTCTGGCGTGCTGAGGATTATCACATCCACTATTATCGCAGCCATCCCGATCAGAGCTACATCGCGAATGTGACACGGCCGGAGATCGAGAAATTTCGGAAAGATTTCCCGGACCTACTCCAATAGAACCGGGATTTCGCGGATTTAAATGGATTGCACTGATTTCTGTTCGCTCGACGAACGGTTGAGGCGCTTAAAAATTGTTGCCGTTTACTGAGGTACAGATTGAGCATGTCGTTGTGCGCAAAACTCTCAACCACATCGATACCGCCTCCATCAAACCTAAAGCCGCGAAACCAAACGAGCCCGAATTCCATCCCCCAACTAAGCATTAAGCACTAAGAATTAAGCACTCCCCAAAAAAACGCCAAACCAAGCTCGAATTCGCCATCATCCCAAATTGTGTTCAAACTTTATGCATGGTTCTATTCTGTCAGAATAGCGAACGTAGCGCGAGCGATAGCGTGCAGCCTGGTCGACGACTGAATAGGCTTGTCGCCGGATCAGACCTTCCGTTCAGCATTTATAAACGCCAAGGCCTAAGCTTTAGTGCCCCAATAGGCACCTCACAGTTGAGTGCGGAATGGTGATCTCAGCTTTCCACACTACGATCCTTGAAGGCACGCGCAATCCGTAGTTGCTGTTCTCTCGCACTATGAAAATTGAGACGCTCAAAATAGACACCGCTGCCTTTGTAGAATTGATTCGCAATGCGAACTCCATTGCGATCACGACTCATGTCAATCCTGATGGCGATGCGCTTGGCTCTGAAGTTGGGCTTGCGGAGTGGCTGATCTCGATCGGAAAAAACGTGAGCGTTATCAATCACTCCCCTACGCCCTACAATTATTTTTTCCTCGACACCGGGACGCCGATCATCGAGCAGTTTGATGTTGCTAAGCACGATGCGTTGCTAAAATCGGTGGATCTGTTGCTTGTGCTCGACGTCAACGATCCTGGTCGCATTCGATCGATCGGGCCTTATGCACTCGCTGATCGCTCGAAGGTTGCGATCATCGACCACCATCTCGAACCGAAAGATTTTGCGCGGGAATATTTTATCGACACAGAAGCCTGCTCGACCGGCGAATTGATCTACAGACTTGTGACGGCCGCACAACCGATGCTTGGCGGCGAGATCACTCCGAAAGCCGCCAACGCGCTTTATGTCGCGATCATGACCGATACGGGCAGCTTTAAATTTCCACGAACCAATTCGGGCGTCTTTCGGATGTGCGCCGATCTGCTCGACTTGGGCGCCGACCCGGTCAGGAGTTACAATGAAGTTTATAATTCGTCACCGCCTGCACGATTACTCCTCATGCGCGAATGTCTCAATTCGCTTGAGTATCAGTTCAATGACCGAATGGCGTTTCAAACGATCACGCAAGCGCAGTTGAAGTCGATTGGCGCCAACGAAGAAGATGTCGATGGGTTCGTTCAGATGCCCTTTCAGGTCGGTGGTATTGTGCTCTCGGCGTTTCTCCTCGAGTTAAAAGAAGGCTGGAAATTGAGTGTGCGTTCGAAGGGCGACGTATCGGCGGCCGCACTCGCACAAGCCTTCGGCGGCAACGGCCATTTCAATGCAGCCGGCGCAAGGATCGCAGAGTCCCTCCCCTTTGAAGAGATCAAGGGAAAGATACGTAGGAAAGCTGGAGAAATACTTGGTTAATTGAGCTTTGCTCTTGTGGCGCTATCGGATGTTATCCTCTTCAATAGCATAAAATCGAGCGTACCTTTCAGAGGATATTTTGACGGATCGGGATCGATCGCGAGCGACGTGTCTCCGGTTGCGGTCATGCGCTCGATTGGTTTATAAAGGTCAAGAAGATGGTATGCGTTAAATTCTTCGAGCTGCCAGCGATGGATATTTAGCACCAGAAAGTCTGCATGGTGCACCAGAGCAAGTTTGATCGGTGGATCATAGTTCAGTGCTTCGGGACAGGTCAGGCCGAATTCATCGAGGATGTAAGCATTGCTCGTGTAGCCGATCACACCAATGTCACCCGTGAACAAAATATGATGTCCAAGATCATATTCGCGGGACCAGCGTGCGAATGCGGGGTAGAGATTTTTTGTCACGCCGCTTTCGCCCGATCGCGCAAACACACCGATCCAAGCTGCGACGATTAAGACGAGAGGAATCGCAATACTAAACGGAGATCCGATTGTCTTGAGCACATGCTTACTTTTTGCCGACCAGCGAGTGAGCAAACTGCCAGCTGCGAGACCACTAAAAAGGCACTCCGCAACGTGAACGGGTTCGCCGTACCACTTGAACACACCAGCGCGGGCGATTAGGTAGCTCGCGATGAGTAAGCAGATCCAAAGTGTCATGATCCGTAGTATGCCTCCCTTCCTCCACGCAAGCACTGCGCCATACAATGTGAACGGCAGCATTGCGAAGCAAAGCGGATCGGAGAGCATCAGCTCCTCAATAATAATGGATGCGGCAAAGCTGCCGTGCGATCCCTTGGCGATTACCGATTGCGGAATGATGGTGCCATAATAAAGATAGATCCAGACTAAACCAGGAAGAACGACGAGGAGCGCAAGACTTCCAAGTTTTACAGCCTGAACGAATCCACGCTCCAACCAGGTAACAATGCAAAAAGCCAGGACGAGCAGCACGGCCTCGGGTCGAAGAAAATAAGCAAGTGAAGCGATAACGATCGCAACGGCGTACTTTTTTTTATACTGGGCGACAAATGCCGCGAGCATCACTGTAAGCGTGAGATCGGCTTCCATGCCACCGACACAGATGCGATTTAGGACCGGACTCGTAATGAAAAGCAAACCAAAGATCGCGGCGCCTGAAAGGATCGCGATGCTTATGACATTCCCACCCTGCTTCCTAGCAGCATCGATCATTAGCCAACCTGCCGTCAGCATGATCGCCGCGTCACAGGCAATGTTCAACACGTCGACCATCATGATCGGCGAAAGGTGAATCGCTTCGATCGCTGCGATCACAAATCCGAACAGAGGCGTCGTTAAGCCAAATATTTTTTCCCCAGGATTAAAGACAAGACCATTTCCTTCAATCAGATTTCGCGCATACCGAACGGTGATAAAGGCATCATCATAGAGAAAGAGAACATGCGAGGCAATGATCCGCACAGTCACGAGCGCAACCACCATCGCCACGCCAAGCAACCACCACCGTTTCTTTTGATTGTATTCGGTGATCACTCTTTTCGCAAATAGAGTGTGTTGGCCCCGATCGAAGTATCAACCGTGTACGCATGATTCAGCAGCTCGGCAAAACCAGGGATTGAGAGGACGACGCTGTCGGGCTGACTCAAAAAATTCATCAATGTACGCGGATCGCTTGTTAAAATCATGAACTTTGGTTTTACCGAAGCGATCGAATCAACATATTCTTTTTGCCATCGAATTTGATAATCGGTGTATCCTCCTTCTGGCCGTTGCATCGCAATTGGGAAGATCATCGTGAATCGTGTCGCCGGTTGAAGTGCGGTGCGCCAAAGAATCTCAGGCTCTTCATTCGCATATTCGATCCGGTTGCCAGGGCTGGTGTGGGCGGTGATATAGTTGGCGAGAGCTATCCTCTCGATCCTGTCGCGGGGATGACCTGGAAAATAATTATTTCTGACATGCTCGATCGCACCCTCGGGTGATGTCAAACCTTCTTTGAAAAGTCCAGCGATTCTCCACGGCATGACCAAAAGCGTCGCTGCGACAATGAGGCCAGCGGTTAACCAGTTTCGCACACTGACTCGTTTGATCAGACTTAATATTTCACCGCTAAGAAACCCTATGAGCACAGCAGTGAGCATGAATAGCATCTCGTAGTGATATCTGAAATGCTTGCCCATAACCATAATCGAACATTCGGCTGCAGCCATGTAAGACCAGAAGAGCCAGGTCTCGAAGCGACCGAAGCCGACTTGCTGATGTGACCCAAATAAAATTTTCCGCTTCTTGAAATAAAGCATGAGAAGCGTCAGCGCAACAACGAAGCCGCAAAACATTTGCGATTTCCGCAAGACCCCTTGAACCAAGGGCACACGATACCGAGAGGAAGCGTAAACATCGGCATTGAAGCGGAACGTGGCAAGGTAAAGCTCGCGCAAGCCGCCGTCATGAAAGGCATAGGGCAACATGATGGCAAGGATCGGAAGAAGCACACCGGCGCAAAACCATGCGCTATTTCGAAGCCAGCTCCCCTCAACAAACCGGAATCCGATCAAAACGCATATCGGGATCAGTCCAAAGGTCGGTCGAATCGCAATCGCATAACCCATCGTCACTCCTGCTAAACAGAGGATCGCTGCTCTCGGCCGAAGTATCGAGGATTTTTTGAGCAGAAGCCAAGTACCGAACACCACGAAAACCGTGGCAAATCCATCTCGCTGTCCATGACTCCACCCGGTATCGCTGAGAGAGATAAGTGCGAGTGCCGCGACCGCAAGGATACCCGATCGTCTTCCGATCCGTGGAGCGAGCAGAGAAAAAAGCATCCCGCCCATCGCGATCCAAAGCATCCAGTCAAGAAGTCGAAAGCCAAGTTCGCTGTTACCAAGACTGGTGATGGAGACCGCATGAATAAAGACGATTCCGGGAAAATTTTCATCCCACGATCCGAGGTACGGTAGTTTTCCGAATTTCACCAGTTGGAGCGCCATCGTTTGATACGTGCTCTGATCCAGCGAAAATGGATAGAGCAGCGTGGGAAGTAATAAGACCGCAGGAATGAGCACGGCGAGTACCCGCAAGTACCCGATTGGAGAGCCGTCAAGAGATTTGTTAGCGATCATTTGTCAAATTTACGACTCACCTTCATGGCTTGCCATGCGGATCAATTGCAGCGCCATCGTTTGATAGGTTCTTTGATCGAGCATGAACGGATAGAGAAGCGTCGGAAGCAGGATCAGCGCAGGGATCAGACACGTGGCTGCGCGATACTTGTTCTCAGGCCCGCTAACAAATGCTCGTGTTTCAATCATTGACTGCAAAGCTACGATGCCAATGCGGAATATGCAGGTTTACTTCGACAGACGCTCACCAAGAAAAATCTTTTTAAAAGACTTGACTTTGCCTCGGGAATTGTTTATCTTTGAAAGTGCTTGAATAAGCACCTGCCTTGAACGGCACCGAATTGGGCTTGACCAAAAGTGAGCCGAGACTGGTATTTCGGCAAAGAAGATCAACGAATATGAGCACTACTACAACGACGACGACCACCACCTCTGCCCGTGAGGCATTGCCCACGCAGCAGCGCAAGGTTCTCGATTTTATCGAGAATTTTATCGAAATTTCGGGCTATCCGCCCTCGATCACCGAGATCGGCGAGCACCTGGGCGTAAGCTCCACGTTTGGAGTTCGCAAGCATGTTGACGCTCTGGTAAAAAAAGGGCTGATCGTTCGTGGCGGAGCCGGGCTTTCGAGAACGCTCCGCCCTGCGCAGAACCGTTCGAGCATTCCGATCATCGGAAGGGTAACGGCAGGCGCACCAATTCTGGCTGTTGAGAATATCGAGGGATGGCTCTCCTTTAAGCCGCTCGACATGTCAAAGAAAACCTTTGGGCTTCGTGTGGTCGGTGAGAGCATGAAGGACAAAGGGATCATGGATGGCGATCTGGTGATCGTTCGTCAGCAGAATACCGCTAACGATGGTGATATCGTTGTGGCGCTGATCGAGGATTCCGCGACGGTGAAGACGTTCCGTAAAGTAAAAGGCGGGACGTATGAATTGGAGCCCGCAAATACTCGGTTCAAGCCGATCGCGATCACGCCAGAAATGGATTTTCACATATTAGGGAGGGTCACAAGTGTGATCCGGACGCTTGATGACAAGCGCCCTGGTGTCTTTCAACTCAAGTTTCATTGAGTTAACGCTGCATCGCCTGCCGATGCGCTAAGAAATTATCATTTGGAGCTTTAAAAAACGCAGGTACGCTGCGGGGGGATTGCTTTGCCTCATTCGAAGGAATAACGAGAAAGGGAAACACGATGCAGATAGTAACAGAATCAACGAACACACGCGCGCTACGCATTGCACTGGATCACGACACGCAGGAAATGACGCGGCTCTATCAGCCGAGCATCCAGCGCATGGAACACCCGCACAAGGTACATTCGCACACGGAACATCGGGCACGCGCAGTGCATGGTGTCGACCATGTCCTTAGTGCCGCTGCTCCAGTCAGCAATTACAATACGAATACGATCGGCGGCGTGAGCTTCATACGCGTCGAGAATGAGCGCATTGTTGAAGACGTTCAGCTGCAGTCGAAGCTTGAGTCACTCTGCGAGGCGCTCCGTTCGAGATACTAAAAAAGTGTGGGTGCGAGAGATAAAATCCTGCGAGGGGTCTTTCGCATCTTCCTGTAGTATCGGCTCATTCGGGATTGCGGAGGCGCTATCGCTGTAGCCATCCTGGATGGGCCGGACTTTTTAGACGATCGATGATTGACCGGGTGATCGAATGCAAGTGCTTCGCATTTGTCTGGCACGACCATTTCACTTCCGTCCTCAGGATAACCAATCGGTGCGTGCGCTGCGAACATTACTGCTCCCCTACCCTCGTCAATCTGCCTTGAAGGTGCTTTCAGCCGGATGAATATTATGCCGGATCGTGTCGTACTGAATCGTAAAGTTCTCCGGACCCGAGGCAACCACCCGGAACGGATACGTTACTCCATCGACCTTCCGGAAATCACTGTAGCGAGTCCAGAGAATAACGCCATGCACAGGATGCCCACGCTGAATGATCGAGAAATTTGACGCAGCAACGTACCAAAGCTCCGGGTAAGACCCTTTGAACTGTACTTTGAGAACGTAAACTTTCCCAATTGTATCGACATTCGTGGTTCCGATGAGCAGGACTTGAACACCACTATCGAGGAGATGCAACTCTGGATTAAAAATCCCCTGCGCGAGATCGTCCTTGAGTGTTGCGCCTTTTAACGGCTTCAGTGCGCCGGTGGTGTCGGATACCCATGCGTGCTTACCGTCAATGACATGCAGGATCGTTTTATCGAGCAGCATCAGCTGATCCGAGCGTTTGTTCGGAGCTTCCTCGATCAACAGCACCGACCCAACGGCCGGTTTGCCCTGGATCATCGTCGTGAACGTACCGACGCTCGATCGGTCATGGACACTTTTAAGATTCTCTGCTCCCATCGCCGCCAACATGTGGGAGATCACATCCTGGACATGAGCCTCGGTCGGTTCGAATTTCAACGTATCTCTGTCTGTCCCCGGATGCGCCGAAACCCAATTTGGGCCGAACGACAATGAAAGTGTGGCGAAGAGAACAAGGGGAATTAGCGCGAATTTGAGCTGCACGTTTGTCATTCGCCAATAAACGCATCATCGCGAACTTGGTTTCAGAAGATCAGCTACGATCTGACGACCTGATGAGCTTATTGGTCACTCGGTCACGACTTTACATCGAAGAGGGAGCTGATCGACTTATCTTCATGGGTGCGCTTGATGGCTTCGGCAAACACTTTCGCCACCGATTGAACTCTGATCTTGGGGGATGGGACTCTGAGCGGAATCGTATCGGTGACAAGCAAATATTCAATAGGAGAAGATTCGATCCGGCTGATCGCATCTCCGCTCAGCACGGGGTGCGTACATGCTCCGAACACCGCGCGAGCCCCTTTGTCCTTGAGTGCCTTGGCTGCGTTCGTGAACGTCCCTCCGGTGTCGATCATATCGTCGATCAGGATGATCTCGCGGCCCCGAGGGTCACCGATGATGTTCATGACTTCAGCGACATTGGGGGCAGGTCGGCGTTTGTCGATGATGATAAGATCGCAGTTAAATCGTTTTGCGTAACTTCTGGCCATCTTCGAACCACCAACGTCGGGCGAGGCGACCGTCAAATGCTTCAACTTTTCGCTCTTAAAATGTTTCACGAACGTATTCGAAGCATAAAGGTGGTCGAAGGGAATGTCGAAAAATCCCTGAAGCTGCGGCGCGTGCAGATCCATCGAGATAATCCGATCGGCGCCAGCTTCGGTGATGAGGTTCGCGATCAGTTTGCTGGTGATCGCGACGCGCGGTTGATCCTTACGGTCCTGTCGTGCATAACCGAAATATGGAAGCACTGCAGTAATGCGCCTTGCACTTGCCCGCTTCGCTGCGTCGATGAGCATGAGAAGTTCGAGCAGGTTCTCGGCTGGAGGGATCGTCGACTGAATGATAAACAGATCCTCGCCGCGAATATTTTCGTCATACTTAACCCACAACTCTCCATCCGAAAAATTCTTGATGCGTATGCTCGATAGCGATAGATTGAGCGCTTTCGCGACCCCTTCGGCAAAAACAGGATTACTACGACCCGTTACGATCTTTGGATGCGACATTGAGCGACGTTTGGCGACAAGTGATATTCCGATGAGACGTGCAAATATAAAGGCAGAAACCTGAGGACGTTAAAAGCCAACCTTAAGCCAGTCAACTTAAATCTTCCTATATTCGCCTGCGATCGAACAGGGTCGTGGGCCCAAAGATAACCATCATTCTGAGTTTTTCACTCTTGCACCAACTGTTACAATGAAATCTTCTGTCAAGACGCGCATGCTCCTGCTGCTGCTTGTTACGCTCGCACCGGTAATTCTTATGAGTTGCGATCACGAGGAGCGGCTCGCATTCAAAAAAGGCGAACTGTTCTATGACAAAAAGCAAGTCACGGAGGCAACTGCAAAAAAACTTGGCGACAAGATGACTGCCATCGGGTTTTTTTCGGACACGAAAGTCTCTTCGGAAAAATTACTCAAGCCCGATTCTGTTTACCAACTTCAGATCGTTCACGCTGCCGAGCCATCGACTAAAGCGACACGCGACGAATGGAACGAGATCGCGCTTGCGGTTTCCGAAGATGGACTTGGTGGCGCCCCGCTCGACCTTATTCTCACAGATACGACATGGGCGCCCTTCAACACCGTAAGTTATCGATCGCTCGGGACACTGCTTCCGGCGAAGGAAAGCCGCTATTTTTATGCGCCCAGTGTCTCGAGTGAGATGGCGACGAAGTTCAGGGACTTTCTCATTACCGATGGCTTTTTTGACGGAGGCGAAAAGATCGTCCGGCTTGAAAAAAACCCTTCGGGATACACGTTCGAAATGTATGCAGATTCAACCGAAGCGAACATGAACAAGAAAGATGCGTTTCAGTTGGAGATGAGCGATTGGTCAAAGAAAGTGTTTGGAGGAGGGCCCCTGACGCTCGAACTTTGTGACGTTCAGATGCATCCCTTCCTGACGATCCCTCCATCTTCGTATCGCGCGAGCAAGTAATTAGAGCGGAGAGTGTGGCGGCCCATGCCGCCGCTTTCGTTTTGTCAGTGCCCTGCAAGAGCTTTGCGAAGGTTAGCCTCGGTTCGCGTTCCGGGTTCGGGTGGCTGTTCTCTTGTTGAATAAATTGTTCCGTCGCGATTGATGATCATAAAGATCGGACAAAATTCGAGCGCATAAGCTTTTGCAGCGTCGCTCTCGAATCTTCCTTCTGCATAAAGTTGAACCGACCGAAGTTTGAGCGTTGCAATGTAGCGTTTCCATTTGTCGAAGTCATGATCTTCAAACGCGATATTTAGGAACAGTACGTTCGTATAACTTTTGAATTTTTCCTGAAACTCCGCAAGTGCGGGCATTTCGCGTCTGCAAGGGCCGCACCAGGTACCCAGAAGTTAACGAATAGCACCTTCCCTCTATAGTCGTGCAGATGGTGCACGACGCCGGTCGAGTCAATGAGTGCAAATTCTGGCGCTGGCTTGTGCGCCGAAAGTCGGCGAGCAACCGATAACTTTTCAGAAACCAACTTTTGAAATCGCGGATCGAATGGCTGCTCATTTAACAGATCAAGCGCGTGCTCCAAAAAGGGTACCAGCAACCCTCCGCGAATGAAAACAACTGCCCAACGCACCGCCGAATAAATCGCGATCGGTCTTGTAATCCTATGAAATTTGCCGGCATTATTTAGCCGCGTCCAGAACCTCACACTGTCGCTCGCAGAAGTATCCGACGGCGATGCCTCTGACTCACGTAGGTCAACGATCCTTGTGACGATCATGTCGAGCATCCATGGATCGAGTACACCGAGTTTATCGATCTGAAGTGAGTCCGCCCATTTTCGGCCGTTGCTATCGATCATTTTCCAATGATCGTCATCGAGATCCCTATTGGCAAGCAGGTTCGATAGATTCGAGGCGAGCGCCGATCTTCTTTCTGAAAGTAGTTCGCGCAGTAGCGTTGGGCGAGTCGAAAGCTTCGAACGTGCGATTCGAACCACGCTATCAAGTGCCGCCTCATTCCCATTGCCAAACCGAAGGGCGCTCGCCCACGAAGAGTCGCGAAAACGGGTTGACCATTCCCTGGCAACGACCGTCTCGATCGAATCGAAAGCACGATTAGCACCAAGTTTGTCGAAGAGTAAGGTAGTCTCCCCGCTCGTGTCCTGCGAAAAGAATAAGCTGTCGCCACGCACCAAAGATAACTTCTCTGCCTCCCTTCCGGCTTTCGACTGGAGATCGTAGAGCCGATTTGGATCTGGAACAATCCTAAAAATCGTAAGCTTGGCGTCGCTCAGTCTTTTATACTTTGCAAGCATCCCTTGCACGGGTCCGAAGTGTGCAAATCGAACACTCAAACTTGAATCCACCGATTCCGAGCGAAACACGATCACTGCATCTCTACAAGTTTGCGCTGCGACCATTCTCGGCACAGTTAGTGCGAGAACGAGATAGACAATACTCAGTTTGTTCGCCCGTTTTCTCGAAAACATGACCGTAGTTTTAAATTCCAGAAACTGGCACAAGGCTTGTTTAATTTTTGAGACATCAGAAGGAGCAGACCGATAAGCGCCTTCAACAAATTTCATCAGTTTATAAATATACGACTATGCCAACAAAGAAAATAACGACGCTTGAGGATCTTTATCTGGAAGCTATCCGCGATCTCTACAATGCAGAAGGCCAGCTTGTGAAAGCACTGCCGAAAATGGCGAAAGCCGCGACCGCCGAGCGTTTGACTGAGGCTTTTGAAAATCACCTCGCTCAAACAGAAGAGCACGTTGCCCGCTTAGAAAAAGTGTTCACGAGCCTGGGCGTTGTGGTACGTGGAAAGAAGTGCGTGGCGATGGAAGGGCTCATCGAAGAAGGCAAAGAATTGATCGAATCTGAAATCGAGCCGAACGTGCTCGACGCTGGATTGATCGCTGCCGCCCAAAAGGTCGAGCATTATGAGATTGCATCCTACGGCACAGTGCGTGTGTGGGCTGAAATGCTCGGCTATAACGACCAGGTCGAACTGCTGAGCCAGACACTCGCCGAAGAGAAGGAGACCGACGTGCTTCTCACAGAGCTTGCGGAATCGGCGGTGAACGCAGAGGCCGAGTAAACTGCGGCGAAGCATCGACATTGCTCTAAAAGTCAAAGCCCTCGCAAACGCGAGGGCTTTGACTTTTTTCGCTGGGGCGGGAGGACTCGAACCTCCGAATGGCGCCTCCAAAGGGCGCTGCCTTACCGCTTGGCGACGCCCCAAAATTTGCGTCACGAATAATTTTTTTTGTGCCTGCTTTATTGTGCTTGCGGCGTCGCTTCCTCTGATCGCATCTCCATTTTTTTTAGCTCCGCCGCTCCTTCAAGCCCGCCGATAACAGACTGCAATAATCGGAAGTTCTCCATTTTTCGAGCATCCGGTTGAACTCCGTTGGTTGCAAGTTCGACCATCGATAGCTCATAAAATCGAACCCCTGTTGTGAAAACGACCGTCCGGTGATCAAGTTCGACCGACCCGGTACTATCCGGAGAAGTATACTCGTACCCCGCAAAGAGCCTATTGTTGAGTGAAAACAGTTCGGCTTCCTTGGTCAGTTTTACCTTGCTCTGTTTTTGCTCCTTGAATGCAAGCGAAGCCTGTGCGATTGCAAGAAGTCCATCCCGCTCGACATTTCTTCTAAGTTCGGCCGATCCTGGGATCTCTGACAGGACAAGACCATTCGTACGGCCGCGATCAGTATAAAGAAAAAGCACGTTCTGAAATTCGGGCAGCGCTTCGGTATTTACAAGCAGCCAGCCGAGAGGATAATGGCCCGCAATATCACCGACGGGACTGTGAAAAAAAAGCGGATCCAGCGCTTCAGGCCCATACGGTGGATAGGGCGACGGCTTAACGACCGGTATTTTCGCAGCGCACGAGGCGAGCAAAAGAAGTGGCAATATCCAAAAGAGCGAGAAGAGTGGGCTGCGTGGCATCAAACGAAGAATAAGCACATGAAGCATGCAAATATACCCACCGATCGAACAGCGGACAGGGCAAGCCCATAAAAAGTCATCGCAGGAAGCTCATCCAGAAAGATAATCAAGGAAGTTCGCATGGATTTGGGTAGCCGAACTTCCAGGTTGCATCAATACCCATAACTCCTTCGTAGAGCGCGGTGACCCCGACGAGCGAGGTCTCGGTAAAGCAAACGTCGCGCGCAGCATCGAAGCGAGTGAAGATCCCCCACACGACCTCCATATCGCTCATCAGGTTCACATCCTCACTCACGGCAGTAACGATCTTGATACCTTTCGGAAGCTGTTGAATTTTTTCAGAAGAAACCAATCGTTCGATCACTTCCCTGCCGACCGTCTTTGTTGGCGGAACGATCGCGGACTCCAGATGTATCGCAGCATTCTCCGATGCGGTAAAAGCTCCTGCAACTCGAACGACGAGCAGGACATCTTCGAAGACCTTCCACGATGTAATTCTCGAATCGATCTCGCGAAGATCCTTCGCCTCGCGCTCGCCGACGTGTGCGAGAAGCTCGCTATTGCGCCTCGCTCCGTAGGCACCTCCGCTTGCTGTTGTGGAAAGCTTCCGTGTGCCGTCGAGCAGAATCTTCGAACCCAGGTTCATTGTATAGCTCGTGAAGTCGAGTGTGTCGAGCGGTACGTTCTGCAGGATCGTAACATCGTATCGTGGATCGAAATTTTCTTTGATCGCGCGCAAGATCGATCGAAAATTTCGATTATCGACACCTTCGGACACAACGATTGCACATTTAGTAAGCGAAAGCTGACCGTCCGTCGCGATCGAAAGCGCGGTCTTCATTGACTCTTTGCCGTAACGCTGGTTCGTTCTGACTCCTAAAAGATTGTGAAAGCCCGCTTCGTAGAACGCCCAGACATCGGCAACCTCGGGATGGGTGAGCCTGGCGAGCGGACCGAGAATAAGTTGAGTGGCGTCACCCAGCCACTTATCCTCCATCGGCGGTTTGCCGACAACGGTGGCTGCGAATATCGAATCTCGTCGCGATTGGATCGCCGAAATTTCGAAGATCGGGAACATGCCTGCGTGAGAGTAATGCCCGAAGTGATCACCGAAAGGCCCCTCGATCCTGCGCTTATGCGGGCGCACCTTCCCCTCTAACACAAATTCTGCCTCGGCCGGAATATCGATCGAAATCGTCGAGCCCTTCCGGACGCGCATTGGCGAGCCACGAAGAAAACCGGCGAACGCCATTTCGTCTATGCCTTCCGGAAGAGGTGCGATCGTCGCGAGTAGAAAACAGGGGTCGGTGCCGACTGCCACGGCAACTTCAAGCGGCCGATTCAGCGATTCGGCAACGTTGTAATGAAAGCCTCCGCCCTTTTGGATCTGCCAATGCATTCCGGTTTCCATGGGACCAAAAACATGCATTCGGTACATGCCGACATTTCGCTTACCGGTCGATGGGTCATAGGTGATCACCTGTGGGAGGGTGATGAATTTTCCACCGTCGTCAGGCCACGTCTTTAGGATCGGAAGCGATGAAAGAGTCTGCTCGGATGGGCTAAGCTCAGTGCTTCGCTTTTGCTTTATGCGAGCAGATACAAGCCTATTGAACAAAGGCTTTACGCCGCGCAGTATACTATATGGCTTTGGCGGCATCAGCTGCTCTACGAATGTAAGCAATTGATGTCCAAGTTCGCCGGCATCTTCACCTATCGCAAGCTCTACTCGCCGGTCGCTTGCGAGGATATTCATCGCAAGCGGTACCGAGCTTCCCCTGATGTTTTCGAAGAGCAACGCAGGGCCACCTTCACGCATTGACCTCACAGCAATTGCCGCGGCTTCAAGCTTTGGATCAACCATTTCTGGAATCCGCCGGAGCTCACCTTCTCGTTCGAGAAGGAGAAGGAATTCCTTGAGCGTCCGTGATCCCTTTTGCTTCCGCGCCACTATTCGAGTTCTTCAGAACGCCATCCGGCACCCACGGAAATGCCGCACTGCTGGAGCACTTTGTTCACATATCCCTGAACGTATTCTTCGACGGTTTCGGGTACAAAATAGAGCGGAGGCGAGATCGGCATGATGATGGCACCTTCCCGGCTGAGCGTCGCGCATTGCTCGAGCGTTCGAGTTGAAAGCGGGGTTTCTCGAACACAGATGATGAGTTTGTATCGCTCCTTCAGGCAAACCGCCGCAGTTCGCGTGATCAGTGTGTCGCCGATGCCTGAGGCGATCTTACCGATCGTGCTCGTCGTGGCGGGAATGATCACAAATGCATCGAGGCTCGTCGTACCTGAGGCAAGCGGAGCGGTGAGGTCGGAATCGACGAAGATGCGCTTGCAATAGGGTGTCAGCGCAGCAACCGGGTCGTCGACCTTAAGTTCATCTTTGAGTACTGCCTTTCCCCATTTCGACATCACAAGAAATTTATCGTGAGGATAACGCTTCAGAAAATCGACGGCATAAATAGCGCCGCTCGATCCTGTAATGCCGATCGCAATGCGTGGCGTGCGATCACTCATGCGAATTGCACTCCGATCACCACAAAACAGAACACGACAAAGCCGAGCAGGGCATTGATCTTAAAAAACGCAAGTTCGACGTCCGTCGCTTTGTACTGTTCGAGAAAAAGTAGCAATCCACAGAGAAGCAAGAGCATCAGCGCGAGTACACTACCTCGAAACGAAAAGTAATAAAGCACCGCAAGCAATCCGAATGCGATCACATGAATGAGTCCTGAGACACGCAAAGCATTTTTGGTCCCCAGCGATGCGGGAAGGCTGTAAAGTCCCTCCTGCTTATCGAATGTTTCGTCCGCCGTGGAATAGATAATGTCAAACCCAGAGACCCACATCCACGTAAAAAGCGAAAGTAAAATTGCGGGCAGCGATCCGATGATGTTCGGACGAATGGCAAAGTAAGCGCCGAGCGGACCGAGCGCGAGCGAGAGTCCGATGCCAAAGTGCGCAAGCGATGTCCAGCGTTTTAGCCAGGGATAGCCGACAAAAACAATAAGTGGGATCGGCGAAAGCATCAGGCAGAGCGGATTGAGCAGCGCTGCCGCGATAAAATAAAGGGTGAATCCGGCGATGAGCACTGCATATCCTTCGCGAAGCGTCATCCTGCCAGAAGGCAGATCGCGCATGGCTGTGCGGGGATTCTTCGCATCGATGTGGCGATCGATGATCCGATTGAGCGCAAAGCCCACCGTACGGGCACCCGTCGCGGCAAGAAGGATCAGCAGCCCCTTTGCGGTGAGTTCACCGAACGATGCGACCTGCTCA
>JBBSDW010000077.1:0-16174 GCA_038240295.1 Kapaibacterium sp. (SeqCode)
AACGTCATTAACTGAACTTCGAGAGTCAGCCGAACCCACCATGAGATCCTTCGCCGGGCTCAGGATGACTTGATTGAGAGTGAATACTTAGAGCCAGACTCGATAGCCCTAAAACGGTCATTCTGAGCCCGGCGAAGAATCATGCCTTTCGTTCGCATCGCTTCATGACTTCGAGTGCAAAACCAAACTGCATAGTCAGACGAACCCACCATGAGATCCTTCGCCGGGCTCAGGATGACTTGATTGAGAGTGAGTACTCAACGTCCGTCTGGTGGGGTGGGCATCCACGCGCGCGATCAAGCGGTTTCGATTGAGCCGAAGATCGGGGTGAGTGGCGTCGCCTCTTCTTCATAAGACAGCGGCCCGTCGTGCCGCGTCCGTAGATCATAATAAAGCACGGTCGTAAATACCGCCGTCATCGAAGAAAAGAAAATGATCGGTATCAGGTAGGCAAGGCCTCCGGTCCAGATCAAACTGGAAAGATCACGCATGATCGGCACGATCGACACACTCTGCGCAAAAAGAACATACCGTGCTAATTCGATAAACTGCGGTGCGATGATCGTGAGCACGATCATCAAGACGATGAAGCCAACAACGCAGGCAATGAGTCCGAAGGCAAGCATGACACCCAGTACGCGCCAGACGTGGTCCCGCGTAAGATTCCAACTCCGTTTGAATCCCTCGATAAGATTTAATTCCTCGCTGATGATCGCGGGAATGACGAGTGCAAATCGAAGAATAAAATATAGCAGACCGACAGTTGTGAGCATTACTACCAGGAGCATGATAAACACTCCAGCCGTGCCGGTTGAGAACATGAAGGGAAGTCTGAGGATGGAAGCGGCGAACGCAAGAATACCGATCGCCATCTGAAAGGCCAGAACCATCCAGAGATTGCGCTTGAGCATCGGACCCCAGATAAGCGACATCCGGGTCGGGCGCTCTTCGAATTCGCGTGAAGCAAGATCGGTCGCCCCAGCGACTGGTGCATTTGCAGCAAGGGAAAAGAGTACGCATCCGAGCAAAAGCCAGATCCATCCGTTGACAAACGAAGCGGAGGAGATCAGTGAAAGGATCGTCTGCTTGGCCTGCTGGTCGGTCGCCGAATTCGGGACGCCATTCGAGACTGCCGGGCCGCTGGATAATGAAAGTGTATCACGCGTGAGCGGCGCATCCCAGCTTACCGAGGATTCGTGAAAGACCTTGCGCATCCGTTCGAGCGAGCCTGGATCGTTTCGCTCCATAGCAAGCAGCACCCTGTTTCGAGCAGATGTGACTTGGGCGTCGCTAACGCTATGCTGTGTAGTAAAGACATCTCCGATCGAATTTACAACGTTCGTCATGCCAAGAATGATCAAGAGCACGCATGGCACAATAAAGATGCACTGGAGCAGCATCGAGTGCACAAACGTCCGGCGATAGATCCGAAATGTCTCAATTAAAATTTCTCCGGCCGAAAGCGGGCGCGATGGAATCATAACTTATTCTTTGAGAGCTGCAATGAAAGTTTGTTCGTCGAGGATGGCCACGCCAAGTGCTTCGGCCTTCGTCAATTTGGATCCGGCCTCGGCGCCCGCAACAACAAAATCAGTTTTTTTGCTTACCGAGCCAACTACCTTACCCCTGCGGCGCTCGATCTGTTCCTTTGCTTCTTCGCGGGTCAGTTCGGTGAGGGTGCCGGTGAGCACGAATGACTTGCCCGTGAAAAAGTCGTTCGCGATCAATTCGCCTGTTTTCTTGTCGCTCCGATCGAACGGTAAGCCCGCATTTCGTAAACGCGAAAGTAGATCGATGCTCTGTGGGTTTCGGAAAAAGGTGTAAACGCTCGAGGCGATCTCTGGCCCGATAGAGGCCACAGCATCGATCGCTTCTTCGCTTGCTGTGGCGAGCACGTCGATCGATCCGAATTCGGCGATCAGAAGTTTTGCGACGTTCGTACCAACATGTCGAATGCCGATGCCGAAGAGCAAACGTGCTGGTGATTGCTGCTTGCTCGCTTCGATCGCTTCAAGCAAATTGTCACATTTCTTCTCTCCCATTCTATCGAGCGAGAGGAGCAGGTTGCGCTTTTCTGGCAGGGAGTAAATATCGGCGATCGAGGAAAGCAAGCCATGCTCGACAAATTGTGCGGCCGATTGCTCTCCAAGTCCTGCGATATCCATGGCACCGCGCGAAGCAAAATGAGTGATGCGTGCGAGCACCTGTGCAGGACAAACCGGATTTTCGCAATACCAGTTAACCTCGCCCTCAGGTTTCGTTAGCGGCGTCTCGCAGACTGGGCATTCGGAAGGATAGACGAACGGCTCCGAATTCTTCGGACGCTCGGTAAGATCGACTCCGACAACCTTCGGGATCACCTCTCCGCCTCGTTCGACGATCACCATGTCGCCAACGCGAACATCCTTGCGTTCGATCTCGTCGGCATTGTGCAACGTTGCGCGCCGAATCGTGATGCCAGTGAGACCGACAGGTTCAAGTTCAGCAACCGGTGTGACTGTACCCATTCGTCCGACCTGCATCGAGATCGCCTTTAGCCTCGTCTTCGCCTGACGCGATTCGAATTTATAGGCGATCGCCCATCTCGGCGACTTTGCTACCGCGCCGACCTCAAGTTGTTCGAGGAGGGAGTTCACTTTGATCACCGCTCCATCAATTTCGAATGGAAGCATGTCGCGCTCTTCCTGCCATTTGAGAACGAAGTCCATCACGCCATCGGCTCCATCAACAACTCTGGTATGCGCCGATGTTGGAAAGCCCATTTCACTCAAATGTGCGAGCCGCTTTGCGTGCGTGTTGAACTTCGCGTCGGCTTCGGCCGCGTCGTCGATGAAGCGAAGGTGATACGACGTAAAGGTAAGTGGTCGCTGGGCGACTTCGCGCGTGTCGAGCGTCTTGAGTGTTCCAGCCGTTGTGTTGCGCGGATTCGCGAAGACTGCTTCGCCTTCGGCTTCGCGTTTCTCGTTCATTGCACGAAAGGCCTCGATGGGTATAAAGACCTCGCCTCGCACTTCGAAATCGCTCGGTAGCTCTTTCGAGACATTCCGAATCACAAGTGGGATGGCCTTGATCGTGCGGACATTCGGTGTCACATCGTCGCCAGTCGTCCCATCGCCACGTGTTGCGCCACGCACAAGTTTCCCATTCTGATAGGTCAGGCTCATCGCGACCCCATCGAACTTCAATTCGCAGACGTATCCTTCTTTGGGTTCGTGTCCAAGTAGGTCACTTACGCGTCGCATAAAATCGGCGACGTCCTCACGATTGTATGTATTCGAGAGTGAAAGCATGGGGGCATCATGCACGGCATGAGGGAAGAGCCTCGTCGGCTCGCCTGCGACCCGTTGCGTTGGGGAATCGCTGGTGATGAGCTCTGGATGTTTCGTCTCGCGCTCGATCAACTCCTGCATTAACTCATCGTAGGCGCGGTCAGTGATCGTTGGCGCAGCGTCTACGTAATACTTGTAGTCGTGCTCGCGGATCGTTTGTGCGAGTTCGTGAATGCGTTCAGCAACCGGTTTCGACATAAGCAGTTGTTATACGGTCGCGAATGCGTCAAGTGGGAGTTTCACTTCAACCGTAGTACCGGCTCCGGGGATGCCGGTGATCTCGATCGTACCGCCAAGCAATTTTGCACGTTCACGCATTCCCAAAAGACCGATGGATTCCGTGCGGGTTAACGATTGTGCAGAGATCCCGCGGCCGTCGTCGCTAATGCGTAATAAGAGTTCATCGTCATCTTCTCGCAGCTCGATCGAAACTCGGCTCGCAAAAGAATGTCTTGCCACATTCGTAAGTGTTTCCTGAAAGATCCTGAAAAGAGCAGTCGAGCGCGCTTGATCGGTCAGTACTTCCTGAGGCGTCACGACGAGTGAGCAAAGGATACCAGTGCGTCGTTGAAATTCCTGCAATTGCCATTCGAGCGCGGCGGTAAGTCCGAGATCATCCAGCACCCCTGGCCTCAATTCCGTTGAGATACGCTGGACGCTACGGATCGTATTATCGACTAATAGGATCATCCCATCGAGCTTTCCGCGCAGTTCATCATCGGCGTCGGGGGTGTTGCCTTTAAGCACGGAGACATCCATCTTGAGCGCGGTTAGCGACTGACCGAGTTCGTCGTGGATCTCGCGAGCGATCCTGATCCGCTCCTCTTCTTGTACGGCCTGAACGTGCAGCGAGAGTTCGCGCAATTCCTCGCGAGAGACGTTTAGTTTATCTTCGATCGCGCTTCGGCGAGCATCGGCATCTTCCAATCGAACCGCGAGCAGTGCGGTTAGCGCGGCGAAGACGATCATTGCCATGATGACCAGCAGCGAAATGCTAAAGGCAGCGTCGTAGGCCCCAAACTTATAGCCGCGAAGCGAGATCAAGCCAAGCAGGGGAGGTACGACAAGAAGTGCCACGAACAACCAGCGAGCAGTGGAGCCACCAGCGCGCGAGCTTGTGAGCAATTGCAAAAGGCCATCTTTCGGCTGAATGACAAACGCAGAAAAAGAGAGCAACAGAAACGACACCGCTCCAAGCAAGCTCATCGCCGCTATACCGGCGATCGAATAAAACGTGCCGACGCCGTAACTATATCCGATAAGCGCAAGCATGGAAATGAGCGCTGCGAGCAACGCAAGGATCTGCGCAGTACGGATGAACCGCTTACTAAAGGACTGCAGAAAAACGGAGGACGCAATGAAAAAAAATGCCAGCGCGGAGTTCGGCGCCATTCGCGATACCGGCGTATCGAATGGGGTACCAACGGAAGTTCCTACGAAAGGAAGATCTACTCCGAGGCTCCTGCCGCTGGCATATTCGAGCAGGGTCATCAGCGATGCGTACATCGTAATAAAACTCAGAATCTGAATTGTACGAATACGAAGCCGGGTCGGTGACTCGCTGGTATGAAAAAGAAGCAGCGATAAACTGAGGCAAAGCGCGATCGCAGTTGGAGTGACTCGAAAGCCGATCTTCCAGGGCAGATCGAACGCGTACGAAAAAACGATCGTGGTCGATATCAGAAACGCAATGATACCCCCAACGAGTCCCGCGATCCGAAAACTGCGGACGATCGTGCTATCCGTCGCAGATCGAGAGCCATCACCGCTCGTTGTTCGATTCAACTGCATTGCGAAGGGATCAGGGACGTGCCGGTAGCGGATCGATCGGAGGGATCGTATTCTTGATCTGCCTTCTGCCGGAGTTTTTAGGTACGCTTTTTTTCGGCTTCGATTGAGGCTTTCCCGGAGTTGACTTTACAGAAGGTTTTTTAAGAGTCGCTGTTGCGGATGCTCCGTTCTTTTTTGATGCGTCAACTGCGGTTGACTTCGGAGTCGCAGGCGTAGCCGCAACTTTCGTCGGTGTTTTTTGGGCCGCGGCTGTCTGAGCGGATGCGCTTTGGCCTGAGGCAGAGCCCCCGTTATTAAGTGTAACTGTTTGCCCGCCGAGTGAAACATGATCGCGAGTTAGAACGAGATCGCGAACTACGACACCAGAATTAGCGATCGTCGGCAAATGCGAGAGCGCCTGGCCATTGAACGTCATTTCAAGCGCGTGCTCGTTTCCAAGATTGACGACGAATTTATCCGTGGCGGAAAAACTTCGCGTCTCGCCAGCCTGCATCTCACCTTTGAACGGATTCTTGCCATCAGGGATGATCGAGACCCACACCGGACTTATTGCACGGACCACAAAACGAAGTGAATCGATCGTTGGAGTTGTGACAACCGGTTTTGCCGGAGGTACAACGGGCGTTGCCTTTGCAGGTTTCTCTTTCGCCACGTCCGAAGTCTGCGCTGTTTCGGCTGGAGTTTTATCCTGTTTATTGAGATGCAACGCAAACGCAAGCACAGTTGCAAAAAGAATAACGACACATCCGATCACCACATTTGTGGGACTAAAGATTCCCGTTCGGGCAGCTTTAGGAGTTGATGCTTCTTGTTGCTCCTCAGCCAATTCGGGACTATCGGAGTGCGAAGTATCGGAGTGCGAAATATCGGAGTGCGAAATATCGGAGTGCGAAATATCGGAGTCAGAGATATCGGCAGGTGAAATATCTGGCAGAGCGACGAGTTCTGGCGCAGGAGGATTCTTGCCGATCGATGTGAAAGCAGTGGCTCCCACCGTCGCAGCCGGCTTTTCGCGCGATTGTTCTGCGTTAACGCTGCTGCGAATATCCCGTACGTCGAAAGCGGACTCATTGCTAATGCGAACCGTTGAAGATTCCGACTCCGGAGTGATTGGCAATCCTCGACGCTCGCGGCGGACTTGCTCGGCCTCTTCCCAGAGTGACTTTGACGTGATCGCATCGACCGCATCTTTCGCTCCGGTCTCCACACGTTTGATGACAGTTTCGGTGGTGCGGACTGCACTTCGAGCGGCTGTTTTTGCCGCTTGATTTGCCAGCTTCGGTAATTCCTTTGTCGCGCGAAACGCTGCTCCGATCTGCTCTGCGGCACCGCTGCCGATCGATCTGCCAGAATCTTCCAGTGGTGCGTTCGCAGGCGTAGTTTTGCCTGCTCGGGCCGTCGTCGCTTTTTTTGCCGGCGCAGGAATCTCGGTTCGTGTTTCGCGCGCGATCGGCTGTGCTCGCAATTGCGGGATGGGCGCAGGTTGAGCAGCAATGGTTACTCCGGCAAGTTCCGAAGGAACGTGGCAACCGACTGCTTTTGCATACTCGCGAAGGAAGGCCTGCGTATAAGGACCCGTAGGGAGCTGGCCCAGATCGCCGGACTCGATCGCCTCGATATATTTTCGGTTGATACGTGTTCGTTGCGCGATCTCGTCGATCGATCGATGCTGCGCTTGTCGGGCAGCTCGCAATTCTTCACCGAATGTTTGAAAAGGGCTTACTTCGCGGCTCATTTGCTAAAGAGTCGTCTCAATCTCTATGGCTCAGCTACGATTGCTCAACGCACGCTTTGGGTTGATAAGTTTTTTCGAATGGAATAATTCAATCGCTTTTATTCGCCCGAGGCTCCTTTCATAATCGCGACTTGACGAGCCAGGCGCAAAAGCGCTGTATATTTGCCTGAAAAACAAACCAAAAGTAAGGGAGTTTTTCATGGCCAACCGATCCGCATCCACTCGTCGCACTCCTCAGCGAAGACCTACCGCAAACCACACCATTCGCAAACGGGCGAATGCAAAATTCGTCGACTACGAAGGGATCACCTATGATGATGTCCTGCTCCTGCCAGCGTATTCCAATGTGTTGCCTCGCGATGTCGATACTTCGACGCAACTGACGCGCCGCATCAGGCTTTCGATCCCGCTTGTCGCGAGTGCGATGGATACTGTAACAGAATCGGCGATGGCGATCTCGCTGGCGCGCGAAGGCGGCATTGGGATCATTCATAAGAATCTTTCGATCGCAGCGCATGCAATGGAGGTCGATATCGTAAAGCGAAGTGAAAGCGGGATGATCCAGTCGCCGATCACGCTCACGCCGCAGCATACGCTTCGCGACGCGCTGCAACTGATGAATAAGTACAGCATTTCGGGTATTCCTGTGATCGATGGATCGGAGATGCTGGTCGGCATTATCACCAATCGCGACCTTCGGTTTGAATCGAGGCTCGAGCAACTCATCGGCGATGTGATGACGAAAGAGCATCTTGTCACGGCACCGATCGGTACCACACTTGAAAAAGCAGAATCAATCCTACAGCAGAACAAGATCGAAAAACTTCCGGTCATCGATCGCGCCGGTAGGCTCAAAGGGCTGATCACTTTTAAAGATATTCAAAAAAAGAAACGCTATCCTGCAGCCGCAAAAGACGAGGCCGGCCGCCTGGTCGTGGGAGCTGCCGTTGGTGTCAACGCTTCGACGATCGAGAGGATCGAAGCGCTCGTTGCTGCGAAGGTTGATGTCGTCGTTATCGACACAGCCCACGGCCACTCCGAAGGCGTACTAAAAATGGTGCGCGATGTCAAAAGAAAATTCAAGCATCTGGAAGTCATCGCAGGCAATGTTGCGACTGCGGAAGGAACAGAAGCGCTTATCGCGGCGGGTGTCGATGCAGTGAAAGTTGGGGTGGGCCCCGGCTCGATCTGTACCACGCGTATTGTGGCGGGTGTCGGAGTGCCGCAGCTCTCGGCAGTGATCGAGAGTGCACGGGCAGCTGCAAAGAAGGGAATACCGATCATCGCTGATGGCGGCATCAAACAAACCGGTGACATCCCAAAGGCACTCGCAGGCGGTGCATCGACCGTCATGATCGGAAGTTTATTCGCAGGACTCGAAGAATCGCCCGGCGAGAAAGTTTTTTTGGAAGGCCGCACCTATAAAATGTATCGTGGCATGGGTTCGATCTCGGCCATGGCGCAAGGATCGGCCGACCGTTATTTTCAGGACGTCGAGGAAGGCCTCGCGAAGCTTGTACCCGAAGGCATCGAAGGCCGAGTACCGTTTCGCGGACCGCTTGCAGACTCGGTTTATCAAATGATCGGCGGCCTCCGCGCAGCCATGGGCTACACAGGTTCGGCAACTGTGGAGGATCTCCAGCGCTACGGACAATTCGTCCGAATCTCAGGTGCGTCGCTAAGAGAATCCCATCCGCACGACGTAACGATCACGAAAGAAGCGCCGAATTATCATTTTTGATTGGGAACTGGGGGCGGGCTCACCGAGGAGCCTCTGATAAAGTGGGACAACTCCGATAAAGACTGGCTGTCCCTGTAGTTCAAGTGAAGGAGATGAATTTCCATTGAGCCAATCGTCCAAATCTAAACGAACATTGGTCGATTGAACGTCAGATTGTCGCATGAATTTATTCTATAGTCAGGAAGACGAAGGATGGATCGCAGATATTCCTGATCTCGATTCGCTTTCGACGTGACGTTAGGCAAAACTGCTGATGAAGTGCTTCGCGAAGTCGAGAAACGCCATGGAGGGCTACGGGTCGCAACCGAACACGGAATCCCAATTCCGTCCGGCTTTACCGACTGATCATTTACCAATTAGCTTTTTAGCCTGCGTTTGAAGAACGAAAGCGTGTTCACTTTGCGAGACCCACACATTCCAAGCCCGTTACTACGAACGGTGGAGAGTCTTTTGTTCTTCCCAATGAAACCGGATTCGTATAGCAAGCTCTTGACAAAGCGTTTTTTTTTTGTACATTTGCGGTCGTTCATTTGAACTATGCAGAAGGACTGCAAAGCATAGAATGGAGACAATCCAGGCGATGGAACACATGTCGTTGTTGCCAGTAATGTGGACGGTTCAATAAGTGGTCCCTTTACTTCAACTCCACCTTCTGGCCCTTTCGGGGATGCACCATATGGCCCTCCGCCTCAGTAACGTTGAGACTTCATGTGGGGAAGAGGTCAGAAAGCTTCCCCACATTTTCTCACCTCAATCAACGTGGTATCGACTATGTACACATACTTTCTATTGACTTTATTGTGCGTCTTTGCTGGAGACCTTCCGACCGAACAAAGGGGTGACCCTTTAGTTAAAGTTCTGGTCCCACAAATAAAGAACGAAGTAAAACTAGAGGAGCACGGCGACACCTCATTGCGCACGGTGGGGCCAATCATGTTTTCCCCCGACGGGAAACAATTTCTCATAGTCGATGCGACGGCAGGGGCTATCTTTGTATATGACCATGCCAGTGGGAAGTTAAAACATTACCTAAAGCCCACGTTTGATTGGAGCGACTCTTTGGCACTACGATCGACGCCGCTTAATTCGGCGATGGTGTTTCTATTCGGTGACGAACTTAAAGATAACAGTGGCATTTCAATGCCTGTGGAAGTAAAAAGGCAATTGTTTAGAAATAAGATCGGTGCCGCCGACTTTGTCACCGACTCCGAAATAGTTATGTCCTGCCAAATTATGGCTATGGAAAGAAAGAAAATGGATCCGAAAGGTGGTCCGCCGAGTGGCATCGCCAGTCGCGTAGCGTTTATATATTGGCGATTCAAGCGAGGGCAATTGCAGTTTACCTTTCCCGAGTGTGGCGCGGCGCACACATCCGTACTACCTTTAGCCCTTAAATACTTTCCGTTACACCATTTGATAGGGGCGCCGGTCACTAATTTTGAAGCCGTTGTCTCCAAAACACCTGATTCGTGCTATGCTATTGCGCTTTTCCACATTTACTCCGATCAGAGCTCTAGCCTCTTCAAATTGCCGGCATTCTATATCGACGCCCAGTTGTGGTATAAACGCTGCGAACCTACCTTTTGCGAGAGTGTCGATGGTACAATCTATTCGGGTTTTTTGCTCGCTCAAGATATTTATAGTATAGACTCACAGATGAGACTGCGCTTCACCGCATTTAACGATGCCCCGAATAGGAACTTCTTCGCTGCATACTCGAAACTGGATCCGTCTTTGAAAAGTCGAAACATACTGCCTGATAGCGTAGGAAAGCTTATTAGATGGTATCTGTGGGACGTAATGTCGGATCGCACGGATCTTATCATCATCTCCGACTATCCGCCACACGACGATAGTACGGCTTCATGGTCCCTGACGGGGTTTCGAAACGAACAGCCTTCGTGGGTATGGCGTCCTGTTTCAAAGATCGACAATAAGATCGAGAATTTTGGAATGGATGTGACGCGAGACTGGATCGCAATCTTGTCCCTAGACAAAGAGCGGATGGTTTTACGAGAATATTCGTACAAATGACTCATTTTAGCAAGTGTCGTCGGCTACAGAAGGCCATAAGGAAAATGTTTGATAGGGCAGCGGCAGATGCTCAGTTTCGTCAACGCTGTCTTTCCAGCCCGGCCGAGATCATTGTCAGCGAATGTGGTGCAACTATTCCTCGAAACGTCAGCCTCTTGATATCGGATTCGTCGACAGACTTGTTGTGGGTGCCTGGTATTTGGCGACTGATGTCCGGAGGATCCTTTCGGATTGCTTTACCAACGACCACCGTTCGAATAAAGACATCAAGGAAATGACCAGTTTGATATTATTCGTCATGTTATGTTTTGTGGATCCAACGCCCACCGTCAATCTGCATCTGATATTCTATGTCCAGGCATCTGATTGTGGGAAATGCGAAGCCATGATGAATAATTGCGCAGTCTGTCTCAAAGCAAGGTTTCCCAATACTCGTATTTGGGCTGCCGTTTTCGCTGATCGCAAACAGGATTTCCAAGCCGTGCATGAGCAGCTACCAATGGTGGACTCCGTCGTGTTATATAGCGAATTACCAAAACCCTTGCGGATTGGAGAAACTGGGCGTGTTGGTCTTTTTGACGCCCAGGACTCTACGATCACCATGTATAATATCGACAATTTTGATCGGCTTAACTGCGAGGAGCTATTACGGTCGACATCACGATACTTGGCGAAAGTGGTCCATTAAATGGAAAGAGTAGTCAAGAAAACTATAATGAAAAGTTAGCACCGCGCTCCTGAGTACCACCCAACGCTTTTGTATGGCCTCGAGGATGGCGTCTACCAGTCAATAGTAGGTGAGGGAACCGAGCCAAATCGGGAATGCGGTCGTACTTTTATGGTACAAGGTCTTTACCTCCTGACCATGTCATTTGATAAAGTTCAGATTCGCGATGACGAAACACCGATCCGCCCCCTACTGCGGTTTCACCCCCGCTTTTTGGAGTGCTTCGAAATATTTCTGGATCAGGGCGTCGTAGTCTTTTGAGTAGCCTGACTCTTTGGCTTTGTTGAGTTCGTCCTGAAGCTGTTTTCTGGCTTCGGGAGTTTTGAGATCGAGATCGCGCGGCGAAGGAGCTGCGGTGTTATCGCCCGGCTTCGACTCGCGTTGTTCTTCTTTGTCACGTTCGTGAACGGAATTCTGGGCTTCGAGTAATTTCGAAAGGATCCGCTCCTGACGCTGGATCGTTTCGGGGCGAACACCTGAAGTTTTCATTTCGGAAATGACATCGGTCATTTCGTCCGAGATCTTTTTCAATTTATCGCCGGCGAGTTTGTCGCCGGTCTGCGCAGCTTTTTGTTCGTCGGCGAGATCCTTCACCGACTTTTGCACGGCCTGCTGTTGCGCTGCGAGCTTAGCGATCTGCGCCTGCTGCTGCATCGTCCTTTGTTCGGCGGTACCGCCTGGCTGGCCTTGCATTCCTGACATCATGTCGTTGAGCGCTTGTTGTTGCGCGGTCAGTTTGTTGATCGAATTCAGGAATTGCTGCATGGCGCTGCCCTGACCCGGCTCCTGCCCTGGACTATCGCCGCCGGGGTTGTCTCCATCACCTTCACCTTCGCCTTCACCTTGCTGCCCGCCGGGTTGGCCCTGACCCTTTTGGCCTTTCCCCTGACCTTGCTTACCCATTTTGTCAAGTGCCTTCTGCGCATCCTGCGCAGCTTTATTCAGCGAGGCCATTGCCGACTGCGACGATTGCTGCGCATTGCCTTGATCGCGCTCAGTCATGGCGTCCTGCGACTTTTGCATACTGCTCATCGCCTCGCCCATGTCCTTACCCATTTGTGGGGGAACGGCGGTCGAACGTTGAGCCAGTTCCATCGTCTTCGAAGCAGTTTGTCCGAGCTGATCTTTTTTCTGCGATTGCTGATCGGCGAGATCGCGATAGACGTTCGAATTCTGCTGCGCCTGCTGCGTCTGATTCTTGATCGCTTCCTCGGCTTTGGATAGACGATTGAGTTCATCGCGGATCTGCTTCATCTCACGCGTGTCGCGCTGCTTCTGATTCTCGGAGAGCTTCCGTTTGAGATCGCCCATCTTCTTCTGGGCTTGCTTCATTTTAGAGGAGGCATCTTTCGAACGCTCGCTCGAACGCTCCGGATCGTTTTGCTCGGCGGCCTGCTCCGCATCATCCATCGACTTCTCCATTGCCGGATCCGCGAGTGCTTCCTGGGCCTGTTTCATCTCTTCGGGAGCCTGCATGTTCTCCGGAAGTTTTTTCATCTGATTTGCAAGATCCTGCGCCTCTTTCTGCAAGCGATCGAGCTCTTTCTTGGCGTCTTCCTGCTGACGTTTGGCCTGGGCTTTATCCTGCGGCGTTTGTTTTTCTGGAGATTTTGCGGCGTCCTTTTGCTGATCGCTTGCATGATCTTCCTGTTTGGCCAGTTCGCCTTCACGCTTGCTCAGTTCGTCGACCTTCTGCTCCATCTGAATTTTCTTCAGGATGTTGGTCGTCCGTTCGAGCGATTTTTTGAACTGGTCCTCATTGAACTGCATGTTCTTCATCGCTTCCTGCATCTGCTTTGGGTCGACGTTCTTCATCGCCTGCTGCAGTTGATCCATCGCCTTTTTCATATCTGGCGAGTTGATCTGCTGAAAGAGTTTTTGCAGATCTTCGTATTTCTGCATCGTTTCGGGCGAGAGCGCCTGCTGCTGTTTGAGCTGGTCGGTCATCTGCTCGAGGTTCTTCGAAACATCTTCGAGACGTTTGTTCAGATCCTGCTGGCGTTGCAACAGCTGCTCGGCGTCTTTCTTTTTCGAAAATTCCTGCTGCTCCTTCGCGATGTTTGCGCTTTTGGTCTGCCGCATTTCATTTACCGCCTCGTCGATCTTTTTCTTGAGTTCGGTTGCGTCCTGCTTGATCTCGTTCAGATTCTTCTCGGCAGTCGATTCCTGTTCGTTCGCACGTTCGAAAATTTCCTTCACACTCGGATAGCGAACAGTGTATTCGGGAGTGCGCGCGGTTTTTGGTCCGGAGATGGCATCGTTATCGGCGACCTCGAAGACGTAGCTGACCTCATCTTCCGGCGCGAGTTCGAGCTTCGTCAGGTTCCAGATATAGGGCACATCGAGATCCTGCGCGTTATAACTCGCGAGCGGAACATCGAGCCATTTGTATTCTTTCTCAGGCGTCGAGAATTTCGATTTCGTCAAACGATAGCCAAGGCGCACGCCTCGAAATCCAAAATCATCATGGACGCGAGCGAGCATCCCGAGCCTCAAACTGCTCGGCAGATCGGCACGGTCGTTCGGCTCGATAAGCGCAATCGTTGGCGGTTCATCTTTTGTGATCGTGACCGTATATTCGATCGGATGTTCGCTTTGGATGGAATCGCGATCGAGCAGCGAAATGTGATACGATCCCGAACGCATGAACGCGACCGACCCTCGAGCGATGCTGTCCTGCAATTGCAACGGGTACGTTTCAGGCGGAGCGGACTGCTCAGCGTGACCGTTCGAATCAACTGCTTTTGCGGGACCAAAGACAACCCATGCGCCTATCAGCGCTTTCGATGCCACGACCTCGAAGGATGCGCGCGTACCTGTGACCCCATTGACATCGCCGAAATTTTCGTTCAACACCTGCGGCCGCTGTTTGGTATAGGCAGGGGGAGCAACCGTCACCAGCAGTTTTCGCACGATCGGATGATCGAGCACCGACACCTGGTATTTATCAGACTCGATTCCTCGCGCTTCGGCGTAATATTCGAGCGGATGCTGCACGCGAATATCGTAAGAGAATGTTCGCGCGGTGAGAGTTGGATGAACCGAATCTCGTGTCTCGAGCGAAGCAATGTTGATCGTGTCGAATTCCTTTTGTCCCTCTTCGCGAAGATGGATCGTAAGATGCGTCAGTTGTTCGCCGGTCGTCGTGACCCTGATGTGCAATGAATCGGAGCGCATAACCCGCGCATTGCCCGGCGTCACATGGAGCACGAAGGGAGCCGGCTTTTGATAAAATGTGCGGAAATGCACGAGCCGTGTGGCAGCGCTCGACATCTCACCATGCAGGCCAAAGAAAATCCCGGCGGCTGCGACGAACGATATGAAAAACAGGAGAAGTGCGCGCTTGAACGGCCGCTCCTCGATGATCGCCTGAAAATCGAGCGGGCGAGCTTCTTCATACGTTCGGTTGAACGCCGCAAGTGCAAATGCGGGGGAGCCGATCGAACTCGTGTGCGCGAAGATCGGCCGGGCGAGCTGCAAACCATTCAGCAGCGAATCGCTTACTGTCGGGTAATGCGCACCGATCCGAGCTGCGATCGCTTCGTCCGTGAGCCGAGGCTTTACTCCAAACCGCGTCGCGAGCGGCATATATAAGAAGGCGCTCGTCGTTGCTATAAACACGACGACCGAACTCCAGAAGAGCGCAGTGCGCCCCGAGATCGAAAGATGGAACGCGGCCTCGATCGCGATCGCGGCAGTTGCGATCACGACAAGCGCCGTCGCCGAGTTGGCGAGCCCGGTAAAAAGATCGAGTCGCTCCCGCCGCGAACGAACGCGAGCAAGACGCTCCAAAAGCTCCTGATAGAGTTCTTGTGGCACAGTAAAGTTAAAACGAACCGAAAATTGCAGGTGACGAAGGAGCTGCCCATATTCTACACGAAGCGGGCGATAGTTGTTTCAGAAATCTTCGGGAAGGGGCTTTTCTCCTACTTGAGCGGCGGACGAGAGTTTGACTCCGCTGTGCCAAAGACCTTGGTAACTGGTCTGCAAGGTCACGAATCGAATTTCAGGGCTGGACAGCTGTTCAGCCATTTTGGGTTAGGTCTCAGCGTTATCAATTGGAAGGAGCCGACAATAACCGGCATAGATCAACTTTCAAAACTTTGGCGATGGAAGCTAGGTGATCGAGGGAGATCGTGCGTTCGGCACGTTCAATTCGTCCAATGAAATCCGGGGATAAATTGGCCTTCCACGCAAGCGTCTCCTGCGTGAAGCCCGAAGCTTCACGACAGGTTCTAAGATTCACAGCCAATATCTTTTGAATGGTCACGAAGCAAAGTTCGTGATTCGAGCCTATAAGTCGAGCGGACTATAAGCCATGACACCCGAATTTTGTTGTATGGTTGGAGCTCCAAAAAGAGGGGACGGAATTTCACCCTTGAGTTTCTCGCCGAATGTTCGTGTTTTGCAATTGAACACTAACGTTTTTCTGATATAAGCTATGAAACACTCAATCGGAATCGCTTTGATCCTCGTATGCCTGCAACTTTTTACCAAAGCGACTGCACAACAGCACCCTCAACAACTTGACACCATCGCGACCGGCTGGGTGGTGCAACAGAGTGGCACAAAGGCCAATTTGACCAGCATTTCATTTATCAATCAAGACACCGGCTGGATCGGGTCGAATGGTGGAATTCTCCAAACAACCGATGGCGGAGACAATTGGGCGTTGTGGGGACCGTCCGGTACCTATACTCAAGTACAATTTCTCGATCGATTGCACGGTTGGATCACAGGGGCATCATTTCTTAGGACTACCGATGGAGGAGTCCATTGGGACACCTTGTCCGGGGCCGTAAACCCTACCCGCATTC
>JBBSDW010000078.1:0-16167 GCA_038240295.1 Kapaibacterium sp. (SeqCode)
ATTATTCTGCTTCGCAGATAATCGAATTCAACCTGCTTACACGTTGAATTCGATTATCTGCGAAGCAGAATAATCACAGGGCTCTTAAATCTCTGTTACGGCTTTTAGCGGGATGTTCCTCCCACCTACCGACAACCGATTATCAAAGCTGCCATCGAGGGAGTTCCAGCCTGAGCATGAATGCGATCAACGACCGATTCTGATCGTTGATGCGAGTGAACCGCAGTTCAGGTAAAAGTTTATAGTCGGGCCCAAGATCGATCTGCGCGCTCATCCCGATCATGAACGCCATATCGTACTCACCGCTCGTGATTGTGTGACCGAAAAGTGTGGCAGTGGAGATGAGCCGATAAAACCCCACCGATCCATGCAGTTGCACACCATAATCCTGAATGGTTATGATGCCCATGATGGGTATCGCATTGAGCGATGCGGTGATGCTTGTCGAACTTGTCTGCTGCGTGACCGAGGAGAGATGCTGAAAGCCACCTTCCACCCCGACCGAAATGAAATCCGAACGGCTTCCGCGAATACGCAGCATGCCGATGAAGCCTCCGTTCGTATAATTCGCACCCGGGGTTGCAGTTGCCTGGGTGAGCGCGCCGATATCGCGGGAATACCCAATGCCTCCGTCCACCCAGATAAAGAATGGCTTGGGTGCATGTCTCGCCTGCCGGATGCCACGCAACTGGTTCTGTACCTGCATATATCCGGAATCGGCCGGAGCATATCCTTTTACAAGCACCGAGTCCGTTTGCGCTCGAACGCAGGGCGCGAGGACACTAAGGATAAATGCGAGAGGCAAGAGAACGGAGATCTTGATCGGCATTACTTCCTTATATAGTAGTAATACCCGACGGTCGAAGGATGATCTGTGAGCAGCCCATCAAGTTCGCCATGATCGAGAAATGGGTTGATGAACTCCGGCTTATCGACCGTCCAATAGATCACTTTCTTGCCTTCCTGGCGAACAGTTTTGGCTTGCTTCACGAGATCGCCGACCGTCCATCGCGGACCCCAGACTTCTGAATTTGCATGATCCACGTCTGCCGGAGTGAGTTCGCAAAGGCTCGGTGCAAGTGTGTGCAACGGATCATTGAGATAGGCCGTAACGTGATCGGTAGTCGGCAACCCTGCCCAAACCGCAACAGTGCGGCCTTCGCTTTTCATGCGATCTAAAAAGGCGATCTCGATCGGCAATGTCGGCGCAACTCCCGCAGAATCTTTGATATCAAGCCAGACGGCCTGATATGAAGTTTCGCTGTCGATGACATTCAACGCATCCTGCAGCGTCGGGATTTGCGACCCGTCTTTGAGCGTACAAAGCTGACGAAGTTCAGCGAGGGTATAGTTCGTAAGCGGTCCGATCGCGAATTCACCGTTGACCAGATTCGTACTAAGATCGGCGTCGTGAAAGAGGATCGGAATATTATCTCCGGTAAGTCGAACGTCCAATTCGATCGCGTTCGCACCGGCATATTGCGTATAGCGAATTGCATTCAAACTATTTTCGGCGAAGGGAAGGCCTGCTCCGTTATCTCCTCCGTGATGATCTACGATAAGAAAGTTGTTGGTGGTGTCTTTGAGCGCTCGAAGAAAATGGAGTTCGAAGGGGTTCGCGTCACCCGCTTGATTGCTTGTGTAGTGGCCGGTTAGTGTAAACGAATTGTGGGGATTGAGAGCAAAGTCTTTGGTGATCGCGAGCGTCGAGAATCCCTGCTGCGTCCCGAGATCGGACCGCCAGTAACCCTCGAGTATTGCCTCGCTATCTACAAATCCTGTTTCAAAGACAAAGGAGGTCTCCTTAGCGCAGAAGACCCCAATGTGACTACCAATTTGTTTGACAACGACCTCATCGCCAAACAGCACCTTCCCACTTACTACCTGATACACGCCTTCCAGCATACGAAGTTCGGGCAGCGCAATCGGCGTAGAATGCGTAAGCCTACTCTTCACCGGATCGCGAGCCGGGAGTGGGAGAAGATTATCATTCTCGACACAGCCACAAATGCCCAACATCAAGAAGGCCAAAAGACAAAATGAATATCCGACACCCGACACCTGACACCCGAGACCCCTCATAAGATCATGCCAAAAAAGAACGAAGGCGTAAGAATTCTGTGACGCGTATCGCTGAAGGCAAGCCAGAGTTGATAACCCGGCGTGGTATAGTCGAAACGAACGCCCCAGTTGATCCGGCGGCCTCCGAAGGCATCCTGCTCGACGGCGAGCGTGAGTGCTTCGCCTTCGAATTCTGCGATCTGCCGATGCACAACGTCGCTACCAAACTTTGTGTAATGCCAGAAATTCGTAATTGCTTCAAGCTGTGCCGATAAAAGAAAATCTTCGACACGCATCCCGGCGCTTATGCCCGGCGCGTTCGAAAAGCCCATCGCAAATGTGCTAAAGCCGGTGAAATCGGCAGCGCCGAACCAGAGTGCAGATGTATTCTGGAAGCCGAATGAAAAGTGACCCGTCGAGTAGGACCACGAGGGGATGATCGCAAACTGATTCGCAATATAATTTCCCGCAACGCGAACGCCGATACCGAAATGCTCCGGCAACCCGATGCGCATTGCGAAAGCGAGTTGCGGAATCTGCCGGATCTCGTCACGAACAACTTCTCGAGGAGCGATCGTTATGTTGAGATCGAGCGCAGTGATGATCTCCCAGGCGGTGGGATTTCTCGGATAGTAGATCGAAGGATAATTGGTCGATGGGATGCTGTCAAGAATGTGGTGGCGATGCTGCCGAGGCGTCTGGGCATGCGCGAGTGAGGCGATCATCAGGATCGCGGCGTAGAGGATAAAATGAATCGTTTGCTTCCGCATGATGCAATTTACGGAAGAGATCTGCTAAATCAGTTTAGACCAAAATCTAAATGGCGGAGGAAATCTTCGATCTCAGAGATCGCGCATCGAGAATGTCATTGAGCCAAAGCTCATCATGACGCATAGATCACCTTAGTTTCGGCAAGCACTGGCACGCACATCATTGGTTTCAAGCCGCGTTTCGAAACAAGATCGACCTGTTTACCGAAGAGCGCCGTAAGTTCTCTTCGCATAGCGAAGAACCCAATGTAGCCAATAGCTTTGTTGGCAGAAAATTCTGCATGAAGATCTATCTCGCTTTCATCGTGAGCGTCGCCCTTCGCACGCGATCCGAAGAGCGCGAGTTCAGATACACCTTGAGCGAGACAGATCGCCTAGAGCGCAACGCTCGAAATACTGAGCGAACCTACATCCATTACGCCGCCACTGCTTCCTTCTCTTTGATCCGCTCGGGGATCGAAATCCCTTGCGGCCAACTCTGCGGATAGATAAGGCAGCGAACCGCATGATCTTCTGAGAGCACGCTTGCGAGTTGCGGCTGGACGCTTGAACATTCGGGCATGACCTGCGGACAGCGCGGATGAAAATAGCAGCCGCTCGGTACATTCGCTGGCGACGGTACGTCGCCCGTCAGCACGATACGCTGCTGCTTGCCGCGCGGGTTTGCGATCGGCACGGCCGAAAGCAATGCTTGCGTATAAGGCGCCATCGGCGATGCATAGAGGCTGCGATAATCGGTGATCTCGACAACCTGGCCGAGATACATCACGGCGACACGATCGGAAATATGCTTGACAACCGAAAGATCGTGCGCGATGAAAAGATAAGTAAGTCCAAACTTTTGCTGGAGATCCATCAGGAGATTGAGCACCTGCGACTGGATCGATACGTCAAGCGCCGAGACCGGCTCGTCGCAAACAATAAATTCCGGCTCGACAGAAAGTGCGCGAGCAATGCCGATACGCTGACGCTGCCCGCCAGAGAATTCATGTGGATAGCGGCGTGCGTGGAGCGGGGTGAGTCCGACGATCTCGAGTAATTCGTTGACGCGGTCTTTGATCTCGGCGTCTGTGTTTCGAAGCTTATGAACTTTCAAGATCTCGGTTAGCATGCCGCCCACGGTGATACGCGGATTGAGCGAGCTATAAGGATCCTGGAATACGAATTGGGCCTGTTTGCGGATTTCCCGAAGGCGCGATTGCGACATCGTCGTGATCTCCTCGCCCTTGAATTTGACGGAGCCAGCTGTCGGCTCGATAAGGCGCAGGATCGCACGGCCGGTCGTGGTTTTGCCGCAGCCTGATTCGCCGACGAGGCCAAGCGTCTCGCCGCGACGAATCGTAAACGATACGTCATCGACGGCCTTGACATCGCCGACCTTCTTTGAAATAATACCCTTCTTGATCGGGAAATATTTCTTGAGTCCTTTAACTTCGAGAAGATTCTCTGAGACCATCAGGCAAGTATGAAATAAAATATATCGCAAGCATCTGCTTGCAAGCTTTCTATCGAACTGCGATCGCCAATGCAGCGATCGCGGCAGTTTCTGCCCGCAGGCGGCGATTCCCTAACGAGACAACTCTGGCACCGGAAGCAAGGGCCCGCTCGATCTCTGGATCGCTAAATCCACCTTCCGGTCCAACGACGATCGCGATCCTCTCTTCCACAACCTTTGCGAGTTCGCCTCCTAAAAGCTTGCTCGCATCTGCTAATTCATGCAACAAAAAGATCGACCACTTTTCGCTTCCAGCCACGTTTAACGCCTCTTCAAGTGTAGAGAGTTCTTTCAACCAGGGCATGTTCGCTCGTTTTGTCTGCTTGACGGCCGCCCGAAGGACCCGCTCTGCTCTGGCTTCGTTGATCTGTCCCCGTTCGGTTCGTTCGGATGTTACCGGCTGGATCACCTTCACACCAAGCTCCGTCGCCTTCTCGAGAAGCCACTCCCAACGGGCCGGCTGTGCGATCACGGCCTGGATGAGCATCACATTATTTTCAGGTTCACCAAACGAAGGCAGCACACCCGTGATCGTACAGATCGCCTCTTCCTCCTTCTTGCTTTTTTCGCCGATTGCTTCTAACTCGCATTCGTAACAGGTGCCCAACAAATTCGTCACGAGCACTTTTTCGCCCAGGCGAATCCGTAACACCCGAACATGATGCGCCTCATCGCCGCGAAGCGTAAGTGTTCGCTCTTCTTCGTTCACATCCCTCTGCTCGACGATAAAACACTCCATGGCGTGGGAAAATTGTTGCGCACCCGAACTCCGCCCTCCAACATGGAACAGAATCGTTTCGGTGCTGTTGAAATGCACGATGCCGCAAGTTCTTGCAAGTTCTTTTCTGATCCGACAATTTCGATGACCAAAGTTATCCTCTTCGTTCTCTTAGCCGTCTCGCTTACCAGTTGCGCGCGCGGTCAGATGGTGAGCCGTGGTCCAATCGTGGGAGCCGTCTCGGATTCGAGTGCGCGTGTGACGGTTGTCACGAATTCGACCTCACCAATCGCGATCGAATATTCATCGGCGAGTGATTTTTCGAGCGATGTTGAGCGATCCGCTACCGTCATTCCCGATCCTGCTAAGTTCAATTTCGTTACGTTGGATCTCGCAAAACTCAAGCCTTCGACGACCTATTACCTTCGCCCGGTGCTTGATGGTTCGGTCTCTTCTTTTTCCGCAACTCGTTCCTTCCGGACGTTCCCAAAGCGCCTCGCAGATTCCGAATTCACGTTTGCATTCGGATCGTGTCAGTTGCAGCAGCTTGCCGCGAGACGATCGAACGTATGGAAGCGCCTTCGCACGCTCGACCCTCTGCTCTTTTTTCAAATGGGCGACTGGACCTATCCCGACCGTGCCATCTCGCCTGACTTTGCATCAACCGACTCGCTCATCGCAAAAAGTTATTTGAATAAATATGATCCAACGGAGGGTATCGATTCGGTGCTTGCAAATCGGGCACTCGATTACGTCTATGACGATCACGATTACGCTGACAACAACACCGATGGGACGTTCGCGAATAAGTCAAAGTCGATCGCCGCATACGAAAACTACACGCCGCACTATCCCCTGCCGAATCCAAGCGATGGGATTTATCACACGTTCACTGTTGGCGACGTCCAATTCTTCGTGCTCGATCTCAGGAGCGAACGCTCACCTGACGCCGAGGTAGTTCAACAGACAGGGGGCAAATATTCCTGGAATCCGCCAGCGGGCCATTCGATCCTTCGCGGCACGCACACGAGTGGAGCCGATCAACTTCGCTGGCTTGAGCTTTCGCTTCTCGGTTCATTCGCGAAATGGAAAGTGATCATTTCAACCGTCACCTGGTCTCCTGCGGCAACAGCAAATATTCCGCTTCTCCTGGCGTACGCGAATTTCAAGAAAGATCCATCCAAGCTCTATGAAGCCGCCGATACCTGGGCAGGCTTCGCTGCCGATCAGGATTCGATTCTTGCCTTTGTAAAGAAATATCAAATCACCAACGTTGTCGTTTGTTCTGCCGATGTGCACACCGCCATGATGGATGATGGGAAGAATTCGATTTTTCCCGAGATCGTCTCTGGTAATCTTGAGGTGCCGAATTCAAACGTGTATGGTCAACTCGATAGTCTTGGATTTGGCTCGACGTGGGATCGCGGCGGTCAGATCAACGACACACTCAATACCTATGGCCGCATCACGGTTGAAACGACGCCGGTCAACCGGCTCCATTGCGAGATCGTCAATGAGCGCGACTCGGTGATCGCGTCGATGTATATCGCGGATTCCGTTACGCATTCGAACGTCTTCATGCCGCTAAAGCCATTTCCGTCGTTTGGCGTGAAGGTCATTTCTATACAAGGCACCGATCTTTTCGCTTCGGCTTCACTCGAAGATGCAAGCAAGGGTTCAATCTATATCAGCGACGCTGTTGGAAAAGAGGTCAGGTTGTTAGCCGATGGGACGATCAAGCCTGGGATGACAAGATTCAGGATCAAACTGGCAAACCTGCCAAACGGTACCTATTTTTTCGTGCTCGATGCAAAAGGCCAGAAATGGACGGCGCCGTTTCAGATCGTTCATTGACGAACTTATTTAATCAGGCGGTACAAAAAAAAGGCCGCGGATGCAGCCTTAAAAACGATGAACCCCTGCGCGCTTAGCTTTTCCATTTGATCGAGCAGCCGATCGCTTTGGTCTTGGTGACAACGGGCTGCTGATTGGCCAGAAGTGCATTGACGGCATCTTCGGTGTAGTGCTTGGTTACAGCCGATGCATCCTGCGCGTTGTCATCGATGGCGCCGATATATCGAACAACGAGCGTGCCCTTCTCGCGGTTGAGCACAAAGAGGTGTGGCGTGTTCGTTGCGCCGAAGGCGTGTGTCACGTTCTGCGATTCGTCAACAAGATATGGGAATGTGTAGCCCTTCTCCTTTGCTCGGGTTACCATATTCGCATACGAATCCTCATCCTGTTGCGATGGGTCATTCGGATTGATCGCGATCACTGGATATCCGAGCGGAGCGTATTTCGCATTGAGCGCCATGATGCGGCTTTCGTACATCTTCGCGAACGGGCAGTGATTGCACGTGAATGTGACAATGAAGCCTTTCGCGTCTTTGTAATCCGCAAGCGAGACCATCTTGCCATCGACGTTCTTCAAATGAAAATCGGTTGCAGTGTCACCGACGGCATAGCCTGTCGGCGCAGGTGCAAAACCAGTCGCTACGAATCCGGCGACCAGCAAAACGAGAAACATCGAGATGATCTTTTTCATAGTTCTCTTTAATTCAGAAATTGTTTGACGGTATCTGAGAGTGCCTGGGCGCCAAATTCCTGGGGAAAAAATCGACGCAGATGCTTGGCATTGTTAACCACCAGACTTGCAGGCAAGTTGCCTTCCCAAGTGGAATCGACTCGGTCGATCCAAGAATTATAGTCGGGCTCATCGAGAAGGAAAACAGCATTCCGTACGTCGTGTTTTGTAACGAAGGGCTCAAGCGAGCGCGCTTTATCTTTCAGGAAATCGAGACTGACAAAAATGACGCGAAGCTTCGCGCCCGGGAATTTCGATTCGAGCGACTGGAAATCGGGAAACTCCTTCACGCAGGGCGAACACCACGTAGCCCAAAAGTTAAAAACGTACGTCGTGTCATTCGGCTGCGCGATCATCGCCTGAAGGTCGTCGATCTTGATGACGTCCACTTTCGGGGTTCTCGTAAAACCGGAAAGGCTCAGGATCAAACCGAAACAAGTTATAGAAAGCAATTTCAGATTTACCACTCTCGTTCGCCCAGCGCTCGTTTTAGATTGAAGATGCTGAGCGCATAATTGAACGAGGTCTGGACCTGTTGAAGTTGCGCTTGCTCGAGTGCGCTTTGTGCCGTTAGGTAATCGAGGCTCGTAGCCGCGCCATTCTGGTAGCGGACGTTCGCGATCTCGAGCGTTCGCTGGGCTTGCTGAATCTGAATCTGCGTCAGGCTAAGTTTTGTCTGGCTGGCATCGATGTCTGCTTTGGCCGACTCGACTTCACTTTCGATCTGTCTGCGAAGGTCCGAGGTTTGTGCTTGCGCCGCCACATAGTTTGCTTGCGCCTCCGCAACTTTATCATCTACCAATCCGCCTTCGAGTATAGGATAAGAGAATCGTACCGTGCCAGCCCAATTGAGTGTCGGCTTTGTCAGATTTGGCGGATAACCATCTTTGACCCCTGCTGCGATATTCGCAAGGAGCAGCGGCGGATTACTCAAGCGCGCAGCGTCGATCTGCAACCTGGCAGACTCTTCGGCATCTTTCGAAAGCTGCAACTCAGGCCGATGCGCCGATGCTTCGAGCAACAGACTATCGAGCACGTTCGAAACATGGGGTAGCGCCGTTGTTTCCTGAACCAGTATCGGCGTACCGGCCTTCACGCCGAGCAACCGGCGAAGTCCCGAAAGTTGGCGATCTTTCGCTGCACGGATATCTGCTTCCTGGCTTTCGATCGTTGCGATGCGCGTCTGGGTCGAGAGAACATCGAGTGAGGTGACTGTCCCCTGTTTTTCACGCGTTTCGGAAACGCCGAGGCTCGTTTGTAGAATCTTCTTCTGGTCTTCTTCGATGCGAAGTGTTTGATCGGCAGTGATAATTCCGAAGTACGCTTGAACGACCTGGAATGTCACTTGACTTTTAATCGCGTCGAGCATATCGAGTGCCGACCTTTCACTTGATTCGGAAGCAGCAATGTTTGCGTTCGATCGTCCGAAATCGTAGAGGATCTGTTGAAGTGTCGCCTGCGCTTGGTAGTTGTCGTTTGGCGCAAAGGCGAACGATTCAAGTTTGTTATTGATCGGAAGCTGCACCTGAATGGTCGGATCGATACGTGTATAGGCCGCATCGGCTGAGAGCGTGGGGCGTTTGGAGACGTGGGCTTCGTCGGTTCGTGCGTGTGCGGCATCGACGAGCGCGGATGCTCGCACGATGGAAGGCGCATTTTTTATCGCGAGTGCGATCGCGTCGTTAATGCTTAGCGAATCCTGAGCGAAGGCGCCGCTCGTAATAACAACAAGCAGTGTGAGCGCACTCGCGAATATTTTACATTTCACCATACGATTCATACAATCAGATTAGTGCGCATCGAGCGCCATCGAAGCCCCCGGCATCGGTTTGCCCTCACGTCGAACAATAAGGATCAGCGGAATGCAGAGCACGAAAAAGAGCGTAACGAAAATGAAGACATCGATAAAACTTTTGAGCAGCAGCTGCCGAGAGACAAGCCCGTCGAGCACCGCGATCGCCTGTTGCTTCGCCGAAAAGGCCGACGCTCCTTTTGCCATGAATGCTCCCGTCATTGCGTTCAAGCGTTGCTGGGTTGCGTAATTAAATTGCGAGACATGCGAAACGAGCATCAATCTGTTCGCAGCGTACCGCTGCGCGAGATAGGTGTTGACGATCGCGATGCCGAAGCCTCCGCCGAGTTGCCGCATCATGTTATTGAGCGCCGCGCCCTGCGGAACATCCTTTCCGTACAGACCCGAGAGCGCGAGCGTTGTCAGCGGCACAGAGATAAATGCGAGCCCTAAACCGCGAAGCACGAGCGGCCAGAAAAAATCGGACGCGCCCGATTCCAATGTCGATTGCGCAAGCAGCCACGTAAAAAGCGCAGTCAGCGTGAATCCCAAAAAGATGAAGATTTGCGGCGGCGCTCCGCGCTGCATGATCTTTCCGACAATCGGCAACGTCACTGCGGCAACGAGTGCTCCGGGCAGCAGCAGCAATCCGGTTTGCATCGCCGTATAGCCAAGCAATCGCTGCACGAATACGGGCACGATGAACACAGAGCTAAAAAGTCCGAAGCCCAAAATAAACGTCAGCAGCGCACTGATCGCAAGCGTACTACTTCGCAAGACATGCAGATCGACCACAGGATTTTCGATCGAGAGCTCGCGCCAGACAAAAAGGATTATCGCTACGACACTCATGAGTGCAAGTATCGCGATATACGGTGCGGCAAACCAATCCTCGCTCTGCCCTTTTTCAAGCACGATCTGGAGCGCTCCGATCCCGACGATCAAAAGCCCGATACCGATCCAGTCAACATTTCCTTTCTTTCGAACTTGCGCCGGTTCACCGACATAGTTAAATGCGAGAAGCGCCGCAGTGATGCCGATCGGAATGTTTACGTAGAAGATCCACTGCCAGCTATAGTTATCGACGATCCAGCCACCCAGGGTTGGGCCAATCGTAGGACCGAGCACGATCCCGAGTCCGAAAATACCGGCTGCAATCGGACGATCCTCATAGCTGAATGCATCGAAGAGAATGGCTTGCGATGTCGAGAGCAATGCGCCGCCACCTATCCCCTGGATGAATCGAAACGCAACCAGCTCCCAAAGTGATGTCGCATTTCCGCAGAAATAGGACGCGAGCGTAAACAGGATGATCGAACCGACATAATAATTTCGGCGTCCGAACGTTGCGGCCAAAAAGCTCGTCATCGGAATGATGATCACATTCGCGATCGCGTATGCCGTGATCACCCACGCGATATCTTCGATCGTAGCACCAAGCGAAGCGCTCATGTCGCTGAGCGCCACATTGACGATCGAGCTGTCGATAAGCTCGATCACCGCAGCCGAGATCACCGTAACGACGATGATCCATTTTCGAAATCCCGTTTCAGCCATGCTGCAGGGTAACTGCTTACTTGGTGGTGATCGTCGCCGTTGCGCTCATGCCTGGCCGCAGCAATCCGGTTTTGTTCGGCGTGCCGTCGAAGAGAATTTTCACCGGCACCCGCTGTACCACTTTCACATAATTACCTGTCGAGTTATCGGGAGGCAGCAACGCGAACTTGGCACCCGTCGCTGGAGAGAACGAGTTCACACGTCCATGAAATACTGTGTCGGGATATGCATCAACCACAATATCGGCGACCTGACCGACCTTGATATCCGAGACTTGCGTCTCCTTAAAATTGGCGGTGACCCAGATGCTATCGTTTTCCGTGATCGCCATGAGCGGCTGCGCGACCTGAATATATTGCCCGACGTCGACATTCTTTTTCGAGACGATCCCTGTTGCTGGAGCGAAGATCGTTGTATAGGATAGCTGCAAACGCGCTTGTTCAAGCTCGACATGGCGCTGTGCAACCTGCGCTTCTGCAACTGCGATCTGATCTCGAACCGCGCCGACCTGCGCACGCGCCGCTTCGGCCGCCGCCTTCGTTACATCGAACTGCTGCTGCGTGATCGCACCACCTGCGAGGAGTTTCGTATCCCGAGCGAGATCGGTTTCGGCTTTTTTAACATTGACTTCGGCCGTATTCACATTCGCGCGAGCAACCGTCACTGCCGCTTCGGCATTCGAGATCGCTGTCAGCGCAGTCTTGGTGCGAAGATTGAGATCCGCAGTGTCGAGCGTCACGAGGGGCATCCCTATCGCAACTGGCTGATTATCATTGACGTATACTTTTGTCACGAAGCCTGCAATTCTCGGAAGTACCGGATCGATATTACCGTCGATCTGCGCGTTATCGGTGTCTTCATGATTCTTGCCGAATACGAATCGGTGATACGCATAAAACGCAGCATAGCCAAGCACAGCGATCAACATGACCGGCATGAGTACGCGTCGCACACGTCCGCTGTTCTTTTTCGTGACCACAACAGCGGTTGGGGCAGCAACAGGGGTTGGGGCAGCAACAGGCGTCGGGGCAGCTTCCTGGGGCGGTGTCGTTGCAACTATCGTTGGCGAAGTGGAGTCGACCATTCGAGGCGTAAGTTGAAAATTAGCACAATTCCTGAAATTCGTGACGGGTCGCGTCGGTCATGATGCCCGCGAAGATCATCGTGACGATCGCGTGAGATACTTGTTTTGCGGTATACGGCAACTCGGCGAGCACCATCGGGTTGACAAGCGCATCCATTGCCGCAGAATACATTCTTGTCACAAGTTCGGCCGGGACAGTTGTTCGAAGCAAACCGGCTTCCATCCCCTCGGAGATCAATCGCTCAAAACACTCAAAGCGCGTTTTCCTAAATTGCGTGATCTCCTCCCAAACTTGAGGCGCATGTGCATAGACATCGCGCACGAGTACGCTCGATGCCTTCGAAGTTCGTTCGGTGATGATCTCGAGCAGTCTGGAAAGTTTCTCGAGATATGGGATCGATGGATCGCTGAGGACGGCCTCGGTCTGCGATGCACTTGCTCTTAACTTTGGCAGCAACACCGCTCGCAAAAGATCTTCTTTATCTTCGAATTCGCGATAAAGCGTTTTTTTGCTCAGATGCAATTCCTGCGCGATCTCGCTCATCGAAACCCTCGAATAGCCAACCGAAGCGAACATCCTGCCTGCGACTTCCATAATGCTGGAGCGCTGACTTGCCGAGTCATTCTCCTGGAATGGCTCATCCGAAACCGGCTGGGTGCTTTGAGTTTCCTGCATTGCGCTGTGAAGACACCAATGCAATAAAGATTGTTCCAACAACAATGGTTGAGCTGAGGATAGGAGGCTGCCTTCTGTGGATTTCCTACTTCCTTCACCCCATAGCGGTAGTCAGACTTAGGTGCGCTGAGGGTATGGCGAAATTTAGGATTGCGACCTCGAATGGTCGGTTGAAAAGAATCTACTTCGCCCTATCTGACGACTACGAATTTCGCCTGCTCTGTCATGTGGTTCAAAGTGGATAAGGAAAGGGTATAAGTACCACTAGGTAACAATACTATAACCAAACTTGCGAGGTTAGACGATGCTATCGATATCTCAGACTGCAGCACAACAGTACCTTTGACATCGCTGACTTCAATATGACACGGTCCGTTGAGATCACTGATAAACTTTAGCAGACGCCCATTCGGTGTGCCAAGAATGCTAATCTGCGATTCTGCGATTGGCTTCGGTTGGGCGACGCTGGATGTCGGTTCATAGCGGTAGACGAGTAGAGTGTTATTTCGATGGGCCGTGATATAACCGTGAGTCGAATCGGGCCATGTCATGTCAATGAGAGAATCGCCCGCAAACATCTTTCCATCGCTGACCCATGTTTGGCCGTTGTCGGAGCTATAAAAAAGGGAATCCGCATATCGTCCGTAACTACCAATGTATGTCTGAGCGCCTTGATAGCTCGACTTCCCGACGAACGCCCAAAGTTTTGATTGACTACTCGGCACGAGCAATCCGATGCGAGGGCCCCCAAAACTTGAATCAATTCGCCAGTGCTCGCCGCCGTCGGAGGTGTAGGCATAAGCCGGATTGTCGATGGCATTCCCAAACGAGTTAGAACCGTGCGCATAAAGGTGATTGAAGTCTCCGTCAGAAATGAGATCAGAGGCAAGGTACTGTGCAGGCATCAATGGCATTAACTTCCACGATTTGCCTCCATCCGATGTCCGCTGAAATTGCGTTGGGTATTCACCCCACAAAAGTGTAAAGTGAAGGCTGTCGAAGAATATCGCATCTCCGGCATACCCTCGTATAAACGAATCGCCCTCTCGAGGATTAAATGAATTCGCAGAGTCCGAGGAATGCGCCAGCCAGGTCCCGCTATCTACCTGAGAATAAAAGAGTCCTAATGCTTGACCGTCTGCAAACACATTCCATTCCGCCCATTCCCAATAGCGATTATTAGTGTCCGAAAGATAGTCATAGCTTACAAGCTTCCATGTCCTCCCGGTATCGTGTGAAATTGCCGCCCTTGGGGGCATTGTTTGCAGAGCGACATAAAGATCGCGATAGACGGGGTTATGAAAATAGTGAGGTTTGAGCAACGCTACTGCGCTGCTATTTGTACCGCCGCCAAAGTTAACGGTTGTATCTTTTCGCCATGTGGCCCCGCCATCGACAGATCTCAATATACCCCCATTCGCGCTTGAATCGATAAATAACAATCCGTTTCGATTATCGGGGAAACTTAAGGCATCCGAATGCCAGCCTTCAAGCGAATAGACCAATTTCCACTCTCCCGGCGTTTGGGCAAAGGCCGGTGGTTCAAATCCCACGAGCACGGTCAGTAAGAAGATTGAACAATAGAAAAGCGGCATAGATATAGTTAGGGGATGGTGATATCCTGCGAACAATAGCCGTCATTCACATACTGGAGCTTAATAGTGAAAGTCGTTGAAGTCGTAGTACAGATCTGAATCCACATTTTGGAGGTGAGGCCAGGGACAGGGATGAGGAGAGGAACGCCGAGACCGGGTACAAAATTCATGTTTCCAGTCAGGCATCCGTAGAGTGCGTAGTTGGGGGTGCCTGACCATTGGGCCGGGCTCGGCTGCTTGATCCACGCGCACACCCCGGCACAGTTTGGTGAAGGATTTGTGATCAGGATCTGGTTTACGTCGCAGTTCCCAGTGTTCGTAATTTCGATCCAATAGCAATTGCAACTGGTACATCCTCCTGTGCCTGGGCTACACGCAGAAGAAAGTCCCGATGGCTGGCCGGTGAGTTTGGCGATTGTAAAACTGCATTTGCAATCGGGAGAGTTGAATCGAGCTGGCGAAGAGTCCGCGACGACTAGTACAACATGACACGAGTCGTTTGGCAGTAGACCCGCAAAGGATGGCGTTGCGACACAAGCGAAGGCGAACGTCAGAAGTCCGAGAAGTGCTTTCATAACACTTAGCTAATGTGCGGGTAAAACCTAGCCGAGTGGCCAGGTAGCCCGATTAGGATCAACCAATATACTCAATTTAGAATCACAAGTCAAGTTTATTCGGAAGAAAGTTGGGAGCGCTTTGAGTTCGATCTCGAACTCTTGGCGAGCGCCTACGTCAACGCGGCTTGGGATTGCCCACGAAACAAGACATACACGTCCATAACTAGTAATGGCGCAGCGAACCCTACGCTCTTCACAGCACAAATAGCGGTGAACACTGGGTGGTTGATCCTGTCATGCTACAAGGGGATGCGATCAACGCCATGCGCTGGCTGGATGCGAATCACGGCTGGATCGCGGGGTATCATAACGGCCTTGGCGACATCTGGCGCTACGATGCATCGCTTGGCGTGAGCAGTCCGACGATTACCGAAGCCGCACCGATCGCATATCCCAATCCTGTGTCCTCAACGCTTCGGCTTAACCCGGCGGGAATGCGTGTAAATCGTAGCCGCCTCATAGACGAAATCGGCAGAACCGCAATTGATCAAAATGGATTTTCCTCCGACGCACGCAACAGCTCGATGTTTCACGATTAAGCAACGGCATCTACGAACTCCTGGTGAGCGGCACGAGCAAAGAAACGCGCCAGAGGATCGTCGTGGAACATTAACACTCGGCAGTGCTTCCTTCGGGACGGGCCCCCTCCTTCTAAACCACAGAGCGACGATTCATAAACGTAGGTCGGGTTTCAACCCGACCTCGAATCTCGAAAATCTGTAACTGCTTATTACCAGCAGCATTTTTTGTAAGCGGTCATTCCGAGCCCGGCGAAGAATCTTTACCTTTCGTTTGCATCGATGCGAAGGAAGGGAAAGATTCTTCGGGCGCCTAACATTCTGATGACGAACAAATTTTCCGAGCGCCCTCAGCATGACTCGTTAACCGGAGTTGGGTTGAGGCCGACCTTTACACCGGGGTCGCGAAGCAGGCGCTTCACGCCACACAGTTTGGGTTTGTGCTGACTCTCGACCGTGTGCCACGAAGGGCCTCCTTCGTGACCCGCACCCATCCCCAAATCTTTCCTCATCTGATAGAGTCAGGGTCGCGAAGCAGGCGCTTCACGCCACACGGTTTGGGTTTGTGCTGACTCCCGACCGTGTGCCACGAAGGGCCTCCTTCGTGACCCGATCCCGTCTTTTCGTCTGTGCATAAACCACATAAAACCTGGAACTCTACGCAAACCCCTGGCGTTTACCTAAGTGCGAAGAATCCTTC
>JBBSDW010000079.1:0-16079 GCA_038240295.1 Kapaibacterium sp. (SeqCode)
CTCAAAATCGCTCATACTGAATAAGTAGTCCTACTCGCCGCCCCAAATGGGGTGGCGAAACGTGTTTAAGTATGGGTATAAAATGCGGAACAGCCCCTCTGGGGCTTTCGTTATGAATTCGCTCGAAAATAATCCGGCAAACATTAAAGTTCAAGCTGACGCTTGGACTTTGCGAGAAATGTTTGTATATTGGGCTTTAGAAGCTCTGCTAACGTTTTGTTTGAACAACTTTAATGCACGGATCCACATCCTTGCGCCTAACAATTTGTACACTGGGTGTACTATGCGCCACGCTCGTTGGTAGCATAGTGAACGCTCAAGTTGTTACAAATAATGGCGCGTCTATCAAGACAACGTCGGGTGCCATCGTCTATGTGAGCGGCAGCGTGAACAACGCTTCCGGTACGTATGACAATACCGGCACGACCACGGTCACCGGAAATATCACTAACGGCGGCACCATCGGCGATAGCGGCACGATCAACCTTGCGGGCGACTGGATCAACAACAAGATTTTCACCCGCTACATCGGCACCGTCGCAATGAATGGTGGCGCGCAGAATTTCTCCGGTACGCAAATTACTACGTTCAACAATCTTTCCTTGCTCGCAGCGGGCGCGAAAACATGCAACATCGCCGAGATCGTCGATGGCGTAATGGATTTCACGAGCGGCATCGCGTACACGACGCAAACAAATCTGCTGACCTTTACGATCAACGGCTCCTGGATCAATGGCTCCAGTACGAGTTACGTCGATGGTCCCTGCGGCAAAGATTTCAACAGCACTACCGAGTTTCGCTATCCGATCGGCAAATCGGGCCGCTTCAACACGGCAGGTGTGAAGCCCGCCACGGCAGCCGCGACCACATTCCGGGCAGAATATTTTCACACGCCATACGCAAACACGACGAGCGTCATCGCGCCGATCATTAACGTCAGCAAGTTTCAGTATTGGAACATTGACAGGACAAGTGGCACCAGTAACGCTCAGGTAAGACTTTACTGGATCAGCGGTGACTATTCGATGTCAAGCTATATCGCAAACATCAACTATCTCGTGGTCGGCAGATGGACCGGCGCGGCCTGGACAAGCGAAGGCAAATCTTCCGTGACGGGTACCTATGTCTCTGGAAACATTCTTTCGAATACTTGCACAACCTGGGGGCTTGTGCCAAACGAACACTTCACGATCTGCTCTGACAGCTCGATCAACAGCTTGCCGGTAGAACTCGATCATTTTGCTGCAACGCAGGAGAGCTCACACGTTCGTCTTGATTGGCTCACGCGTTCGGAAGCGCAGAACCTGGGCTTTGAGATCGAACGACATTCGGGCAACGAGGAGCCCGCGCTGATTCAATCGTGGCAGACTGACACATCACTTGTGGCAAAATCGAGATACGGCGCAAGCTACGCGACGCTCGATGACCCGAAATCGGATGGACTCTATACCTACGACCTCTTCCAGCGTGATAACGATGGTGCACGCTGGCATGTCGCGTCCCAAACGCTGCTCTACAAGCAAGTGCCCGAATTGGCACAACTTGCGATCGATCTATATCCAAATCCGGCAATCGATCATGCACAGCTTCGCATTGGACTTCAGCAGGATGCGGCCGATGTCGAAATCGAGATCTACGATCTCGCGGGTAGAAAGATTGTAAGTGAAGACGCAGGAGCAATGACGACAGGATACCATGCGTATTCGATCACGGGACTTGACCGATTCCCATCGGGAAGGTATACGGTGGTTGTAAACACCGGCGATAAGAGAATGACAAAAGCATTGATCATCAACAGATAGGAGGCGAGACAGAAGCTCAAAACAGTTTTGGATCGGCCAGTCTTTGAGCAACCGGTTTGTAGAGTTTCACGTTTTTTTTAATCACATATTTTTGGGTGTCGTTCGAGCGCAGTGCCCTGCGCGCTAACGGTTAAACACTCAAAGATACTTTTAATCCGGCGTGCTTCCTATGATGGAGCATGTCACTTGATTTCGAGATATGTTAGAATGCCTACTTCCGTGGAAGGCGCGGTTTGCCCTGCGGCTTCTACCAAATTGTGCAATTGCCTGCACGATCGTTTTCTTACTATTTTTGAACGTGACGACAAAAACATTTGCCCAAAATCGTGTCGGAATCGGAACCGTCGCACCATCGACGAGTGCCATTCTCGACATGACATCTACGACGCAGGGGTTTCTGCCTACGCGATTGACCGATGCCCAGATGCTCGCTGTTGCATCGCCAGCCACGTCGCTCATTACGTATAATTCAACATTCAACAACTACTACTATTTTGATGGCACCATTTGGAGGCCATTTCTGACAGCGATGGCTGCGTGGCAGTTGCTCGGAAATGCTTCCTCGGTCGCAAGTCAGAATTTTATTGGGACGACAGACTCGATTGACTTTCGCGTACGCACCAATAACACGACACGCTGGGGCATTTCCGCCCAAGGATTTTATGGACAGGGGACGCTCGCGCCGATCAATCCAGTCCAGGTCATTCAGGATGCACCGACGAACGTGCATACATACGCATGCAGATCGAAGACAGCGGGATGCGGCGTGGCTACGGGTGCACTTGGTACTGTAACAACGTTCGGGAGCGTGCAAGGCTATAAAACGGGCGGACCAAACTATGGCGCAGATCTCGCTCTTGAAACGATCTATGGCGGTAATGTCGGAGTAAAAACACAGACGCCGCAAACAAATTTAGATATTGACGGCGACATCTCAACCCGAGTTAACGCCTTGACCGCAGCTACGGGCACGAACAATAACGTCGTTATTCCTGCCTATACCTATCTCAGGGTTACTGGTCCTGGAGGAGCATTCGCCATAACAGGAATTGCAGGCGGAGTGAACGGAAAGCTCATCGTCCTCCACAATTCTACTGGGTCCGTCATGACGATCTCAAATGATAACGGGTCATCGTCCGCCGGAAATCGCATTTATACGCAGAGTGGAAATATCGTAACATCGGGAACCGGCACTGTCACAATGATCTACAACGCGACGGCCGCGCATTGGATCGTGATGGCTTCAACTCTCTGATATGCGAACGAAGCCTTTGTACTTGCGGATGAAGCGAATGCAGCACGGTGGGATTGTAGCGCTGCTTGCGTTAATGCTAATACTCACTTCGTTCAATGGAGCACTCCATGCCCAGAATAACGTCGGGATCGGCACGACAACGCCAGACGCCAGTTCGATCCTTGAACTCGCCGCAACGACAATGGGCCTGCTTGTGCCGCGAATGAATACGGGGCAAAAAACGGCGATCGGAACACCAGCGACCGGTTTGCTCGTCTATGATAATACACTCTCCCAATTTTATTATTACAATGGAGTAACATGGGTGCCCTTCGTTGCAGCTTCGACGGGATGGTCAACAACCGGAAATGCCGGCACGGTTGCTTCGACCAATTTTCTTGGAACGACGGATGCGATCGACTTGCGATTTCGAACCGATAACATCGAACGCATGTCGATCACATCGGCGGGCAACGTCGGTATCGGTACGACTGCGCCAGGGCGTCCGTTCGAGGTGATCAAAGATGCTGGTTCGCAAACAACAACTGCATCATTCCGATCTGCAACGGCGGGCTATGGCGTGATGCTTGGTAGTTTCGCCGACACGAGTACGTTCGGTGTCGTGCAAGCCTTTGGCCCAGGCACAACGGGTGCGAATCTTGTGCTGCAAGCCACACTCACTGGCGGCAAAGTCGGCGTCAACACGCAGTCTCCCGCTACGATGATGGATATCAATGGCGATCTGGCGTTGCGAGATACCACAGTAACGTTTGCGAACGGCACAAACAGCAATGTTTCGGTGGGCGGCTATAGCTTTATCCGCATCGTGGGGCCTACGGGGCCGTTCAGCGTGACGGGACTTTCGGGCGGGGTCGATGGTAAGATCGTCATCCTCTATAACACGACAACGCAAAACATGACGATCACCAACGACGCAACCTCCACGGCTGCAAACCGCATTTACACGATGTCCGGCGCCAACGTTGTCACCACCGGCACCGGCACGATCACGATGATCTACAGCACAACGGACCAACGCTGGATCGTGATCGCTACGAACCTGTAGCGTCGGATTCAAACTCGCGGTGCCTCCGTTGAACTGCGCGGAGGTACAAAATGACACGATGGTTTCACCCATTCTTAGTTCTCTTCATGGCTTGCGTCCTAACCACTAGCGCCCTCGCTCAAGGGTGGAAGTCGCTCGATTCCACTTTCCCAAAAACGCTCTCGCTCGTCTTTACTTCAAACGATACCGGCTATGCGGCGTGGGAGAATATCTTAAAGACCACTGATGGCGGTCACCACTTCACGGCTCTGAGCTTGCCATCAGGCATCTCGCTTCCATCACTTCGCTCGATGTCCTGGCCGACCGCGAACGTCGGATATGCCGGCGGTGAGCTCCAAAACGCGACTACTGGAGATTACCACGGACTACTCCTCAAGACGACCGATGCTGGCGCGACATGGAAGCGACTCGCCATCGACTCGAACTATGTTATCTGGCAGATCGACTTTCCCAGCCCCAGCTTCGGATATGCGCTCGAAAGTACCGTGACCAGCACCGGCAACCGCGTAATAAAAACCGATGATGGCGGCGCAACCTGGACTGTTGCGATCCCAGATTCGCCGAACTCGATACCGGCCCTTAGATTCCGTACTGAAACGGAAGGCTTTGTCGCAAGGACTGTGGCTAAAGAGCCCATCGAGATCGAAGTAGACTACACGAACGATGGACTCGCCACGATGACCAACCGCGTCAAAGGCATGAATCCGCCGGCTCCTTCTTCGGTATATGCGTTCGAGCCAAGCGATGATGGCGCATGGCTCGCATCGGCTGACGGTTATCTCTATCGGACCACCGATCTTGGAATGCAGTGGAAGAAGATCCCGATCGCAAACGAACCGTTCCTTCAAGCGATCGCGCTGAAGCGGAACATCGGATTTGAATTTAGCTCCGCTAGTTCACCGATCATGAACATGACGACCGATTATGGCCAGACCTGGGACTACACGATCCTTCCTGATTCAGGAGGCGTCGTAAAAGCCGTGAGCATTCCCTCAACGCGAAACGCATACGCCATCGTCAGGATTCTCTCACCTGGTACGGGGTATCAATTGATCAAATGGAGTTCGCCGCAAGCGGTGCGAAGTGAAGCTCCTCTCTCATCGCTTCGTGTAACCTATTCGAATGATGCAGTCGTGATCGAACTGTCTCCGGCACATCTGCCGCAATCGCTTGAAATCTATGATCTGCTCGGAAGAACAGAAGCAACCATCGAGATCTCTGCCGAAGCACCCTCAGTAACCATCCAGCGAAACCGCATTCGAGCTGGGTTTTATATTGCTCGAATTGGATCTCGAAGTGTGAAGTTTGTTGTCACACGCTGAGACTACGCGATTGTTTCGCAGGTGATCCTGGCAATGTCGCAAACGCCGACATCATCGCATTCGGGGTTTGCTTATAGCATCCCAGTATCAAAGCGATACATCCGACAACGCTCACACCATCGCGGCTCGGACGATTTCTGCAATGTCCTGGACGTGAACGCGGTCGCCTTCGTGTTTGGCTTTAACACCATCGGAAAGCATCGTCATGCAAAAAGGGCACGCTGAGGCAACGAGCTCCGCGCCGGTTGCGAGGGCTTCTTCGGTGCGCTCGATGTTGATGCGCTTGCCTTCGGTCTCTTCCATCCACATTTGTCCGCCACCTGCCCCGCAGCAGAGGCCTTTTGATTTCGAGCGCTCCATCTCGACGATCTCGAGTCCGGGAATATTTTCGAGCGCAGCGCGCGGTGCGTCGTAGATGCCGTTCGAACGGCCGAGATAGCATGAATCGTGATAGGTCACTCGTGCGAGTTGATCCTTCGTTGGCTTGATGCGGCCTTTCGCTAAAAGATCGGTAATGAAATCGGTATGGTGCACGATGTCATAATGACCGCCAAAGTCGCCCCATTCATTCTTGATCGCGTTAAAGCAGTGCGGGCAGGTCGTTACGATCTTCGATACGTTATACTTATTTAACGTGTCAATGTTTTCTTTGATCAGCATCTGGGCTAAGTACTCATTGCCCATACGCCGTGCCGGATCGCCGGTGCATTTTTCTTCATTGCCAAGGATGCGAAAGTTGATACCGGCGATCTGCATGATCTCGGCAAAGGCCTGCGTGATCTTCTTCGCACGAGCATCGAACGAACCAGCGCAACCAACCCAGAAGAGGATCATGTCTTCAGATTCGGGCAATAGCTGTTCGTCTTTTGATTTGGCCTCAGCCATGGTTTCAATTCCCATCCCGCTTGCCCAATCGGCGCGCTCGCTGGGGCTGAATGCCCACGGCGAATAGTTGTTCTCCATCGAAGTGAATGCCGACTGAAGTTCGGGCGGGAAGTTCGCTTCCATCATCACGAGATTCCGGCGCAAGTCGACGATCACATCGACATGCTCGATCATCACCGGGCATTCCTGCATGCACGCCTGACACGTTGTGCATTGCCAGAGCATCTCATTCGGAATGTAATCGCCAATAAATTTCTTCGCCTCGACCTGCTCGGCCGTCATGTGGACACCTTCCCCAAGCAACACGCCGGTCGGCGTAACAACCGTCGTAGCAACGATCTCAGGCGTATGCTCGCTAAGCGGCTTGCCATTGATCGCATCTTCCCATGAAGTAAACCCGAAGCTTCCAGCTGCGGTCAAGTGCGGTGCTTTGTCGAGCATGCGTTCACGCGTCTGGATAATGATCCATCGCGGATCAAGTTGCTTGCCGGTGAGATTTGCCGGGCAGACCGCTGTGCATCTTCCACAATGCGTACACGTGTCGCCATCGAGCAGTTGCTTCCAGGTAAGATCTTCGACGTCGGAAGCACCATATTTTACGATCGTCTCGTCGGCGAAGTCGATGGACTTAAGATAATTCTTCGGGCGAAGATCGGCGAAATAAACATTCGGTATCGAGGTGATCACATGCAGATGCTTCGAGTAGGGAAGATAATTCATGAAGCTCAGTACTAAGACAATGTGTACCCACCATGCAACTTCATTGATGCCGATCGTGCCACCGATCACGTGCTGATCATGGTTCGACTGCATCACAAAGAAGTGCGCGAGCCACTGCGCGATCGGCCGTACTTCGAATCCATAGATCCCGCCAAGCGCAATCCGCGTCGCGTTTGTGAGCATAAGCGAGCAAACAATGACGAGGATCGCATAAAGAATAAGCGATGCATCACGGCTCTCTGCTTTGTCACCCTGCAACCGGCGAACCTTCGAAACAAACCTGCGCCACAGCGCCACGCCGATCGAAACAATGATCAGCCCAATAAAAATATCCTGCGAGACCGTGATGACCGAATAGATCGGACCAAGAAACGAAAACGAAAAGCGCCCCACGATCCCTTCGCCGATTGATTCGATCACCGCAAAGAGCAGCGCCATGAAACCCCAGAAGATGAACGCATGCACGGGGCCAGCGATTGGATCACGGAAAATCTTCGTCTGCCCGATCGCGACGACCATCACTTTTTTGAATCGCTCGATCGGATTATGGAACCGGTTCTGCCATTTGCCTAATCGCAGAAAGTCGATCAGTCGTTTCGAATTGATCGCGATCCCGCCAAATGCGACTACGAGGACAGCGATGAAGATATAATTGTGCAGCGACATGGTTATCGGTAAGATGATCCGGTTCTATCCATGCAAAAATACTCAGCGAAGACCAATGCGGCGCGAAGGAGCTACTTCCCAAGCAATCTACTTCTCAAGTCATCTTGGGCCCGGCGAAAGTTCTTCGCTTTCGATCTACATCCATGCTGAGTCAAGAGAAGATTCTTCGGGCGCGAAAATAGTCAGAAAAGTATAGATTGGAGCTGCGCCCTCAGAATGAGCCGGGAGAAGATTTTGCTTGCGGGGAAGCATGCTGCTTGCCCGACCAGACGGACGGGACGTCCGTCCCACGCGATTCCCATTCGACTTTCATATGCATTTCTGTGTCGAGTCATCTTGAGCCCGGCGAAAGATCTCCGCATTCGGTCAACATCGATGCCGAGTCAGGATAAGATTCTTCGGGCGCGAAAATAGTCAGAAAATTATAGATTGGAGCTGCGCCCTCAGAATGAGCCGGCAGAAGATTTTGCTTGTGGGGAAGCATGCTGCTTGCCCGACCAGACGGACGGGACGTCCGTCCCACGCGTCTTGAACGAAACCACTCGTTCTGTCATTCGTAGCTCCCAACTATGCAAGCGATACGCGAATTTTTTCAGCAACTCCGGCATCTCTCGGCGCACCGCTCGTTTCGGCTGCTGCTGATCGGCGGCACGATCTCCGCGCTTGGCGACCGCGTAGCTTATATCGCATTCCTCGCTGCAGTCACCTCTGCCAGCCCCGATACGCTGGGCATCTTTGGGATCTCGATCGCGGAGATGCTGCCGGCGATCGTAGCTGCTCCGCTTGTGTCGCTGGTGGTCGATCGATTCGACCGTCGCAGACTCATGCTCATCGCCGATCTTGCTCGCGGTGTTCTCTTTGTTGTCGTTGTGATCGTGCCGGGCATTTGGCTGCTCTTTGTGATCGCGTTTCTGACCTCCTCGTTCGCTGTTCTTTTCGATCCCGCACGTCAGGCACTCGAACCGCACTACCTGCCGCCGGACGAACTCACGCAAGCCAATGGGATGCGTCAGAGCTTGATGAGCGTCGTCCTCGTCCTCGGGCCAGCGCTTGGCGGATTCATCGTTGGTGCGTTCGGATTCCGCACCGCCTTGCTCTTCGATGCCATCACCTTCTTTATATCAGCGATCCTCGTTGCGCAGCTCGATGCACCGGCCGCAGCGATCGAAGAACGCAACGGCTCGATGTGGCACGAAGTGATGGGTGGCGTTCGAACAGTCAGGCAAAGTCCGATCCTCAAACATCTCTTCGGAATGTTCGCGGCATTCATGATCACGATCGGTATTCAATTTCCGCTCATCTTCGTCTTCGTAAAACAGAATCTCGGTGGCGGCCCAAGGGAAGCCGGCTGGCTCTTTAGCGCGGTCGGCGTCGGAGGAATTGTTGGCGGGCTCATCCTCGCTTCTATGAAGAAGAATTATTTCGATACCCACACAGTCGCGGGAAGGCAACGTGTTGCGCTGATGGTTATTCTCGATGGAGTGGTCGTAGCGATCTTTGCCGGACTGCACATTATTGGTCCGGTGATGTTGGTATTTGCGGTCTTTGGATTCATCGGAACAGTGTTAACGGCGGCGCTCACAGCAGCGGTCGCCTCACAAAGTCCGGAGGAATATCGAGGAAGAGTATTCGCACTTTATTCGGCCATGACAGGACCGCTGATGGTTCTATCGATCGTGATCGGGACGCCGTTCGCGCTGAAGTACGGTGCATCGAGTGTGTTCTACGTGAGTGGTGCGCTCGAGATTGTGGTTGGAGCGGTGACCTGGCAGCTCTCGAAGCGCCCGCTCAAAGACGGTTTAGCCGAGCCGCTTGTGGAAGCGGGCTACAGCGAGACTTAAGATCGCAACACCCAGCACGAACATCGAGAGCGCCTCCTTCCAGACCCCAGCGAATCCCACACCTCGCAAAAAGATCGCGCGAATGATGATGAAGAAATAGCGAAGCGGGATCGCGTAGGTGATGATCTGCACCCAATGCGGCATGTTGTCGATGGGGAAAATGAAGCCCGAGAGAAAATTCATCGGCATCATCACGAAGAACATCGCAGTCATCATCGCTTGCTGCTGCGTTTTTGAGATCGTCGAAACGAAGAGCCCAAGTCCAAGCGTCGCGATCAAAAAGACAAGGCAAAGCCCAAGCAACAGGAGCACCGACCCACGCACCGGTACACCAAACCAGAAGACAACGCCGATCAAAACAATAACCGCATTGATCATCGCGATGATCGTGTATGGCAGAAGCTTCCCTACGATCATCTGGTATGGCTTCATCGGAGTGACGAGCAATTGCTCCAAGGTGCCGATCTCTTTTTCTTTGACGATCGCGAGTGAGGTGAGCATCATCGTCGTAGTCATGAGAAGTAGCGCGAGAATGCCGGGAAGCAGAAAGTTGCGGCTCTTGAGGGCGGGGTTATACCAGACGCGTACTTCTGGTTGGATCGTCACTGCTCTGAGTCCGCCCGCGCCCATTCGTGCAAATCGCTTGAGGAGAATATCCTGGCTGTATCCCGCAACAATCTGCGAAACGTAACTGAGTCCAACGGACGCCGCGTTGCTCTCGGAGCCATCGGCGATGACTTGCAACTGCGTTTGCCTGCCCTTCGCGATGTCATCTCCGAAGCCATGAGGAATGTCGATCGACAATGATGCAGTGCCGCGATCGAGATAGGCATCGATCTCTTTCAACGATCCTACCTGATGCACCACCGAGAAATATCCCGACTGCGTAAAGTGCGAAAGCAGCTCACGGCTCGTCACCGAATTATCGAGGTCGCAGACAACGATCGGAATATTGTTGACATCGAGATTCGCCGCATATCCAAAGATCACAAGCTGCATGATCGGACCGATGATCATGAGCCGCAGTGTGTTGGGATCGCGCCTCATTTGCGCGAATTCCTTTCGAAGAAATGTCAGGATGGTCTTCATCAGCCGATCGATTTTTTACGCATTTTCCGCCAACTGATCGCACCCATAACTGAAGCGAATAAGAAAAGACCCAACAGATCCTGCCAATAGGCAGATGGGCCAGCTCCCTTCAGAATGATCGTTCGGAGCGCCGACATGAAATACCGGCCAGGAAGGAGATACGTGATCCCTTGAATGATCATGGGCATATTTCTGATCGGGAAGGTGAAGCCAGAAAGCGTGAACGTCGGCAGAAAGCTGACGGTCGTCGCAAGCATGAATGCTGCTTCTTGCGTTTTCGCAACGGTGGAAACAAAAAGCCCCAGCCCGAGTCCACCGGCAAGAAAGAGGAGCGTTGTGATGAAGAGCCAGAAATAACTGCCCGTCACGACAACATCAAAGAGAAAATATCCAGCAACGAGGATCATCGCGGTCGAGAAGAGCGAGATCAGGATATAGGGCAAGGTTTTGCCCATGATAAGTTCGAGTGAAGTGATCGGCGACACATCGATCTGCTCGATCGTCCCACGCTCTTTTTCGCGCACGATCGAAAGCGAAGTCGCTACGACTGTCGTGATCATTAGAATAAAACCAATGAGCCCAGGCACAAGAAATTTCGCGCTTGCAAGTTCGGGATTGTACCAGATGCGCGGTTCGTAATCGACCGGGAACGCCGGCCGCGCGACTCCCGCTTTTGAAAGTGCTGCGAGCGAAATCTTTGTGGAGTACTCCTGGGTGATTGCCTGAAGATATCCGACAGCGGTTTGCGCGATTGTCGCATTCGCTCCATCGACGAGTACTTGTACCTTCGCCGGTTCGCCTGCCGAAAGGTGCTTACCGAAATCTCGCGGGATCACGAGCACCGCGCGCGCCTTGTTGAAATCAAGCATGGTGTCGATCTGCCGCTCGTTCGACAAAGTATAGGCGAGATGAAAATATTCCGAGTGGAGAAAGCTCTCGGAGAAATCGCGGCTTTGCTGCGAGTGATCTTCATCGAGGACCGCGAGCGCAAGATTTTTCACGTCATAATTCAGCGCATATCCGAACATCACGAGCATGAACGCCGGCACGACGAGCAGCACACCGAGCGAACGTTTATCGCGGCTGATCTGCCGAAATTCCTTCTTGATGAGCGGCTTGAGCCGTGCGTATTTCATGACGCTTTCGCCTCCGCCGAATCAAATTCCTTCGACCGCTCTTCGATCAGGTGGAGAAATACATCTTCAAGCGAAGGGACGATACGTTCGATGCGTTTGACTTCGATGCCCTTCTCAGAAAGAACGCGTTTGATCGAAGCTATGCCTTCGGGCTCATCTCGAACGCTCACGTGCAAATAGGTGCCGAAGATCGAAGTATCCAGCGCCCACGATTGTTGCTGCACGAGCTCAAGCGCTTCTACGACGTTCGATGTTTCAACTTCGAGCATCGGGTTCTTGATGTACTCGCGCTTAAGTCCATCTGGACTTCCTTCCGCGATGAGTTTGCCTTGATGGAGCAGCGTCACGCGGTTGCAATATTCGGCCTCGTCGAGATAGTGGGTCGTGACGAAGATCGTCGTACCCATATCTGCGAGGAGCAGGATCAGATCCCAGAACCTGCGACGCGAAATTGGATCGACACCACCGGTAGGCTCATCGAGAAAAACGATCGCTGGTACATGCAACACTGCGCAACCGAGCGCCAGGCGCTGCTTCCAACCGCCGGCAAGCTCTCGCGTCAGGATATTTTCCTTGCCTTCGAGTCCGGCCATCTTCAGTACCCATTTTGTGCGCTCGCGAAGTTTGTCGTCGGGGATCTGATAGATACCGCCAAAGAATCGAATGTTTTCCGCGACGGTCAGATCTTCATAAAGACTGAACCGCTGCGACATGTAGCCGATCTTGTACTTGATCTCATCCGACTGCGTGTTGATATCGAATCCCGCAACCGTCGCAGTCCCTGAAGTTGATTTAAGCAAACCGCAGAGCATCTTGATCGTCGTCGATTTCCCCGAACCATTCGCACCCAAAAATCCGAAGATCTCGCCTTTCTTTACGTTGCAGGTCAAATGATCGACCGCCGTGAAGTCGCCAAATACTTTCGTCAGATCTTTGATATCGATCGCAAGTTCTTCACTCATACGCGCCCTCAGTATTTTCGGTCATCAGCGAGATGAACACATTCTCGAGGGAGGTCGGGATGATGCGTTCCTGCGCACTCGCGTAACCAGCAACGGCGAGTTTTTTTCGAAGCTTCGGCAATTCTGTGTTCGGATCCTGAAGGACGATATTGAGCCTGTCGCCGAAGGCCTGCACGCTGCTGAACTCAGCGGTCTCTTTCAAAAATGTGTAGGCGCTCCGCACTTCGGGTAGTACGATCTCGACGACGCTGCCTTTCATCCGATCTTTGATCCGCTGCGGAGTGTCCGCTTCGAGCAGCACTCCACTATTAAGCAGCGCGACCCGCGAACATCGCTCGGCTTCATCGAGATAGGGCGTAGCCATCACGATCGTAATTCCCTGACGAAGCAGACTCGACAGGATCTTCCAGAAATCGCGGCGCGAGACTGGATCGACGCCCGTCGTTGGTTCGTCGAGATAAATGATCTTCGGTTCGTGGATAAGCGTGCAGGCGAGCGCGAGCTTTTGCTTCATGCCGCCCGAGAGCTTATCGGCGAGACGTTTGCGAAATGAAGTAAGCCGAGTGAACTCAAGGAGCTCATCGCGCCGCGCACGGTAATTCGGCACTTCATGGATCTCCGCAAAGAACTCAATATTTTCGTCGATGGTAAGATCGGGATACAGACTGAATTTTTGTGAGAGATACCCGATATCGCGTTTGATCTTCTCGATATCTTTCTCAAGGTCGAACCCAAGGATAGTGCCGCCCCCGGAAGAAGGGACGAGAATCCCGCACAGCAGCCTGATCGCCGTAGTCTTGCCGGCACCATCGGGACCAACAAGCCCGTACATCTCGCCCGCTTTCACTTCGAGCGAAAGCCCGCGCAACGCATGAACCGCGCCGTTCTCAGTCGGGAAATCTTTGGTGAGTTCGTGAGTGACGATCGCAGATTCAGTCATGGCAGGAATCAATTGACCACCAAAGTCGCATCGGCCGGAAGTCCCCGCTTCAATTGATCGCCAGTGTTCGGGACTTCTACCTTCACGCCAAAGACGAGCTTGATCCTGTCATCCTTCGTTTGAATATTCTTCGGTGTGAACTCCGCTTCGGGTGAGATGTACGCGACCTTTCCATCGAATGTTTTGCCCGGCATTCCGTCGATCGTCACTTTCGCGCGCTGACCAAGCTTCACGCGTGCAAGTTCTTCCTCGCTGACGTAGATCATCACATCGACTTTATCAGTCTCTGTAACGGTCACGATCGTCGCACCAGCGCCGACAACTTCGCCTTTCTCCACAACTTTATGCGTCACGATGCCTGTGAGAGGCGAAGTGATAAAACAATCATTGATCGTTTGCTGCACACGGTCACGCGTGGCCTGCGCTTGCTGCAAACGCGCCTGGACTTGCTGCAGATCTTCGGGACGAGTGATGTTCTGCACTTTTGCGGCATTCGATTTTGCGGATGCAAGCTGCGCACGAGCAACATCGACGCGCGTCTGGGTTTGATCGCGCTGCTCCTTCGTGGAAGCACCGGCGGCGAGTAAGCCGTTGATACGCGTCATGTCCGCTTCGGCAAGCTTGAGATTCGCATCAGCCTGCGTGACGGCATCCTGCGCTGCATGGATATCCTCGCTACGCGCACCATGCCGCAGCAGCGCAACCTGCGACTGCACAGCCGCAATGTTTGCGTTGGCCTCCTTAAGTTGAAGATCGAGATTTGCATGATCGACAATCGCAAGCGTGTCCCCAACGTTCACCGCGCTTCCTTCGTCGACACGAAGTTCGGTGATGGTCGACGGGATCTTGCTTGCGACGTTGACTTCCGTCGCTTCGATCGTGCCTGAACCCGAAATGGTATTGCTGTCCTCTTTTTTCGCGCAACCGGCGAGATAAAGCATGACCGTCAGTAACATAACGCTCTTCATCATTAATATGGAGTGGGTGGATGGAAAGTGAAACTTCATGTGCGTGATCGTTTTGCCTTTGCGGACGACATTTTTTTGACAGCACTAACCGCGATCGAAGCACTCTCAACAGGCAATGAAGCCATGAATGCCATCGTGGTCGGGTGCAGCGTCCCCTTACTGATTCTACCCGCTACTTTGATCGACTTCCGCGCCTCTTTCGTGAGGATTCCTTCAAAGACGAGCGTCAGAATGCCATCGACCATCTGCGGAAACGAATACTTCGAGCGCGAAAGCGAATGTGGATTGACAAGCGACTGGATGAGCGTCATAAAGATCATCACGATAAGATCGATCTCCACATCATCGCGAATGTAGCCTTCCCTCTTGCCTTGTTCGAGTAAGCCGCCAAATGTCAGGATTCGTTTTGCGCGAAACGCTTCGACCTCTTTCCAGATCTCGGTCATCGATTCGGCAACCTCACGAATAAAGATCGGCGAGACGCTTGCCGCCTGTGCGCTGAGCACTTCCATCAAGCGCTGCAAGCGCGCAATAAAATTCTCGTGCCGCTCAGCGAGTAACGAATCCATTCGAACGGCGCTTTCGGCAATGAAAAGCTGAACCACGCTCCGGACAAGCTCTTCTTTGCTCGCAAAATGTTTATAGAGCGTCTTCTTGCTAATGCCAAGATCTCGCGCGATCTCTTCCATCGTAACTCGAAGCACCCCATGCCGGTCGAAGGTATCTCGTGCCGCAACGAGAATGCGCGCGCGAACAGGATCGCTCAGGTCGAGCGGCGAAAGAAGATCCAGCGATTTTTTAAGTGCCATCGACGTGTTAGACGAACCGTGTCGCCGCTTAGTTCCGACGGAAACGTTTTTTGTTTACTACGTTTCCATCGCGTGCGGCCCGTGAAGAGGATGAAGCAAACAGGGAGAGAGATCAAGTCACAGCCGACTCGCCACAGACCGTCTGATGAACTTACGTCGCACCAAGAACAAAACGTGCTTTCTCACTTCGGAGCATTTCGTAAGGATTTATGCTTTTGATGTTGAGACCAATGCAAACATTCGGAATCTTAATTCGTTTTGGACTTTGTGCTGCGATCTCGTGGATAACCACAATATGATCATGCGCAAGCGCAAATGCTACAAGGTAGTAATCGGCGACCTGAAAAAAAGTGTTGACTGCGGCAGGTTCATAGCCCTGTGACGTGACCCAATCGCTTGCTGTTCCCAGTGCCGCCAATAATTTAGTATCGGGCTTCAGAAAGAACTGATGCCACGATCCTTTGACCACTCTGCAAGTTCATCGGCGGCCGCCGCTAACTCGTCCCCAACTTTCTCGATGCTGAAAACATTACCGGACCCGTTGTTCTCAATGATCCAATCCCAGAACGCAGGACAAAAGTCGAAACCGTAATGAAGATTTTTAGCCTGAATAAACACGTTTGTATCGAGCAAGTAGGA
>JBBSDW010000080.1:0-15776 GCA_038240295.1 Kapaibacterium sp. (SeqCode)
CGCGATCGTCGTGCCGTCTGGACTTACCGTTGGCTACGTTGGTAGATTGAGGTTTGGATCGAGGCGCGTCTCCAACTCGGATGCCCCAAATATTGCGTTTTCGCTTCACTGCCGATCCTTGCAACCGAAGCACCCGTCACTGCATCGACTACTTCGACCAGATCGTAATACCTTTGATGATATGTCCAACACCAGTAGGCGAGGATCTCCAACTTTCTCCCTTTTGAGAAAAGGGGGAGGAGTTTCAGCGGAAGGCCAGAGAGTCGAACTCTGAAGACCTTGCGGTCGGCAGTTTTCAAGACTGCTGCAATACCATTATGCGAGCCTTCCAGGGGCCTGGAGTCCTGGCCGGTTTTGAAGTGGCGTAGGATTCCGCCGTCAGTAACTTGCCCGGATTCAACCCTGTTCCCACGATTTCGCCCGCTGATGAGTCGGAACCATCAGATGCGCACGCGGTTTGCTTGCTGAGAGTCTATTCTCGAATATCGATGCAGAAACTACTTCACGTTTTTTTGACGGTTGCGATACTCTTCTCCTCGGTGGGGATCAGTGTTGTGACTGTTGCATGCGTGAAGGCAGATTCGCGACAAGTCATCATGTGCCACTCGTGCATGAAAGATGCTACCTCAAGTCGTGAGCGAAAGACTTGCTGCGTCTACGGGGTCGAGCACTTGTGCCTGAAGTCGCAGATCGTCAAACCGGCGGTTGTTCGTCAGATCGTGCATGTTTCGCTTGCACTCATGCCTACCCACTGGCTGCTCGATCTTCCTTTGCCCGACCCAAACCAGAGCTTCCATAACCTGGCCTCCGCATCACCTCCGGCTCCAACGCTCGAACTCCTTAGGACGCTCAGGATCTAACATCTCTTTCTGATTCGTAAAATTCGCGATCGCATTTTGATCGTGGATCGGTGCTGTATATCTACAGCATTTTCGAACTATCCAGAAAAGGAGAATGAGATCACCCATGCATTCGTCACGCGTTTATTTTCTCTTACTTCTGCTGCTCGCATTGCCCACTGGAGTGCTGCGTGCTCAAATGATTATGGCGGATCGAGATTCGGGGATCGCGGTGCTCGACACACTGCTTAGCTCGGTGGGTCAACATCCAAGCCTCATCTCAGAGCGTGCTGCTCTGGCCGCTGCACGAAAGCGGATCAGTGCCAAGTCGTCGCTCATGAATCCGATGCTGATGCTCGGCATTCAGAATTTGCCAACGAGCAGTTTCAGCTTTCATGATGAGATGATGACATCGAAGATGATCGGTTTGAGTCAGGCCGTGCCGTTTCCCGGAAAGCTTGCCGCGGAAGAAGCGATCGCAGCGCAGGATACGCAGAGTACGGGATTCACTCTGCTTGCACAAAAGAACTCGCTCCGCCGCGATATCAAACTCGCCTATTTTGACCTCTACCATCTTGATCGCGCGACCCAAACCGATCAGCATCATCTTCTGTCACTTGATGAGCTTATCCTCGCCGCACAGGCAAAGCTCACGGTCGGTAAAATAACGCAGCAAGAGATTCTGAATCTCGAACTCGAACGCGCCTCGATCGAAGACGACATTGTTCAACTTCGGACCGAGATCGCCATGCGCCGCTCCGATCTGGAGGCCCTCAGTGGAAGCCTCGACTCGGTTCCAATGACCGAACAACTAGCAATGCCGCCGCTCGTCTACACACTTTTGGAGCTAGACAGTATCGCAATGCTGGATAGCCCAATTCTGAGCAATCTCCGCTCACAGATCACTCAATCCGAATTGATGGTCAGCCGCAGCATTCTTGACAAATATCCTGATTTTGAATTCTCCCTTAGCTACATGCAGCGAGATGCACTCTTCATCGACGCGCAGACGACCATGAAACAAAGCAACATGATCTCCGCAAGCGTCAGCTTCGATCTGCCGATCAACTACAACAGCAAACGTGCAGATGCAACAGGTGAAGCCGAAGCAATGCGGGATATGCGAATGGCAGATGTACGCACAGCAACGCTCGATATCCACACGCAGTTGCAAATCGATCTTGCAAAGCTCGGTGGGCTTCGAGCACGATACGCTTTGCTTCGCAATGAGATCTATCCGACGATCCTCGCAAGTCTGCAGACGGTCAGTGCAAATTATAGCTACGGCAAGGCAAGCCTTGAAGAGGTGCTGCGAACAGAGCTAAGTGTGCTCCACCGCGAGCACGACAGGTACCAGATCGAGTCTGATTACAATTCGACGCTCGCACAGATCGAATACCTTGTTGGAAAAGACCTTGTGCGCTATTCGAAACTGAACGACTGGCAACCGCCAGTTATGCATTCCGTCCATTAAGCTCTGTCACATCGTTACGAACCATGAACTCACCAGAGACCAACACGCAGAAGCTTTTGCCGGAACACTCCGCGACGACTCAAGCGCGAACTCGAGTCGTGCTCATCAAGCGACATGCGGGCTTGCCGCTTTATCTCTGGTTGCTGTTGGCAGTCCTCGCGATCGGGTTTGCAGTTTATATGATTGATCGCCAAAATAGTACCACGAATACATCTAAACCAACGAAGACTGCTGCCATCGATAAAATGGACATGGGATCTGCAGCGAGCGATGTCGAAATGGTCTCGCTTTCGGACCGATCGATCGTAAGGGCGGGCGTATCGACGCAGGCTGTCGAGTCGCGCGATTTTTCGACGGAGATCTCGGGTGTCGGAATATTGCGCATACCTGAAAACAACGAGCGGATGGTAACTGCGCGAGCGCGAGGCAGGATCGTAACACTTTACGCGAACACTACAGGTGCGGTCGTGCAAAAGGGCAAGCCACTCTATGATTTTTACAGCACTGACATCCTGAATGCGGAGCAGGAATTGCTCATCGCACGGAACTCGGCGATGACGAGTGCGAATGCTTCTGGAAGCGATGCTCATTCGTCATCCAACCGAACACTGATCAGGGCTGGCGAGAAACGGCTCGAACTGCTCGGGATGTCACGTCTTCAGATCGATCAACTTGAATCGAGCTCCGCTGTCGCGGATCATGTCACCATCCTTGCACCCCAAAGCGGAGTGGTGATCCAAAAGTTTTCGGAAGAAGGTGCGTTCGTTGAAGAAGGAAGCCCTTTGTTCCAATTGGCCGATCTCTCGACGCTGTGGGCCGAGATCGACATTCCTGAATCGTACATCCACAATATCGCGATCGGTCAGATGGCGAACATCAAGTCGGAGTCCTACGGCGATAAAACAGTCACCGGTAAGGTGATCTTTATTTCTCCGATCGAGGATCAAAGCACTCGGACGATCAGCGTTCGCGTTGCGCTGCAGAATCCAGGCATGAAGCTTCGCCCTGCGATGACCTTCTCAGCAGCGTTCCCGATCCACGTCGGTAAAGAGTTGGCGGTGCCTGTCAGTGCTGTTATTCGCACGGGCAAAGGCGATTTTGTGTGGCTGCGCGATAGCGGCGACATGTTCAGAAGTCATCAGGTAACGCTTGGTGCGCGATCCCCCGATGATTATTACGAGGTTCTTGCTGGCCTCGTCAAAGGCCAGGAAGTCGCGATGACCGGTGCATTCATGATCGACGCCGAGCACGAGATCACGAAAAATAATCCGATGGCGACGATGCACATGTCGGGCGGCGATCAGGGGAGCAAGAATGCAGGCGAGGGAACCGGGACAGTGCGGGCGATCGATGCGAAGACGCAGATGATCACGCTCGATCACGGCAATATTCCAAAGGTCATGGCCGCGATGACGATGGCCTACAAGGTCAGCGTCCCTGCTGAACTCAACTCGGTCAAAACCAATGAGCAGGTTCGTTTCACACTGACGCGCATGGATAACGGCGAGTATTACATCACTTCCATTCAGCCACTGCAATGATCGAACGCATCGTTGACTGGAGCGCTACCCACCGCCTGGCGGTCATAGCCATCTTCCTTATAATTTCTGCCGTCGGCGTGTGGTCGATCTACACGACACCCGTCGACGCGATACCCGATCTCTCCGAGAATCAGGTGATCCTCTTCTCGGAATACATGGGTCGCTCGCCGCAGGTAGTCGAGGATCAGCTCACCTTCCCTCTCGTGACAGCATTACAGGGACTTCCAAAGGTTAAAGCTGTTCGTGCGCAGTCGATGTTTGGGATGAGTTTTGTCTATGCGATCTTCGAAGATGGGGTTGATCAATACTGGGCGCGATCTCGTGTGCTCGAAAAACTTTCAGCGATCCAGCCGACGCTGCCGCAAGGTTCAAAAACCGAATTAGGTCCTGACGGTACGGGCGTCGGCCATGTCTATTGGTATACGGTCGAAGGTGCTGGTTACGATCTCGGTTCGCTTCGATCACTGCAGGACTGGTTCATCAAACCTCAGTTGCAGTCAGTCACAGGTGTTGCGGAAGTAGCATCGGTCGGCGGCTTCGTGAAGGAGTATCAGATCAACGTCGATCCTCGGAGAATGCAACTGGCAGGCATATCGATGGAGAACGTCACGACGGCGGTGATGCGCTCGAACAATGCCGTCGGCGGCCGTATTGTGGAAATCAACGGACGTGAGAATTTTGTGCGTGGTCAGGGATATTTCACTTCGCTTGCGGACTTCAGCAAGATCTATCTCGGCTCGCAGAATGGGGTACCCATCCAACTTACCAGTGTTGCCGACGTCACGATCGGTGCCGCACCGCGCCGCGGCTCATTGGATAAGAATGGCAAAGGCGAAGTCACGGGCGGCATCGTTGTGATGCGCTCGGGTGAGAACGCGAAAGATGTCATCGATGCAGTCAAAGCGAAGCTCGATGAGATTCGTCCGGGACTTCCGAAAGGCGTTACGGTGCAATCGGCCTACGACCGATCCGATCTTATAGAAGCTTCCGTTTCAAATCTCGAGCATACTTTGATCGAAGAAGCGATCATCGTCACGCTTGTCATCCTCCTCTTTCTCTTTCACCTACCAAGCGCGCTTCGCATTGTCATCGAGATCCCCATCTCGGTGCTCATCGCCTTTATCCTGATGCGCATTTTTGGTATCAGCTCCAACATCATGTCGCTTGGAGGCATCGCGATCGGTATCGGAATTCTGGTCGATGCCTCGATCGTGCTGCTTGAAAATGCGTATCGAAATTTGGCAATTGCGCAAGAGCTAAAAGAGACGCTCGGTATCGACTACGATCAGCAGGCGGTCGTCGTTCGAAGCATCAAGCAAGTTGCGCGAGCGATCTTCTTTTCGATACTTATTATTGTCGTTAGCTTCCTGCCGGTCTTTCTTTTAACCGGACAGGAAGGCAAACTCTTTCAGCCACTCGCATTCACCAAAACATTTTCGCTGCTTGGCAGCGCGCTTGTTTCGATCACGCTTGTGCCGGTGCTGATGACGCTCCTCATGAAAGGCAAAATGCGGCCCGAAGAGAAAAATCCGATTTCGCGTTTTTTCCGTGCCATCTACTTGCCGGTTATTCGATGGGCACTTAATCATCGCAAAATCACCATTGGATTAAACTTACTTGCATTGATCATTGCGATTCCGGTCACGCTCGGTCTTGGGTCCGAATTCATGCCGCCTCTCGACGAAGGCAGCCTCCTCTTCATGCCGTTGCTTGTGCCGAGTACATCGCTCGCTGAAGCGACGCGCATCGTTGAACTGCAGGATGGGATCATCAAGAATTTTCCAGAGGTCGATCAGGTACTCGGTAAGGCGGGCAAAGCCGAAACGGCGACCGATCCTGCGCCTCAGTCAATGGTTGAGACGATCATTCTTCTGAAGCATAAGAGCAAGTGGAGACCGGGGATGACGAAAGATAAGATCATCAATGAACTGAACCGCAATCTGCAAACGCCGGGCGTGGCACTCAGCTGGACGCAGCCGATCATTAATCGAATCAACATGCTTTCGACGGGAATTCGTACCGATCTTGGACTGAAGTTTTTCGGCAGCAACCTCGATACGCTCGAATCACTTGCGATCAGAGCAGAAGCGATCTTAAAACCGATCAAGGGCGCGGCCGACGTTGCCGCAGAACGCGTTCAAGGCGGTTCGTTTCTCGATATCAAAATAAAGCCAACTGCTGCGAGTTTATATGGACTCAGTCCCGCATACGTTAACGATCTCGTGCAATCGGCCATCGGAGGAACGGACGCCGGCACCGTCATCGACGGACGTTCGCGCTATCCGATCACCGTTCGGCTTGCTTCGGGTTACCGCGCATCCCTTGAAGATTTACGGAGGCTGCCTGTTCCTGTCACGATACCTTCGCGAACGTTTGCAAGTACGGCCGCTGGTGCAGCTCCATCATCTGCAAGTATGGGTAGTGCAACGACCGCTTCTTCAGGGATTAACGATGGTGGTAGTGGCGGAAGCAACGGAATGGGATCGTCAATGGGGAGCGATCAGACTCAAAAGTCTCCCGAGATGGGCAGCACACCTGGCGGCCAAACTGGTGCAACCAATGGAGTACCAACGTATTCCCTGCTAAGTTCGAACTCTGTTTCGAACACACAGTATGTACCGCTTGGCGATCTGGCAACGATCGAGATCACGAGCGGTCCCCCGATGATCTCAAGTGAAAATGCACTGTTGCGATCGGTCGTCTATCTCGATGTTCGCGGCCGCGATATGGGCAGCTTTGTTGCAGAAGCGCGAAGCACACTCTCGCACGCGCTAACACTTCCGCCGGGCTACACACTCACCTGGAGCGGTCAATATGAGCAGCAGCAACATGCCGCAGCGCAGATGAGGATCGTGGTGCCGATCGTCTTTCTCATCATCTTTATTCTTCTCTTCTTCACGCTTGGTGATTTCAAGGAAGCATCGGTTGTGATGCTCAGCGTGCCGTTCGCGCTTGTTGGCGGAGTGTTCTTCATCGCATTTCTCGGCTACAACTGGTCCGTCGCGGTCTGGATCGGCTTCCTGGCGCTCTATGGCATTGCGACCGAGACGGGTGTTGTGATGGTCGTTTATCTTCATGAAGCGCTCGATCACAAGATCGCTGCGCACGCAGCAGGAGATCATGCAGCGCTCACCGCAAAAGATATCTACGATGCAACGATTGACGGCGCGGTACTTCGATTGCGACCAAAACTTATGACAGTCGCAACGGCAATGATCGGGCTCATCCCGATCCTGTTATCGAATGGTGTTGGCTCAGACGTTATGAAGCCCATCGCAGCGCCAATGATCGGCGGAATGCTAACGAGCGCCATCCACGTGCTGCTCGTGACGCCGATCATCTTTTACGTGATGAAGCTTCGTCAACTAAAGAAAGGAACATTGAAGCAAAGCGAACTCTCGAAATGGATGCAGCACTAACGTACAACATTCAGTCGCAACGTGTGGTGAAGCCCCGAGGAGACGACGTCAAAAATGTAAACCCCACTTCGCAACGCATCAAGGGCTATTCTTCCACCGGCAGTTGTAAGATGACCGCTCTGCACTGTTCTCCCTAATACGTCGCGCACATTGTAATTGAAGCCATGATAGATAGGGGTCGTGACCTGTACCGATGTCGAGGCGGGGTTGGGCCGCAGGGAGAAGAGATTTGGGTTCAATTGCAATTGAACGGCTTGGGGCACTACTGTTACTTGCCCCACGACGTTTTGCTCGTCCGGGCAAAATGTAAACTTGTGAAGCCCATCGGACACTGCTACGTAGTCAAGCCGAACGTTGGTTGAGCCAGCGAGTCCTAATGGCTGAAAAGCGACACTCCCGAGTGAGAGCGACCGGCTCACTGTATCCGATCCTGCGCTTCCGAACGCTACGAATAAACCAGTAGCGGTCGAGTGAGCTTCGGAAATCACGAAGCCCGGAGGAGCAGTTACTCGCGTTACAAGCTCGGAATCAGGAACATGAATCAACAAGGGATCGAAGGAAAGATTATATTCGACCAAATTAAACATGACAGTGTCCGAAGGTAAGACGCGTGCCGGAAGCTTTATCGAGGGTTGGATAACAACATCGCTTATTCCATCCGAGGTCAACGACACCGGATTGGTGACAGTGATCGGACCCGCCGACTCTCCTACCTGCACATATTTCACGATCGAATCCACGCCCCACGAATACGTAGCGAACAAACGAACGGGATAGACGCCCGGAGCTGGATAACATGCTTGAGAAACACGATCGCCACTTGCTGCTTTCATTGATGAACCCGGCAATTCCCAACGGCGGTCATGTGCTCTGGAAACAGCGGTATCGGTCGCTCGAAACTCATAGCACTCACCATCGCACCCAGTCGAGGTCGAAGCAACAAAATCTATCGTATACTGCCAGCCAGTTGGATGCGGCCGGCCATCGCCGAATCGAGTAATATTGCCATCGAGCATCGTATCGTTTACATTATTATAAATCACCCTGTGTTCGATGAGAGTATAAGTTTGCCGGTCAGTTTATCCGAAATAGTAGCGTCGCACGAAGCAGACAAATCCCGATGGTTCGAAACGCTATCCAAGTAGAAGGGGGATCCTGAAACGAAAGTCACTCCCTGCGAACCGTCCCAGATCCAATTGTCATTTTCGTGCTGGGCGAGCACCGTCGACGGCGATGTCACAGCCAGCAGAAATAGCAGAAGCTTTTTCATCGCGCTACGCTGAAGGGTTGTAACCTGGTAAAAGAACCTCCGCTCACTCGGGCAAAATACACGCCATTATGGGCAGGTGCCGGAATAGAGACGGTCCTCCAATCTCCACTTGATTGATCTAGTGTTCGAGACCAGGACGTGCGACCAAGTAAGTCAACAACCTCCACCGATCCCGGAAAAAACAATTCCATGGCAGAAGGAAAATATTCTCGTGGTGTTCTCAATGCGCGAAACTTTCAGGTTCAGATTTCAAATATACAACCCCGTTGATACGGAATTTCAATCTTTGTAAAGGGTGGTAAGGGAATGTTATTTCCAGTCCATTTGCTCGCTCGAGGGGCAATGCGTCACCCCGTCGCCAAACGTGGTCGGAAATTTTGCGTGAAGATCTACGGCCGTACCGCCGGCGGCTGGTACGAGAAAAACATCGCAACCACCATCTTGAACGGCCACCCACTTACTATCTGGTGACCACGTCGGCCAGGATTCTGTTCCGTCGGACGTTGTGACCCGCTTCGGATTCGAACCGTCGATGCCCATGGTCCAAAGGTGATTGCCAAGAATGAACGCGATCGTCGTGCCGTCCGGACTTACCGTTGGTTGGGTCGGAAGATTGAGGTTTGGGTCTATCCGCGAGATCGAGGTGAATGTTGGATCAACCTTATAAATGCCTCCACCGGCCAGTACCGCGTTGAATGGAACAGCGTGAACGTAGAGACTCCCATCCTTGCCCCAACTCGGATGCCCAAAATACTCCGTCTTCGCTTCACTGCCGATCCTTGCAACCGACGCCCCCGTCACTGCATCGACCACCTCGACAAGATCATAAAAACGCTGATGGTAGGCAATGTATCGGCCATCAGGAGAAAGCCGGGGATCACCGAACGATGAGGCGTAACCGCTGACCGTATTGTCTCTCGTTAGAATGACCTTGGCCTGCGCCCCATCCGGAGAAACGAATCCGAGATCGTTTTGGAATACACCGAGTATCCAACCATCAGCGCGTGCGCTCGGCATGTCGCCAGAGATGATTGTGGTAACAACGCCCGAATTGAGATCAAGCTTCTCGATGCCTGGCGGGTGCTCGGCATAATAAAGTGTCCCTCCGGGAGCGCCTGTTCCGTTCTGTGTGGGCGATGTAGTCGATGCACATCCGGTTGCGGTAAGCGCGAGCGCAAGCAGGCACCGAAATGTAAAGGCTGAATTCAGGTTGGCTGGGTGTAAGAAACGCATAGTGGGGTTTGATTTATGCCAATATACACATTAATCACACCTTTGATACCAGCTGTGTCGATTATACATTACCGAACCTCTTCCTTCACCGGTTTCACAAGCACGACATCAACAGTGCGAGAATAAAACCGACCGCCCGGGGGCGAGTTATCATATGGTCGCTCGTTGGACCGGGATCATCCCTAAACCGGATCGCCATCTACATCTCTCCAACTTCGGCGTTGGATGAGGCTCAAGTCGGATTTTGTTGATATTGGCAGTTAATGAGCCGCATTTTACGGCCAAACACCTGACTAAAACTGAGTACTCCTCAGAAAGGCAACGGGATCGAAACGGGAGTTCAAAAACCTCATTTTTGTTGCCATATTTTTGCAACCGTCCAAATTATTGGAATCTAAGAAAGCTATTTTATTCGCGAACGCAACTCAGAATCGCCAATAATCGGCTTATTTCAGAGGAAGGCCAGAAAGTCGAACTCTGGAGACGTTGCGGTCGGCAGTTTTCAAGACTGCGGCAATACCATGATGCGAGCCTTCCAGATGCGCGAAGGCTTCAGATATTTCAATTCAAATTACATGTAAAAATGCTGAAGAAGGAATTGTTCCGGTCGTTGCAATTACGTCATATGCTGCAGGCATTATTGATGTAAGAACTTTTGTAACAAATACTGCGGCGGCAGTTGATGATGGGTATTACATAACAGTTCACGGGCGGAAATAAATTTATTTTTTTTTATTAAGCAAAAAAAAAGATGGATATTTTTCCATCTTTTTTTTTTTGCAAATTATAAGTTCATTTACTTGCTCCTCCACACCAGCATGGATAATTTCACAAGCAACCAAATCAGAAAAGTAGCAATGAGATAAAAAGTTATTATAAAGAAAAAAGGCCCTGATGGTTCGAGTATAAAACGCATGATGGTTAGCTGCATTAACTCAAGAAATACCAACACTTCCCCGACAAAAATAATTATGATCACTCCTACCCTGATGAATGTTTTCATGATCTTTAACTTTATTTCTTGCCTTACATAAGATATAACCCAAACAGGGCGTCCAACATTTCTTCAGAATATTTTAATTCTTTTTTGCGATTAGTTTTTCCGAGATGGAGGTCTGGTTCAGCAGAGTTCTCCTTGGCTGACTTGCCAACCGCTGGTTTGGAGACGATGTTCACCTCGTGGGGGTTGCGGCGACAGCTTGCGATCAGCGCGTCATTGCCATCTGCTTCATGGAAGCTTTCTTACCGGTTTTCTTTTCGTGTTCGAGTGCTTCGAGATATTCTTCGTAGGTACCGGCGAAATCGGAGACGCCTTCGTCGGTGATCGCAATGATGCGCGTCGCAACTTCGCTTACGAGTTCGCGATCGTGGCTCACAAAGATCGCCGTGCCTGCAAATTTCTCAAGACCAAAAGCGAGTGCGCTTACGGCTTCGAGATCCAAGTGATTGGTCGGCTCATCGAGGATAAGAACATTCGGTTGTTCGAGCATCAATCGCGCGAGAATCAGTCTGGCGGATTCTCCTCCCGAAAGCTTGTCGGTCTTCTTATGTGCGTCTTCGCCGGAGAAGAGCATTCGCCCAAGCAGTCCGCGCAATACTTCCTGTCCTTCGTCGGTCGAATGTGATTCGAGCCACTGATAGACGGTCATGCCAGGCGTGATGCCCTCTTTGTAATCCTGCGGGAAATATCCGATCGAAAGTTCGTGGCCTTGCGTCACCGCGCCGGAATCCGGCACGAGATCGCCGACGAGCATGCGCAGCAGCGTCGTCTTGCCGAGGCCGTTATTCCCGATCACCGCGACCTTCTCACCGCGCGTGAACGTGAGCGAGAGATCTTCAAAGATCTGCTTCATCGAACCATCGGGTTGGAGATAGCTCTTTGCGAGATCCTTCGCCATCAGGACATCCTTGCCCGACTGACGTTTGATCTCAAGCTTGATATAGGGACGCTGGATGTTCGACTTTTTTAGCTCGGTCAGTTCAAGACGCTTGATCTCCTTGATACGCGATTGCGTCTGACTTGCACGCTGGCCGGCGCCAAAACGTGCGACGAAATCCTGCAACTGCGCGATCTTTTTTGCCTTGTCGCGATTGATCGATTCGATCTGCTCACGTCCCTGGATCTTCGCCTCGACCATCGCATCGTAGTTGCCGGTATAGGTGATGATCGTATCGTAATCGATATCGGCGATGTGCGTGCAAACCGAATTCAGAAAGTGGCGATCATGCGAGATCACGATGAGCGTCCCTTCGAATTCATGCAGCCGCTCTTCAAGCCAATGGATCGACTCGAGATCGAGATAGTTGGTCGGCTCATCGAGAAGCAGCGCATCGGGATCGCCAAACAACGACTGCGCAACGAGCACACGAAATTTCAGATCGTTTGGCAGCGTGCTCATGAGTTCTTCATGCTGCTTTTCCTGAATTCCGATTCCCTGTAAAAGCTCGGAAGCCTGCTGCTCGGCGACGTATCCATTCTCTTCCGAAACAACGCCTTCAAGTTCGGCCAGACGCATGCCCATTTCGATCGTGATGTCGGGCTCCTGATAGAGCCCCTCGCGTTCTTCGAGTGCGGCCCAGAGGGCCTGATTGCCCATGAGCACAGTGTCAATGATGCGGTTATTATTGTAACGGAACTGGTCCTGACGCAAGACGCCGACCTTGCGCGGCAGCGAAATCGTACCGCGATTCGCTTCTTCTTCGCCCGAAAGGATCTTGATAAACGTCGACTTTCCACAGCCATTCGGACCCGTCAGGCCGTAACGCTTTCCCGGAGTAAATTGCACCGAAACCGACTCAAACAGCGTTTTTGAACCAAACGCCTTCGTAACATTATTGACCGCGATCATCTATTCTTTATCCCCTCAACGATTGAATTCCACCACTTCCAAGCCGCGCACTAACGGATTTGAGGGCGAAACAATTGCCGGAGCCGACAACGATGGCGCTCACTCGATCGAACGAGCTATCGAAGGAGCTTGATGAATGTTTGACCTCTTGCTGAGTTCAGGCTAACGAAGTACACCCCGGCAGTATAGCCCGACAGATCAAGTGTCGTTCGGCTACTCAAGCTTTGATGCGCAGGAAGCTCCATTTTCTCGCCAAGAATATTCAACATTAATGAGACGCTCGATGGCAGTGCTGTTATCAACTCAACTTTATGTCCGGTCAGATAGCGAACCTGAACAGGCTCAATCTTCGGCTCCGGCTCAACGGACTCAAAGCGCTTGTGCGGCAAGGTTTCTGTCCCATTCTGAAGGAGATAGTAGCCCAACTGATTGGGGAAACTGCCCTCGAAGACCAGGTTATGCCGGACAACAATACCGCTCGAATTTACGACTTCGGCAGGCTCCCCACCAGCATAAGAGATGACCCCATCATAGTAAGTATCCAGCGCGTCGCCGCCCGCATAAAGATACGTAACTGGGATCCGCCCGTTTCCGGCGCAGATCACACCAAGATAGGGCGTGTTGGAGCCTTGCAACTGACCTGCACCAAAGATCGAGCTTGCGAAAACAGAGACTTTGAAATGTGCGGGATCAAGCAACGCTGGCGAAGTGATCACGAAATCTGCGGATTGTTTTGTCAGCTTTGTCGAGCCAAAGTTTGGGCCGCCTTTGAAGATATAAATATGGGCGCTGTCGCAGACAAGCAGATCCTCGATGCCATCGCCCGTGATGTCGTATGAAAGTATGGCCGTTGAATAGACAAATAGATCGCTGTTCCTGATCGTATCCTCATAGATCACCGCCGGCGTCGAATGCCAAAGATCGAGCCCTCCGTCATTGTGCGCATTCGGATAGAGCGCGATTCGAAAGATCGCTGAGTGGGTGTCGTCGTTGAGCCAGATTAACTCGAACGCTTTGGCGCAGGCGCTCAAAGAGATCGAGCGACAGCGCCAGATAATACTCGACCAACATCGCGAGAATCCTTCATCGCAGAAACTTGAACCAATAGGAGAAACTCGCGCCACCTCAACAACCCAGGAAATGTTGCGGAAACGCGCTCCAGAACTCAGCCCGACCGAACTTCGCATCGCAGAAATGCTCGCGCTCTCGATTCCGACAAAAGAGATCGCGCTCCTCCTCTCAACTTCCACGAGAACGATCGAATGGCACCGATCCGCAATTCGAAAAAAAATCGAGCTGAACAGAAAGGAGAATTTGACGCTGGCGCTCCTCAAATTGTCGAGATAATTTTCGTAGCACATGCGCGATTCTCATTGCGGCACTATCCTTGCAAGCCCCCTCGCTTTGTTTTCGAAAATCAATTGCAATAATGGTGATTAAGGACGAGAAACTGAGGGCCATGCTGAACAAGGTACCGGAAGTGACGATCATCTTCTGGGTGATCAAGATCATGGCGACCACGGTCGGTGAGACCGGCGCGGATTTTCTCTCAACGACGATGAATCTTGGACTTGTCAATACGTCCTACGTGATGGCTGGGTTGTTCCTAATCGCGTTGCTCTTTCAACTCCGTGCGAGAAAGTATGTACCAGCGATCTACTGGCTCGTCGTGGTGCTGATTAGCGTGGTGGGCACGCTCATTTCCGACAATCTTGTCGACAACGCAGGCATAAGCCTTGCAACCACCTCGATCATCTTTGGCTCCGCGCTTATCGTTACCTTTATTCTTTGGTATATCAGTGAAAAAACACTATCGGTGCACTCGATAGTCACAACTCGACGTGAGCTTTTTTATTGGGCGGCAATACTCTTCACCTTCGCACTCGGAACTTCGGCGGGTGATCTGATCGGAGAGAGTCTCGGCGTCGGCTATGCCTGGTCGGCAGTGCTATTCCTGGGAGCGATCGCGATCATCTATCTCGCGCATCTTTATCTCAAACTGGATGCTGTGCTTGCCTTCTGGCTTGCCTACATCCTTACACGTCCACTCGGCGCATCGACCGGCGATCTGCTGACCGCCGATCCAAAAGACGACGGCCTCGGAATCAGCACTACCATCATCAACATTATTTTCCTGATCACGATCATTGCCGCCGTCGCCTACCTTACGATGAAGGAAAAACACCGTCTCGGGAGCACGACGCCCTATGTCAGTGCGTAATGGATGGATTGAGACTTCTGGCTTCGCTACCGCGAGTCTGTCATGAAGCGAGTCGACACTTCGGCCAAAGATCCGACTGATTTGGTGCCCAGAACATCTCCTCGGTCACATCGAGTGGCACTTTATATACGTCCGAGAACTGCCCTGATTGATTGATCGCCATCTTATCCGAATTCCATTCGTCAACATGGAGAAAATGGTCCAGAATTTCGTCCGCAGTAACTTCATACACTGCATGAGTTTACGGCTACTTCGTCTTCATAATTTGGCGAGTTTTTCGCAGCTTTTGTCCGGTTATAACCTTCTCGAATCCCCGCATGTTCCGGTGTAGGCGAGCGCCGAGATGAATTGAAGCATATCTCCAAATGTTCGAAGTTTACAACAACTCAATTTCTACCGATGCCAGCGTACACCCTATCTCAACTTCCCCATCAGTCACGCTTGTGGATCTTTGCATCCGAGAAGCCACTTCCGCGTGAGCATGTTAACGATTTTGAATCTCGGTTAACAGCGATCGTGGATGCCTGGCGCGCCCATGGGAAGGCGTTGGCTGCGGCAACGGAAGTTCGCTACGATCAATTCGTTTTTGTGGCCGCAGATGAAAATATCGAGGCGCCTTCTGGTTGTTCGATCGACTCATTGACGAAGGAGATCGCCACACTCGGCAACGAGCACGGTGTGAATTTTCTTTCGGCGACGAAGGTCTTCTATCGTGAAGGTACGGCGATCAGATCGACCGACCGCATGTCTTTCAAAGCGTTGATCGAATCGGGCGAAGCAACCGCAGATACGATCGTCTTTAATAACACCCTCACACGTTTATCCGAACTCCGCGACGGTCAATGGGAAGTTCCGATGCGCTCCTCCTGGCATGCACTGGCATTCCGCTCCGCGATCGAGAAGCACGCGACGAGCTAACTCTTCACTTAC
>JBBSDW010000081.1:0-15750 GCA_038240295.1 Kapaibacterium sp. (SeqCode)
GAGTGCTGAGTGCTGAGTAAAAAGTGCTGAGTGGGGATTGAACATCGTTTCTGCCTCGTATTTCCCTGACACCCGACACCCGACACCAGGGAGGCGCTGGAATAAATTGAGCCAAGCTCTGTTGTATGAGTAACAAATTTTTAAAGCAAAAGTATGGAAGACCTATCCAAATATCCGAAGTCATCTGACAAAGTCAAAAAGGCCGATCAAGAGTGGGAGAAAGAGCTTACACCAGAGCAGTTTCATGTGATGCGCGAGAAGGGGACAGAGCGGCCGTTCACGGGTAAGTATGAGACGTTCTTCGAAGACGGGATCTACAAATGCGGCTCATGCGGCAATCCACTGTTTGAATCGGAGACAAAGTTCGATGCAGGCTGCGGATGGCCGAGTTTTTCGAAGGCCATCGAGGGGACTCGCATTATTGAGAATCGGGATGTCACGCATGGAATGGTTCGGACGGAGGTCGTCTGTTCGAGGTGCGGGGCTCATCTTGGGCATGTCTTCGACGATGGGCCGGCGCCGACGGGACTTCGATACTGTATCAACTCACTTTCTCTCGACTTCGATAAAAAACAGCCAAAGTGAGATACGGGTGTCGGGACGTATTATAGGTACACAGAGATTTTGTTTACCTTATGTGACACGGCAATGTACGAGGCGCGCAACGCGGAGCCAACTATTGACACCGGCCACCGAATCTCATTCCTGAGCTTTGACTAAAAATGAAACGGCCAGCATGGAACGCTGGCCCGTTTGATCGTTATTTCTTCCAAACATTACGTAGGCGTCTTGCCCCTAATTCAACACGTAGCTGATCACGCTCAACTATCGTAAGACGCTTCGGAACCCTGGAGAGCAGGAACATTCCGACGATGACTATCGCGATCAAGGCGAAGATCGTCGCGCCGGCTGCTGTGAACATAAATCCTAACATGTGATATCTTGAAATGTGTTGAACTATCTTATCTGCTTGCAACGACGGTGCCAAGTGGAAGTGCTATTTTAGCGTGCTTTGGGCAATACGGCCGAGCTTCATGAGCCCAAGCTCAATAAAGACAACGAGTTAGAATAAGAACGTCACACCGAAACCGAGAACGATACCAATGCCAGCCAATATATCGAAATTCTTCAGAGTCGGCTCTACATGAACTTCTCTCAGAACAGCAAAGACGCTCCAGCGCTGGAGATCCTCGTATTTCTCCGACATCGACCATCGAAGCAAAATATAGCGCAAACGCTCGCAGGAGGTAAAGAACCAGGTTAAGTGCGCGCCGACCATCGCAGTCCACCCGCAGCCAAGACCGATCACGAAAAGCAAGGCAGCTTTCGTCATACTTAGAAGAACCCGGTACCGGAGCCAATCGCGCTCGTAATCCTCTGTTCTGTAAAAGCCGCTTTTATTCTGCTGGAAAGATAGTCTGACAACGAAGATGCTGAGGATGGCGTCGACGGTGCTCATCGCGAGCATGAAAAACACCACGCCGAGCCACGGCCAGCCGGTGAGCTTCATGCCGTAGAAGGCGATACCCATAGGGATAAACGCGGCAATCGTCCAGTCGCTTTTCCAGATCTGCCTGAGCAGTGTCGGGGTCTTGCGATCTTTGTAAGTATCGAACCACTTCAGGACGCGAGCGCGCCTTTTATGATGTCCCGCCGTACCTGCAACTTTGCTCGGATCGGTGGTCCGGCTCGCCGGCAGTGGAAGAGCCGCAGAAGAAGTTAGCGGGAGCGCCGGCCCCTCCGGGACTACGCGACCTTGCGCATCCGTATCGGGAGTTCCAACTTCATCGTCGTCAACAATATTCGATAATCGCAACATGCTTCCATTTCGACCGACCTTGTCCCACTTACAAATCTACGGACGGTGAGATCTTCCAAGTCAATGTTTATGCCAATCGCAACAAATGATTCAATTACTTGAATAAAGAGCCATTATCCTAACATAAAATCAAAACAATCGGCGGCACACTTAGTTTATTTCTGCCTTCAAGATCGAAAGATGAAGAACCGTGCGGGGCTCCAGCGAATCAATGGTCTCAAAACGGTACAGACCGCCGCCAGCGTATGACTTTACGTGTTCGCGGATCGAGAGATCGCGTTCGATCGGACTCCCAGGCAGAAAATCGAGGAATCGAATGACAGTTTCGTTCTCGGCTCGTTCAGTTGGAGCTTCTTTCACTGCGAGCATCGCCTCCAGGTTCATGCTCGTTAAAAGCGTTGATAGCTCGCTTTGAAATAGCTCACTCGACGAATATATTTCCGCACCTCGAAGCTCACCATTGATCGCATAAACGATTCCCGTTGCGCGGCCCACTTTATTTTTGAGACGTTGCAGCAGGGCGCCCGGATGAATCTGAGATTCGATCGCAGTATCCTCGAGGCTCAACTCCAGGCTCGAAGGCGAGCGTACATCTTTTACCGAATGTCCTGTAAGCGTAGAAAGGCCTGCCTGGACGAAGCCGACATCTCGCCAGATCGACTCCTGCAGTGCTTTCTGCGGTACCGATTCCTGAAAAACACTTCGGCTCTCATAGAGCGCAAGCTGATCGAGAAGGGCTTGCTCGTTGTTGGAGGCGACGCGATGGTTTGAATCGGATGGGGCCGTAAGTCCATCGCCACGGCTCGTTGTCGACACGGTCGTACCAGTTCGATCGATCAACGGCTTCTTCGCGAGCACGCGCAAACTTGCTATCGGTGCCAACTCATATGCGGCACTGAACTCGCCCAACGGCTCGGCGCCCCGCTGGAAGGAGCGATCGTGCTCGACACAATATGCAGGCACCACGACAGGTTCGCCGCCGGCAGGAATAATAAGATCGTTCGCAAGCATGCGGTCCTGCTGGCCGCCTTTGACGATCGATGCCGATTGGATAAAAATATCCTGATCCGAGTGATTTTCGATCAGGAGATCCGTCGTGCCGGTCTCTTTCAGTGTTGCCTTGTGTGACTTGATCGCCTCGTCAAGTGTCAAATAGGTCCTATTGCTCAGTGCTCCCTGAGTGGAGATGAGATAGAGCGTCAGGTTACCATCCTGCAGCGTATCGACCACCGTGAAATGCTGCGCAAATGCACGTTGCCCAGGAACACCGATAGAAACACCTATAAGAAAAACTGCGAGAAAAAAAGCGGTTCTCATCGCAAATGATTACCACGAATTATGAAAGAATGTTTCATCCTTCGTCAAAGGCAGCGCACGATGCCAGGAATTCCGCCCTTTGGGCGAAGTGTGATAAGTGGTTCGGGTTGAACCACAGTGTTGCTAAGCAAGTCAAACCGAACCTGCTGCGCGATCGCGACCGTCATCAGGTGACCCTCCATCATCGCGAACTGATTGCCAATGCAAATGCGCGGACCCGCACCGAAGGGTAGGTACGCATGTCGCGGAAGTTGCTTCTCCCGCTCTGGGAGAAATCGATCGGGATCAAATCTCTCTGGATCGGGAAAATTTCGAGGATCGCGGTGCATGAGATAGGGGCTGATAATGAGCGCCGTCCCTTTTCTGATCAAAAATCCGTCGATCATAACGTCCTGAGTCGCGCTCCGAACAAAAATATATGCGGGCGGATACAGCCGCATGGCTTCTTTAAATACTTGCATTGCAAAAGGAAGCTTGACAAGATCTTCCATCTCGGGAGGCTTGCCGTTGAGGATCTTTACTTCTTCGATCAGCCGGTCGTATTGCTCCGGATTTTTAGCGAGCAGATACCACATCCATGCAGTTGCGTTACCCGTCGTTTCGTGTCCCGCAAGGAAGATCGTCATCGCTTCGTCGCGTACCTGCTGATTGGTCATGCCGCTGCCATCATCTTCGTCGCGGGCAATCAGCAGCATCGATAAGAGATCGCCGACATCTTCACCACTCGCTCGTCGTTCGGCGATCATCCGAAAGATGATCTTGTCGAGTTCGGCGATCGACTTTCGCACACGTACATTCCGTGGTGTCGGAATGTTGAGTGGAATATGAAGCGGGATACGAAGCTCCTGTTCCGCATAATGCATGAGGAAGGTGAGCGAAGTCTTGATCGAATCGGCATCTTCGCCGACCTCGGCCCCGAAGAGTGTTTTGCCCGCGATGCCAAGTGTGATCCGCATCATCTCGCGAGAAATGTCGATTCGCTCGCCATTCTTCCAGCCGTCGATCGCCCGCAATGTATAATCCATCATCACCTTCGCATATTCGCGAATGCGGCGATGGACGAATGCGGGCGCCACAAGTTTGCGCTGCCGTTTGTGCAGGTCATCTTCGCTCAGGAGCAATCCGTTTCCGAGAAGCGGCCTGGTGTAGATCGCAAATTCACGGCCTTTGTGAAATTTCTCCGCCTGCTCGACCAGGACCTCGTGCACATACTCCGGCTTTTTAACAAGGATCAACTCGCGCGGACCAAACATCCCGCTCACGATATCCTCGCCCGCGGCCCCCATCCATTCCAGCAGCGAAATCCGGTCCCAGAAAAGACCTCGATACGCCCTGACTGGGGCTACGTTCTGAATGCGAGGAATCGGACGTGTCATGATAGCGAGCAGGCGTAAACGGGTCAATGAATGTTCGACACGAGCCAAACCCCACGAATTTTCACAAAATTCGCCAATTTTTTCTCAATGATCTGCGTGTGTATAAACTTTATTCATAATTCTCCCCTCCCAACCAGCTGTGGAGCACGCCGGAGATTGGCTCGAGGGACTTAATGGAATAAGTAAAACATAACGACGACATGAATGGTGCCCCCAAGAGCACCTCGATCAGCAGTGCCAAATAGCACCTAACTGAGTCCATTCGGCATGGCCCCCTATTCTAAATCTCTTATTTGCATGTCGCAGCGAAGCAATCTCCATGAGCGTGCATCGAAGCGAGCGACAGAGCGATGTCCAACCCGAAATGATTGCTTCGCTCCGTTCAAGCTCGCCGTGGCGAGCGTGAACTGCGCTCGCAATGACACCACTCCTAAAATTCCGCGCTTCTAAACATCCCCGCTTAAAATGTAGCAGCGAAGCAATGACCCTAAGTCGAGATATTCAATGACGGCACTATCCGTACTTTTATCTCTGAGGCTTCCGCACGCTCAGCGTATCGACCGGCATACCGGTAAAATATTCATACGCCCTTGCGATGGAATCGTTAAGTTTTCGCTCTTCGTGGAAAAGGTGGAAGGCCTGCCGTGTCTCTCCTTTGTCCCGAAGGTTTTGATATTGCTGGAGCATTTCGTCGTCGATCGCTTCGAGACTATCGATCCTGTGACGTTGTTCTCGCGCTTCACGTGAGTTTGGGTTCGGCGGTTCGGCACCTCCTCCGATCCAGAAGTTTGCGCCGGATAGCTGATCGATCCGGCTCTCTATATAATGAAGACTGTCGGGTGCGCCATAATGATCGATCACTTTTTTGTGCATTCCCCGAAAACGAACGTCGAGGGTTGTCGTGCTTCCATCGTAAAATTTTCGGGTGTCGTACCGATCCTGCATTGCGAAGAATTTTAGCCTTATGATATCTTCCGCGAGTCGCTGCAACGAATCGTGGTCGACGATTGTGTATCGCTCGCCATGCGCGACCGTGCCTGCGATTCCCTTGAATTGCACGTGACCGTCGGCGAAGATCGACACTGAGTACCAGGGGCAATCCAAGCAATTGCCGTCACGTGTGAGGGTAATAAGTAGATCGCCGGATTCAAGCGGCGTAGGGGTGCAGGCGGCGAACAGAAGCAGCGCTACGAGAAGGGCGAGGAAGGGTTTCGGGTATCGGGTGTCGGGTGTCAGAGTGAGCGTTTCCGAGGCGGTTGCCTGGTATCCGGCACAAGATCGTGGAGGGCGAACTCCGGCGTCGGCCCCAACGACTTTCATCGATTTAGAAATGTGAACCTCCAAAAGCCGTATTTTTGCACTCGGTATGTTCTCGAGCAGACCAAACATTCAGAAGAAATCAGACTAAATATAGTGATAACTATCTCGCTCGCCGTTAAATGGCGCCGGAGTATTCTCTCCCTATGACGGAAGTAGTCAAGCAACCATCGCTCAACAATCAGGCTCAACCGAGCATCCCGCAATTTCCGCAGCGTAACGTGCTCTTCGTTTCGAGTGAGGTTTATCCCTACGCGAAAACGGGAGGGCTGGCCGATGTATCATCGGCATTGCCGCAGCAACTGCGGGAGTTCAACCACGACGTTCGGGTCATCATGCCCAAGTATGGATTCATCGGCGAAAAAAAGCAGAAGATCCATATCATCAACCGATTGCAGGGTCTCGATTTCAAGATCGGTGATCGCGAGATCATGATCAATGCCAAGTCAAGTGCCATTCTTACGCAACGCACACGGGTGCAGATCTATTTGATCGAAAGCGAAGAATACTTTCATCGTATGGGGCTTTACGTCGATCCGGTCACGCATATCGACTACCCCGATAACGACGAACGCTTCATCGCATTTGCGCAGTCCATCTTCGAAACCTGCAAGCGTCTTCTCTGGAAGCCTGACATCATTCATTGCAATGATTGGCAAACAGGCCTGATCCCGGCCTACCTGAAGACGTTCTATAAAGACGATCCGTTTTTTGCTGGTACGAAATCTGTTTTTACGATCCACAATCTCGCCTATCAGGGCAATTTTCCTGCTTCGACATTTCCGAAGACCGGCTTGCCGCAGGAGATGTTCACCCCGCAGGGAATGGAATTTCATGGACAGGTCTCGTACTTGAAATCAGGCTTGACCTACGCCGACGCGATCACGACGGTCAGTCCGAAGTATGCGGAAGAAATTCGCACCAAAGAATATGGCTGCGGGATGGAAGCGCTGCTCACCCGCCGTAAGCGAGATCTTTACGGCATCCTCAACGGCATCGATCTGCAGGTATGGAATCCGGCAAAAGATTCGAACATCGTAAAACCTTACACGGCCGAGACGCTCGACGTGAAAGAAGAGAGCAAGAAGGATCTCTGCTCCACGATGGGTCTGCCTTATAGCGAGGGTACACCGCTTATCGGACTCATCGCGAGGTTGAGCGATCAGAAGGGACTCGATCTCATCGCCGAGTCGATGGACAATATTATGAAGAGCGGCGCTCAACTCGTCATTCTCGGGTCGGGTGACAAGAAGTACGAAGAGATGTTCTTGAAGTTCAATAAGAAGTTTCCGAGCCAGGTCGGCATCCATGTCGGCTTCCACGATAACTTTGCGCATAAGATCGAAGCCGGCGCCGATATGTTCATCATGCCGAGTGCCTACGAACCGTGCGGGCTCAATCAGATGTACTCGATGCACTACGGTACGATCCCGGTCGTTCGTGCAACCGGCGGACTGGCCGACACCGTGATTGATTGCGAGGCAGGCACGAAGCGGCATCCGGCGACAGGGTTTGTATTCGAGAAATACGACGCCAAGGCCTTTTGGAAGGCGCTCGAACGGGCGATCACACTTTATCGGAAGGATAAACGGGCGTGGCGCCAGTTGCAACTCGCGGGCATGTCAAGAGATTTTTCGTGGGATAGGTCGGCGCTCAGTTATGCCGAGCTCTACGAAAAGGTTCTTGCAAAATAAGACCTGAAACCTTCGCTCATCGGAACGTAGGAAGTAAGCGTATGCTTTCTAACATGTCTGCCGCGAAGCCCGGGCGGCCATGTTGCTCATCAGTTGCTCATTCGAGCTCAAAGCAGTGATTTTTTCACCACCACCCGTTTAATGTCAAGCAGTCAAGCTTTATTGTTTTCTACTTTGAATAAACACCGAATCGACGGTGGTCACGCGCTTTTCGCTTTTGCACTCGTCGTTTGCACCTTTTTCGGTGCCGGCTGCAAAGAACAGATCTCGGGTATCGGAGGGCCATTTTTTTCCGACAAGATCACTGAAAAGACGTTGACACTGATCGATTCGAACACAGTGAAGTTTGCGAATTACGTGCAGCCGATCGTGCAGTCGTCAGTGCATAGTTATAACGTAAACGCCTTTGGAACGACGCTTTTTCTCGGCAAGGTGACAGACGCCGGAGCGAGCGAAAACGTGCAGGCATGGTCGCTGTTGCGCTTTCAATTTCTTTCGTCAGATACACTGGCAAACGTCGACTCCGTTCGATTGCAGCTCCGGTTGATCAACTATCGCTATGGCGATCTGACGAATACCCATCTCGATTTTTCGGTGTACGCGGAAACGAACCAGAGGGTAAATGATTCAACGAAGTCGCTCACGATGGCCGATCTTAGCCCATCGCCGCTCGGCACGTTCGTAGGCGATATCATGAGCGATAGTACGAACACGATCTATGTAAAGCTCGATACGTCGCTGTATAAACATCTCGATCTGACAACCGCAGCGTTCGTGCTCGTGCCGAACGCGATGTCGAACGTACGCGGGTTTGGCTCGAGCGAAAATTCCGGCTTTCAACCGCAGATGGAATACAACGTACATCAGGCGGCTACGTCGGATCTTGTTACTACACGGCCGGTCGTTTTCGATTTTCCGTTGGTGCTCGATGCAAGTGTTGCACCTGCTGGCGAGTTCAGTCTGCGCGGCTCGCTTTCTCGTCGTGAGTTCGTACGTGTCGATGTGAACAGGTTGAATACGCCAGCCGATTCGATCTCGCAATTTTCGACGGTCAATAGCGCCGTGCTCTCACTTCGGCTTGACCGAGCGCTCACAAGGCATTCCGATAATTCCGGTGACACGGCGGGTCCGGTGGTCGTACAGTTGTTCGCGCCCCTCACTGCCGACTCTACCGCGATCGTTGTTTCGAATGGAACGGTCGATCCTGTAGACCCGACGCTCTATCATTTTCAAATTCGGACGATGGTCGAACAATGGCTTCGCGATTCGACGAAAAATTTTGGCTTCGAATTGCGCTCTGGATATGTGCTGCGAACCTTCGGGACGCGGCTGGATGCCGTCGACGACGTAACGCTCAACCGATGGACGTTCTATGGTGCCGATGCGACCGATCCTGCCAAACGCCCGGTACTTGTTCTTACCTATTCTATCCTGAAGTGAGTATGCGCACAATGAAATTACTACTCGGCGCACTCATTGTACTCGGTGCAACCCTTCATGGTGAGCGTGCGCACGCGCAAGGTTCGCCGCTCGATCTGCTCGGTTTTGGCCGGCCGATCGAGGCATGGAATGCCCACATCGATGGCATGGGCGGCGGCGGAGATGCGATGACGGATCACCGAACGGTCAACAGTCCGAATCCTGCAGCACTTAGCTGGCTCGATCGTGCAAGACTCGAAACAGAGCTTCACTTCGATATTACCCAATCGACGCAGGCGGGATTTGCCGATGGCAGAAACCAGAATTTTCATTTTGGCGGCTTCACCTTTGGTACTCCGCTCGGCAGTCCCGCACATTTTGGGATGTCGCTCGGATTTAACCCGCTGACGGACGCTTCGTCCATTCTCAACGACGGAGATAGCGCGCTAGGGCATCAGTATCGAAGTGAGGGCGGTGTGAGCGAAGGTTTTCTCGGGCTTGCGGCTCGCGTTCATCCTGGTGTCGCGCTTGGTGCAAAGTTCGGCGTCCTATTTGGAAATATCAGGCATTTGTCGCAGGTGAATTTCGGCGATGCCAGTTCGATCAGCAGCGACTTTGAACGCGACTATGCCTTAAGTGGAATTCGAGGGACGTTCGGGATGACGATCGTCGGTGACTCGCTCGGACCATCACTTGCCGGCATTACACTTGGCGTGACAATGACAACGGGCTCCAACCTGGTGATGACGCAGCGGACCGTCGTCACACCGGTAAACAATGCTCTCGACACCACGATCGAATCGAGCGGCACGGGCTCCTACCCGGGAAGTTTTCAGGCTGGGCTTGGCATCAGGCTTTCGCTGCGATACAATATGCTCGCCGATATCGCCTTCCAGGATTTCAGCACTTCCTATCTTTATGCAGCCACGCAGCAGGCGACAGGCGATCCGCTGCTTGGGCCTTCGAAAAGATATAGCATCGGCATCGAGCGTACGCCCAATATGTCCAATGAATATGGCATCACCGGATTCTGGGATAAGTTAGGGCTAAGGTTCGGCGCAAGTTATTATCAACTGCCATTCCGACCGGCAAACTCGAACGTGAACGCGATCGCACTCTCTGCCGGACTTGGCATTCCGATCGGTTACGAGAGTCTGCTCGACCTTTCCTTTACAGGCGGCCAGCGAAATCCGGTGGTTGCTACTGCCGCGCCGAGAGATCTTTTCTTTCGCATCGGTGCAACGGTAAGTCTTTCGGAACGTTGGTTTGTGCCGACGCGTACCGAGGAATAACTTAGACAATTATTGATATGAAGATCGCAGTCGCATCCGATCACGCAGGTTTTGATTACAAGGAACGAACGAAGGCTTATCTCGCGGCGAAGGGTCACGAGATGGTCGACTACGGCGCGATGAACGCCGAGCCGTCCGACTATCCGGACTTTGCGCACAAGGGTGCCGAAGGCATCCTGCGCGGCGAGGCGGAGATCGGAGTATTTGTTTGCGGCAGCGGCATCGGTATTGCGATCGCCGCCAACCGGCATAAAGGCATTCGCGCCGTCGATGCGATCAACGAAGAGATGGCGCGGCTTGCACGCCAGCACAATGACGCGAATGTGCTCGCGCTCGGTCAGCGATTTATTGCCTGGGAAGAGGCGCAGGATATTATCGATGTGTTTCTCGCCACGAAGTTCGAAGGCGGAAGGCACGAAGCAAGAGTACTTAAGATCGATCAGGAGTAGTATGGCGCGCGATAACGAAGTAATGGATGCGATCGAGCATGAGCTCGAACGGCAGCAGGATGGACTCGAACTGATTGCCAGCGAAAACTTTACATCACAGGCGGTAATGGATGCACAGGGAAGTGTACTTACGAATAAGTACGCGGAAGGTTATCCGGGCAAGCGTTATTACGGCGGGTGCGAATTTGTCGATCTCGTCGAGAATCTCGCTCGCGATCGGGTCAAGAAATTGTTCGGCGCCGAATATGCAAACGTCCAGCCACATTCCGGTTCGCAGGCGAACATGGCTGTCTATTTCACATTCCTGAAGCCCGGCGACGTGGTACTCGGGATGAACCTTGCGCATGGCGGCCATCTCACACACGGGCATCCCGCCAATTTTTCAGGGCAGCTATACAGCTTCGGTTCGTACGGGTTGTCGCAGGAAACAGGTCTCATCGATTACGATGACGTCGAGGAAAAAGCGAAGAAGAGTAAACCGAAGATGATAACAGTAGGCGCGAGCGCTTATTCTCGCGACATCGACTTCCTGCGTTTTCGCGAGATCGCGGACTCCGTCGGGGCATTCCTTTTTTGCGATATGGCTCATCCTGCGGGACTCATTGCAAAAGGGCATCTTACAAATCCGCTCCCGCATTGCCACGTTGTTAGTTCGACCACGCACAAGACCTTGCGCGGTCCGCGCGGTGGCGTCATTCTGCTCGGCAGAGATTTTGAGAACAACTGGGGAGCGATCGCTCCGAAATCGGGACGCACGAAGCTTGTTTCCGAGCTGATCGATTCGACGGTCATGCCGGGCGTTCAGGGCGGACCGCTCATGCACGTCATCGCTGCGAAAGCAGTTGCGTTTGGCGAAGCGCTCGAGGATAGCTTCACGATTTACGGAGCACAGGTGATCGCGAATGCACGGAGGCTTGCCGACCAACTCATGAATCGCGGCTTCAATATTATTTCAGGTGGAACCGATAATCATTTGATGCTCGCCGACCTTCGAGGGAAGAACGTAACGGGTAAGGCAGCCGAAGAGGCACTCGATAAAGCGGCGATCACGGTCAACAAAAATGCGGTGCCCTATGATGATAAGTCGGCGCTCGTCACAAGCGGAATTCGTATCGGGACTGCTGCAATAACTACACGAGGCATGAAGGAAGCAGAGATGGATACGATCGCAGAACTCATCGATCGCGTCGTTTCCGACAGCTCGAATGAAGCGCTGCAAAAAACCGTGCGCGGCGAAGTTCGCGAACTCACGAGTCGATTTCCCCTGTACCCAACTGCTAAGCGACCCTAAGCTATTTACTCTTAACGCTCTGCTTACGCAAACGATAATCAATGGCTGACCCCAGCACACCGCCGAAAACGAGCGATGTCGAGATGTCCATCTGGGACCATCTCGAAGAGTTGCGATGGGTCGTTATTAAAGCGGTCATCGGCATTATCGTCGGCGTGATCATCTGTGCGATCTTCGGCGAGCAGATCTTGAATTACGTGATCCTCTACCCGACGCGGAACACGACGCCAAAGATGGATCTCTATAATCCGGAAGTCTTCGGCCAGCTTTCTCTTTACATGGAGATCGCGATCTGGGGCGGCGTTATTCTCGCCTTCCCCTATACGCTCATCCAGATCTGGAAATTCATCGCGCCAGGTTTGAAGGAAAAAGAAGTTGCTTATGTCCGGCAGATCTCCTTCTTCACAGTCCTCAGTTTCATTGTGGGTCTTGTCTTCGCCTACTGGGTGATGCTTCCGATGGCGCTCGATTTTGCTGCCGATTTCGGTACGCGCGATATTCGAAACCTGATCGATATCCATAAGTATCTGAGTATCTTTCTCGAGATCGTTATTATCTCCGGTATCGTCTTCGAACTTCCTCTTGTCGCTTATTTTCTTTCGAAGCTTGGCATCCTCACGCCAACGTTCATGCGGCATTACCGAAAGCATACGATCGTCGTCCTGCTCTTTCTGGCAGCGATCTTATCGCCCGGCGGTAATCCGATCCTTCAGATCGTGCTCTTCATTCCGCTCTGGACGCTCTTCGAGCTTTCGATCCTGGCAAGTGCGATCGTAGCAAGGCAAAAGCGGCGCGACGCGGCTGCTGCTGCTGCTGTAGCAGACAGCGAAACTCCAGGCGTCTAACGACAAGTGATAGCAACCGAACCGGCCCGCGAAGTGAGAGCACGCGAAGTGCATGGAGCCGAGGAGCGAGCACGCGAGGAGCGAGCACGCGAGGAGCGAGCACGCGAGGAGCGAGCACACGAGGAGCGAGCACACGAGGAGCGAGTATGTGACGAGCCTCTGCCGCGATCGCTCGGCGAAATTTCAGAACCGGTATCGAAGCAGTTGAAGGAATTCAACACACGATTCTCGAAGACAATGATCTCCGACGTGCCGCTCGTGAATTTGGTTGCGAAATACATCGTCAAGACCAAAGGCAAGCAGCTTCGTCCGATGCTCGTCCTGCTCTCCGCGCAAGCGTGCGGGGAGGTCAACGATTCAACTTATCGAGCCGCGCTTCTCGTCGAGATCCTGCACACTGCTACGCTCGTGCATGATGATGTGATCGACGATGCAGATCTTCGTCGAGGATTTGCGAGCATCAAATCTCTTTGGAAGAACAAAGTCGGCGTGCTGATGGGCGATTATCTTCTCGCGAAAGGATTATTGCTTACAGTCGAAAGCGGCGAATATCATTTTCTGGAGATCACATCGCATGCTGTTCGGAGAATGTCGGAGGGCGAACTCTATCAGATCCAGAAAGCGCGGCAGCTTAATATCGACGAGGCCGGATACTTTCGGATCATCTCGGACAAAACAGCTTCACTCATTTCCACCTGCTGCGAGATGGGCGCCGTTAGTGCGATAGGCGCCGGTGAATCAAAAAGGAGAACAGCACTCAAGGCCTACGGCGAGGCGATCGGCGTTGCCTTCCAGATCCGCGACGATCTTTTCGATTACGAAAATGCAATGACGAAGATCGGCAAGCCGACGGCGATCGATCTCAAAGAAAAGAAGCTCACACTGCCGCTTATCCACGCGCTCGCGCTAGCCGATGATAAAACTGCAAGAAGAATGCGGCAGCTTGTTCGCTCCGGCAAAGCGGCGAAAGAATCATACAACGAAGTTATCGACTTCGTGATGAAGTATCAAGGGATCGAATACGCTCGGGACAAGGCGGAAGAATATGCGGAGCGCGCACTTGATTCGCTTGACGTGCTGCCTGCGAGCCAGGCGAAGCGGTCGCTTCAGGCATTCGTCCGCTTTGTGATGGAGCGCGAAAATTAATCGAACGCGTCTGGTTCGTTAGAAATCGGATCGGGCCATATCGGAGCGATCGCTCTGGGCAATGGCTCTTCGACCCAGACTTCTTCACCGATCACCTTCACCGCATAGCTCGTCACACCACCGCTACCGATCACCGAAGCGCCAGTATCGATTCGGTACGTCCAGCCATGCAGCGGACAGGCCACCGTCAGTTCATCCTTGTTGACATAACCCTCCGAGAGTAACGGCGAAAGCTGATGCGGGCAAATGTTGCTGATCGCGTAGACATTTCCCTTGATGAGGTACACAGCCACTTCATCATGCTCGCAAAAGATCACTTTGCCACGGCTGCCGTTCTTCGGAAGATCTTTTAGCATGCAGGCAAACACGAACGCACTCAGCTTCGGAGGATCGAGAAAACTTTCACGCGCTTGTTGCAGCGCTTCATCGTCGATTGTGTCCAAAGATCATTCGATATGATTGTACGCAAACTCAGAGAGGGATCCAAATCGGGTCGCAATCTCCCTGAACTCCGCCGCATTCACAAGTCTTGATCCCTTCGAACCATTCCAGCATGATTGCCGTCAAGCTCTTTGCTGGCGCTCCTGACTTGTTGTTTCGAACGTTCTCGGGCATGAAACCTTCGTCTGGGGAATGAGCTTTCTCCAGAGAGTGAACTTCTTGACGACACGATTTGGTCGCTTGGTTTCAATCCCGAATCGCGCAAGCTCTTTGCGGCAGGTCGCTATGGTTTACTTATGATTGATCTACGAAATAGCACATGGGAAGAATCACGCTCAATAGGCTTATCCTAATTTTGTTCGTTACAGAATTAAGCGGATTGGGTTCGGCCTCGGCACAGAGCCCCGCTTCCAGTGCATCAAGCGATAATCCGTCTATGATTGATGCGGATGGTTATCTTCACACGTGGGGTGTGGGGTGAGAATTTTTACGGGAGACTCGGTGTGAACCTCGACACTTCGTACGTCACGGTGCCCGCGTTAATCGCCAATCCTCCTGGAGTCAATGGCTGGAAATCTCTTTCGTTTGGCAGAGACGCTACCGGTCTTATAACATTTGGTATCACCGATGACAATCAACTTTACGAATGGGGCGACGGATGCTGGATGGCCGACGGAACAAAGAACACGAAAGAAACGACTCCGACAAGGGTGAAATTGCCCCCAGGTACAACTGGAGTGGTGACAGCTTTTTCGGGTGGAGCATTTGTAATGCAGACGACAGATTGCAGAGTCTGGTCATGGGGTCGCGCCGCGTGGGGTAATTTGGGAATCGGGCCTAACGCTCACGACAGCACGGTTCCCGTTTACGTAAGCACATTCCCGTGCTCGACTGCCTCGGTTGCCGCGTACAGTCCAAGCCTGATTGGTTCGGCCTGGATCACTCGAACTCCCGGTACGGCCACACTTCATTTCACAACCCCGATCGGTTGCCGGCTTTCGTACTCCGTTTGCGATGTGCTGGGACGAGAGCTACAAGGATCTACTGAAAGGTTATACGATGCCGGGACACATCTCGAAAACATTCAGACGAAAGGTCTGCTGTCTGGAAGCTACTTTGTAAGAATTTCCTCGCAGTCAGCTCTGCCTCGAACTCTTAGGCTCGCTGTAGTGCGTTGAATTATTTTTTCAAAATGCAACCACCTCGCCGGCCTTGAAGCCCTTGGGTGTTGAGTCGATTCGGGTGAGTGTGCTTTCGGGATCATGCTCGAAAAAGAGGAGCCATTTCTCTTCGTACATCCTCGGAATGAGTTCTTTCTTTTCCTGCAACGTCGTCAGCGGAAAA
>JBBSDW010000082.1:0-15725 GCA_038240295.1 Kapaibacterium sp. (SeqCode)
GACAGTGGCAACAACAGACCTTATCACACCAGGCTGCGTCACAGCAGCAGCAACAGCGGCAACCGCAGCAATCTGCTCAGCGTGCAGGTACAGCAAACATCGCAAATCGTGGATCGGGCAACGTCACGCAAATGACAACTGCGAACGGTCGCAGGGTCGTGGTGATCCACCGGGACGGTGGCGCAAATGGCGCGGCTGCAAGTTCGGAACGAGGCTGGGGTCAAGGATCGAGCGCCGGTCGAAGCGATCAGGGCGGTCGCAGCGGCCAGGGCTATGGCAGAGTCTCGGGTGGCAACGGCTCGGGCAGCAGCAGATCGGGTGGCAATAGCTCGGGAGGAGGCAGAGCATCTTCGGGCGGTGGTTCCAGAAGCTCCTACGGCGGCGGATCTTATTCGGGCGGCAGTGGTCCTGGCAGCGGTGGCAATAGTGGAGGCGGTGGCAATAGTGGAGGTGGAGGTGGTGGCGGCCGTGGCAACGGCGACGGCGGTTCCAACAGCGGAGGCGGCGGCCGTGCGCATTCGCGATAAAGCTGTTCGTAACTAATTTAACTATCATTAACTAAACGCGCGACATTCTATAATGTCAACAAGCTTGTCGGTACAACGCTGCGTCCAATATGAGAAATACAACTGATCGTTTCGTTACTTCTTTCTTTATCGCCTTTCTTCTTTGCGGTGCGGTTATCGGCGTTGAGGGCGTTCGCGCTCAGGGTCTCAGTGATGCACTTCGTGTTTCTACGAACGAACTTCCAAGCGGGCCTCGCGCAACGGGTCTGAATGGATCGCAAATTGGAACCCCAGGTGGATTCGACGCGCTGCAATGGAATCCTGCTGCAATTGCACCCAATGAGTTCAACGAGGTAGGCGTATCGCTTTATTATCGCGGTCACAATTCGGAAGCACAATTTCTCGGGACATCGCTAGGCGATAACATTACGACGATGTCGCTTGGCTCGCTTGGGCTAACTTCCGTTTCGCCGACGCGTAGAGGTCATCTCGTCTTCGGTCTATCGTACGATCAGGTTCGGGATTATACTTCGAGCTATTCTTTTAGCGCGGTCAATCCGAATTCTTCGTTTCTGAATACGCAAGGTTTTGTCAACGATCCGGGCCTTGGCCCAAAAACGGAGCCAAACCAGTCATATCTCGATCAGACAAATCTTGCATGGCAGTTGCACCTGACATACAATGTACCCGACTCGGGTGTAGCATCGCTCAAGACGCCGTTCGCCGGCGGCTTGCAGCAATCGGGCACGGTCACGCAGGAGGGTGGAATGCACGCACTTCGCGGAGGCGCAGCGATAGATATCGCTGAAGGAATTTCCGTAGGCGCGGCGCTCAATCTTTATTACGGCACGTACACGTATCGTCGCGACTTAGTGGAGAAAGATGTTGCGGGCCTGTTCAATTCTGGTGATTCCACACCCAATAATTTCAGAAGCGCAGATATCATTGACACACGGGACCAGGAGCAGACAGGTATCAGTCTAAAACTTGGGTTGCTCGCGTATCAAAATGACTTTGTAAAATTCGGCGCAACGATCGAAACACCGGGTGTCTATCACGTGAGCGATCACTTTCATCGCTCAGGTACCGCGGACTTTTATCACGCAAGTTATGTCAGTACGCCAAACGTCGAAACCGATTTGACAAATACGTACGACATGACCACGCCGCTAAAGCTCGGAGCCGGTGTGTCTTTTCATTTCCTGGGCGCTTCTCTTATGGGTAGTGCGAACTACCAGGATATGTCGCAGACACGGTTCTCGAATAGCGATGTAGATCTTTCGAACTTGAACGACGATGCGCGCAAGAACTTGCGTGGCGTACTCTCGTGGCAGATCGGCGCCGAATACATCATTCCATTTGCAGGAATTGCGCTGCGGGCAGGGTACGGCGTCGAGCCATCGTCCTATAAGAACGACCCTTCGACCTACGATACAAAGACCCTCTCGTTCGGCGCAGGAGTCTTGCTAAGTAAGTCCTTCGTGATCGAAGCGGGGTATCAGCGGGTAACGTATACGACCGACCATTTGCTCTACAGCGATCTTGATGTCGCCGGCAACCCTGTCAGCGCCGCGATCAACGTCGACGCCGTTAAACGCGACCAGGTCTCCGTTGGATTTGGCTATCGATTCTAAACCGAAAAAAGCTTAAAGACCTTCAGTACAAAGAGATAAATTTGACCTCGACTCTACTTTGTTAAACAAGTCATCCTGAGCCCGACGAAGGATCTTATCGTAGGTTTGGCTAAATGTGTAAGTTCTGGCGATAGCAACGGATTGTACTAGAACTCATGAAGCGATGCGAACGAAATGCAAGATTCTTCATCGGGTTCAGAATTACCGTTTAAAAGCGTGTTGCTGGAAATAAGCAGTAACGCGTTTTCGAGAATCGAGGTCGGGTTGAACTCCGACCTACATCGAACGTAGGTCGGGATTCATCCCGACCGCGCTCTGTACAAAGAGATAAATGTTGGCCTCGACCCTACTCTATTTATCAAGTCATCCTGAGCCCGACGAAGGATCTTATGGTAGGTTTAGCTAAATCTTTAAGTTCTGGCGAGATCAACGGATTGTCCTCGAACTCATGAAGCGATGCGAACGAAAAGCAAGATTCTTCGTCGGGTTCAGCATGACCGTTTAAAAGCGTGTTGCTGGTAATACGCAGTAACGCGTTTTCGAGATTTGAGGTCGGGTTGAAACCCGACCTACATCGAGAGGCCAGATTTTTTTTCGTTAGATTCTACTTCAATTGCAATAGATTCAACGAATACCCGCCATCGCCGGATAGGATACGAACTTGATACGTACCAGTGCAAAAAAGCTCAGTGCTAATAAGCGCTGGATGGTTCGGCGAAAGTTGAGTGGCACTCCGGGAGACAAGTTTGCCAAGCGCATCGAAGACCTCGATCGTCACTTCTCCCAGATCGGCGTCGGAATGAATCAATGCATACGTGCTCGCGGGGTTTGGGATGATGCGCAGAGTCGGAATCTTGCTGTAGCGTGTGAATTGGGAGATCAGTGGTGTGCCGCAGCCGAGTTTGCCGCAGACAGTGCTGATGATCGGCGAAGCTGTTATGGCGCAGATCTCTGAAGATTGCGTGATCACAAACGAGTCGAGAATAACGCTCGTGCAACTGCTGTCCTTCGGATAAATATGAAAGACGGCATATCCGGCTACATTTCCTTTCATTGAAGCTGCAGCTTGCGGAAAGAGCACATGCGCGAAGCCAACCCAGCGCGCCGTCGTGGCGTCGATCTGGCGGCCAGCTTGATACGATCCTGCATAGACCAGCATCGTCGTATCGTAACGAACGGCAAAGTCAAGATCACCAATAAACGATTGACTACTCGAAATGATCGGCACATAAATACTGCCGCCGATCGTGTCGTTGGAGATATCCGCGGTCGTGAATGTGACCGTGGGAGCGTCACCACCGACTGCACTCAACGGGATGGTTTGTTCTTCGCCGCTTGCGAAGATATGCAACCGTGCAGCGTAGCTGCGAGCACTGGTAGGCAAAAAGATAACGCTCACAGAATCTCCTCTCGAAGGTATCGCTACGAAATTGAGTGAGTCAGCTCCATCGATGCTGAACGAATCGATCGATGGCGTCCCGCAAAGCCCCAGCACTGCAAGTCCCATGCTGACGTCCGAGCAGGGCAGGACCGTATCGGGAAAATTCACCGACAGTGGTTGCACGCTCAGACCAATGCGCGGCACCACGGAATCGCCGCCGCTATTTGTCGTGCGCCAGACATTGCCTTCGGAGTCAGTGGCAACGATGATGTTGTCGGTGATCGCCGAGATCAGACGCGTGTCATACGTATTACTCGGTCCGCCGATACTCGTCCAGATTACACCATGATCGACGGAGCGGTAAATGCCATCCGTGATAGAGGGACAATAGACTGCGTTAGGAGAAACCGCAATGCTCCCGCAGAAAAAGGGATGATTCCTGCTAACCTGATTTGTCCAGGTCGCACCCAGATCTGTTGTTAAAAACAGTTGCGAGTACGCGTCGGAAGGGGAGATGTAATCTTCGTTCGAAAGCACGACTCGCGAAAGCTGGCAAGAATCGACGCCGAACGTAAACGAATCGAAGTCGATCGCGCCCGCGCTCGCAACCCACGTGGCGCCCATGTCAGTAGAGCGATGCAAAAATCCGCCTCCCTGATCGCCGCCAAAATAGAGAACCGATCCGTCGCGGGACGTCGTGATATAAAATGAAGCAGGGGATTGCACCACATTTTTCCAGGACGCGCCAGCATCGGTCGATAATGCTATCACGCCCGAGGAATAGGCGATGGCAGCAACCATTGGCGAGCCGATAAAGCAGGCGGAGAGCGCCGCGCCGACGCTCGCCAGCTTCCAGGTCGTACCGCCATTACGTGTGATATAGGTGCCATTGATACAGGCGGCGATCCCGTTCGAGGCATCGATGAACTGGATGTCGTTGGCCGTGACAATGTTTCCGACCTTCGCCCAGGTAATGCCGAGATCATCCGAGCGGAACACGCTCCCTTTCGCGAGCCAAAGTCTGCCGTCGCGGTAGCTCATCGCACCGTTGCTGCCGGCCGGAACAAGATTCGGTGCCACCATCTTCCACTGCGCTTCCGAACGGATCGGAAGCGCGAGTGTGAGCGAGGTGAGCATAACCAGAATGATGAGCACCGATAGTCTCATTGGGCGTAGCGCGAAAACCAGCGCATCTTATTTCACTGGTCCATTTACGTTTAGCAACGGTGTAAGCTTCGAATCGAGTGGAGCAATCACAAAGGTCGCATTTTTCGAATTCGCAAGATCCTTCAGCGTCGTGATGTAATTGTATTGCAGGTATTGATTCGTCAGCGAACTTGCGATGATCTTCTGCGCATCCGAAATACCGCCAGCTTCGACGCGCTTTCGGTCGGCCTCCTGCGACTCGCGCTGGAGTACGTACTGCATCTTTTGCGATTCCTGCTCGGCAGCGATCTTCTCGTCGATCGCGGTGCGCACTTTCTCCGGCAATAAAATATCGCGAAGCAGAACCCCTTCGAGGATTATGCCGCGATTCTTGAACGAGCCGATCAACTTATCCCGAACCGTATTCGTATAATCATCTCGTCTCGAAGCATAAAGGTCGGTCGCAGCATAATCAACCGCCGCATCGCGAAGCGAAGAGCGGATCTCCGGGCGCACGATCTTCTCCACATAATCGAGACCGATCTTATTATAGACGACCGGTGCGCTGCTTGGCGAGAGATGATATTGTACGGTCACTTCGAGTTGCAGCGTGAGCCCATCTCGGCTGAGCACCTGGATCGCATCGTCGCCTTTGAGCTGGCCTTCATTTGTCTTCGCCGACATCGTGTAAGCCTGCGTACGAATGTCCATGCGCACAACATTCACGAGCGGGTTGATCACATGAAAACCCGATTCAAGGGTTTCCGAACTCGTCTGTCCGAAGAGAACCTGAATGCCGACTTCGCCCGGCTCAATGGTGACGAATGCGCCAAAGGCCAGCACCAGCACGGCGAGTGAAATGAAGAGCGGGCCAGCTATGCCGAGCGCCCGGTGGATCGTTTCGCGCTGACGAACTTCGTTGCCGTATTGACCGGTCGGCCCGATCGTAAGTGCAAAACGTTTTTTATTGGCGAGCGCGAGAATTCCTAAAACGAGGAGGATTGCAGCGAAAAAGAGCGATTCCATGGTAGTGTGTTAGCGTAATAATGAGTGCGAATTTACTGGTTTCCCAGCGCGTTTCTCTGATTCCACTTATGCGAATCATGGCAAAACTCATTTCGCTCAACGTTGGCCTTGCTCGTACGACGCCCGCTACAGAGCCGCCGTTCAATCGGGAATGGACTTCCGGCATCTGGAAAGATCCGGTCGAAGGAAAGCATTTTTTGAGCATTCCAAAAACGAAACGCACCCCGGCGCTCGCGGGAGATCAGCAGCAAGACCCAAGATATCACGGCGGTCCTGACAACGCGATCAACGTATACCCGATCGAGCATTATGAACGCTGGCGCAAACATCTCCACCTTGCTAAGCTTGGCTTTGGCGCATTCGGCGAAAACATCACAAGCGAAGGCTTGACCGAGGCAAGCGTCTGCGTGGGCGATTCATTCGCGGTGGGCGATGCGATCCTGCAGATCACACAACCCCGCCAACCCTGCTGGAAACTTGCCTGGAAATGGAAAGCAAAAGATTTCGTGAAAGACCTCGTCCAAGCTGGCACAACCGGCTGGTACATGCGCGTGCTCAAAGAAGGCACTATACAGACGGGCGACACGATCACGCTACTTGAACGACTTCATCCCGATTGGACGATCGACCGACTCAACGGCGCTATGCTGGATAGATGGCTCGACACTGAGATCGCTCGCGAACTAATCGAAATGCAGGAGCTCTCAAACTCGTGGAGAGCCACGTTCGAAAGTCGCGTGAGGTGATAGAATAAAGCTGGTCAAGTGTTTTGCCAAATGGAGGCATTACGTGGACGTCGCGACCCACGCAATTCCCGCCTACGTGGTAATGACACCTGCGTTCGTGTAGTGTCTTTCGGTTGTCATTCTCGCGGAGGCTGGAATACACGTTTGGGTCGCCGTAATGCGGGTGATGGATTCAAAGGTTTCTACCCTCAATGGTACTCACAATTTTTCGTTGTATATTTGCATCCGACTCTACCTGTCATCGTTTCCTACGTTCTTTTCGATCGGCCAGAATTTGAAGCAGTTGCGAATTTCCATGTTGGGAGTTTTCGCGATCAGCGCGCTTACAGTGCTGATGGCGTTTTGCGTGCTACCTGCCAATTTGTTTGCGCAGCATCCCTATAAATACGACGTCGAATATCAATCGGGACGGAACGAGCTTTTTGTCTGGATGCACTTCGATTCTTCAACAGACGTAAACTACGTACGTCAGAACGATTCGAGCGATGCGATGCCGCTCAAACGTGTCGATGTAAAAAGAATTTATTCGATCTCCGATCCGATTCGACCGCCGCATGAGATCGAATGGACTTCGCATAAGGATGATGGCTGGGTGCCGATCGATCTCGATGCCTGCGATTGTCTCGGGCATGTTCGTTCCACGGCATTTCATCTTCTCGATGCCAAACTTGGCCTGAGTTATCGGGGCAATAGCAGCTATACCCGAGTAACGCAAACGGGGCCGGTCGCAGAGAATTCTGTGTTCTTTAACCCGTTCAACAAGGGCGGCACGAACCTCGATATTGAGGCGGGCGCTGCGATCGGGTGGAGGGTTCATCATTGGGACCTCGGTCTGCAAGTCGAAGTGATCCCGACAGACGGCTTCTTTTATTTTCCGATCGCACTGCACGCGCGCTATTATTTCCTGAACGATTGCTGCACATGGAATCTCTTCGTGAACGCTGGCATTCCGTTCGATTTCCAAACGGGTGCACCGATCTTTATAACGCCGCTCTTCGATAGAAGGCAGCGCAGATATTTCAGCGCAGGTATCGGAAAGATCTGGCCGATGAACGAGTCGCATGATTTCGCGATCGACTTGGGATACCGATATATGGTGATCCCGCTCGATCAGATCCAGTGCTGCCCGAGCATCGAGTTTCAGAATCGATTTCCAGCGCGCGAATCGCAGTCGATCTTTTTACAAGCAGGTTTATCATTTTGATGAGAATCTCAGGAATGCAAATTTTCAGCAGTCTGCAATTGCGGCAAGCCCCACGCTGGGCCTTGTTTGCGATCGTACTTCTGGCTGGCTGCATTCAGCACACGTTCGATCCGCAGCAGCTTAATCTGCATACGGTGGTCATCCAGACGCTAAAATCAACAGGGGCGGCTGCGAAAAATGTCGATGTCGCGCTCTTCGATGATAACACGACAACCGCCAACGAAATCTTTTCTGGAAATACCGGCGACTCGGGCGCGGTATCGATTCGGCTTGAGATCCCAACTTTCGGCCATAGCTATTCGCTAAGGATCAAGAAAAACGATGCGCTCGGCCAACTCATTTTCGCGCGGACGATCTATCCGCTCAATCTGAAGTGCGTCGATACGCTGATCCAGATCGTGGTGCCGGAGGCCGACACGACCGTGCAGCGCGATTCCGTTTGCGGCCAGGATGTTCAGCGAACGTTAACATTCTTTGCCTGTGCTGACACTGAGGTAACACAAGCCTACACGCTCACAAACTGTTCGAACGCACCATATGTGGTGACAGCGAGCAAATTTATTCTCGGCTCGCCATTTTCAGTCACCCCGGCTTCAGCCACGATTGCGCCTGGTCTTTCACAGCAGTTCACGATCACCTACGATGGACGAGGTCAAACGGCGGACGCGAGCGCAAAACTTACGCTGACAACCACACCAGCCTCCGGCAATGTAACGCTCATTCTCATCGGCCATTTGCGACACGATTGCACGACGCCGACGCAGCAGATCGTTTGCGGTCAAAACGGAATTTCCGATGTGGTTCGCTTTGGTACTGTTTGCCAAAACGAAGTCACCGGCGCTGAATGTGTATCGCTTACAAATACGAATCCAAGCGCTATTACGGTGAGCTTCCCGCAGGCGCCGATCCCGTTTAGTTACGTCGTGACCGATAATGCCGGCGCACAGCACGATGCCTCGCAGCCGCTCGTACTCAAGCAGGGAGAAAGTGTGACACTCTGCTTTTCGATCGATCCGCTTACTTCCGGTCTGATCAATGCGGATCTAAAATTGCCAATGATCTGCGAGGGAAATCCTACGACGTTCACGTACGATATTCCACTCTTGGCGGTCTCGAAGATTTGCAACAATTGCCTTTGCACCGATTATTTCCACGATCCGGTCGTGCTTGCGACGAATGTGAAAACGGGCGGCGATACCACCATCACGATCGAGATCTATCGTAACGATCTCAATTGCCCCGTGACGATCGATAAGGTTGCGCTTGTCGATGCGCTCTCCGAATGGACACTCGTTTCCGTAACACCTGCAGTACCGACGGTCGTGCCGACGGGAAGCCCAGTGACAGCTACGCTGAAATTTCATGCGACGCATGCAGGAGCAAATATCGATCATCTTCATTTCAGCATTCTTCCTCAGGGCGCTACAACTCCGTGCACCGGCGAGATCATGCTAAAAGGGACGGGATGCAACGCAGCATGCGCCGCTGTCCTCATGCCGCCTGAGTGGTTGCCGAGTCCTCTTCCAAACGGACTCGACACATTGTTCTTTACCCAGAATGGCGTTCCGCTCGTGTTTGTGAGCACCGCTGGAAGTTCGAGTATAAGCGATGAAGAGTGCATCACACTAAAGATGCCCGACACCGCATGCTCTGCTTCGACGTTCACGATCGTGCCACCGCGGAGTGCAATGTGGAGTGTGGCTACCACGCCTTCGCCATTGGTACTTGCTCCAGGCGCGATTGCGACCGTTTGCGTTCGCTTCACCGCTCCCGTGATCGATGAGGTCAGAAAAGATTTTACCCAGGCCGGACTTGAATTAAAGTATACAGACCTCCTGAAGATCATCGATCCGAATGGCTGCATGAAGAATGTACCGCTCAAGGCTGTGGTCGATACGCTGCCCGAATGTAAGGAATTTGATCTTGCACAGTACGGCTTTATCGGCTCGCAAAACGTGGTCTATCGTGAAATTTATTCGTTCGGCGGCGGAAGGCAGGACAACGTTCCGGCAGCGACAGGCGGCGCGCCGTCGTTCGGCGATATCTATCTTAAGAACGCAACGCTCTTTAGCAGCGTCTCTGGCAACACGCCCCCAGGATTCTTCTTCTGGAAGAACAGCCAGACGCCGATCTGCAATAATATTCAGACAGTCACATCGAGCCTGACTACGCTTGGACCTGCCGGACTAAGCTACACGTCAACGCTCACACTCGCCCAATATGATTGGATCGTCGTGAAAGTGACAGCAGGGACGTATGCAGTGATCCAGGTAACGGCGACCTATCTTGATGGATTCAACATCCCTCATGCGGTCTGCTCGGTCATTTATCCATTTTATTACTGATCACTGAGTGCCATGAAACACTTCGCGATCATTCTTACGCTCGGCCTCATCGTTGGCTCGATACTCGACGGTTGCTCCGGGTCGTCCGCACTTTCGCCCAACGCTGGCGAACGTTGCGAATCGCCTTCGAAAAAAGAGGGGAATGTTGGTAATGTGATCAACTCGGCGACCGATGATTACGCGCCGAAGTTTATCGGCAACCGGTTGATCTATTCAACAGGTATACACATCGCGGGAAAGCATCCCAAGGATCTTCAATCGGAATTCGCAAGTTCCGATCACAGCGGCAATTTTACGCAGGGACGCGTCAATCGAGGCTGGGCCCAGGGGCAGTTGCTCGGTTCATCGCCATTCCAGGGGATCCCGCTCGATCTCAACGAGGGCGCATTCGATGTATTGCCCGACAAACATTACGGAGTCTTTGCTGCCGAGCGATTGACGGGCGGCGGTGGCCAGTCGTCGCTGATGGATCTCTATGAAGTGCAGTTGAACGATCAGTTTCATGCAACGAGCACACCCGAACCGATCGCGGGCGTCAACGATCCGGAAGCATGGGATAGCCAGCCTACTTTGAGCGAAGATGGCAATACGCTTTATTTCGTAAGCGATAGAAATATCTCCGGCAGCGGACCAAGAGGCAATCAACATATCTGGCGTTCAACGCGAAATGGTGGAGCATGGTCGCGACCGATGCTTTTGCCAAAACCATTCACATCTACGGGCAACGATGTTTCGCCGAATGTTGGACCCGATGGTTATTTCTATTTTTCATCAGACGGTTCGCCCGATGGTTTGGCCGTGCCAGAAGGAATGGGTAGGCGCGATATCTATCGTGTGCCGATCATGAATGGTGAACTTGATGGTACGCCCGAGCGGCTCCCCGCACCCTTCAACTCACCGCAGGACGACGATTTTCCGTTCGTCACTCGCGACAAACAATGGATGTTTCTTGCAAGCGATCGCGATTCAGGTTGCGGTCGCCGCGATATCTACGCTTTTCCTGTGCCTGTTTCGATTCATCTTGCAGGTATCGTGACGCAGACAGTTGAGACCGACGAAGGCTTTGGGCCGGCGCAGGGCATTCAGACGAATCTCTACATCGACGATCACACGGCGAACAAACGCTATTCGATCCAGACGACGCAGAAGGGCGAATACGAGGTGCTCCTCAGGCCCGACCACCAATATACCGTAAGCGTTGCCGATTTCGGATGCGCCGATCAAACCGGTGCGAGCAGCGTAGATGCCGTTCGCCCGAATGGCTGGGACACTACCTACGTTAGAAATTTTGCGTTGAAACGTAATACGATCAGTATCGTGCTTGGCAAGCAAAGCAATGTTCCTTTTTTCATCACCGGTTACTGGCGGCCGAATACTGCGGAAAATCTTGCAGCATTCAAACTCCGCAGAGTAACCGACACGGCCTTCGCGCACATTATTTATATCGACCCGACCGATTACAATTACGAGCAGGGCAGCGCAGAGGTCGATCAGATCTTCGAGAAACAGGTCTATCGCCCTATCCTCGATTCGATCCTGCCGTTGCTCGGTACTGCATGCTACGATTCAAATTACATCCTTCATCTCAACGTCGAAGGCTATACCGATAAGGATTGCATCCACACCGACCGCTATCTCGATCAGAATGTTGCCGACAACGAGATCCCAGTCAACAACGGTGATATGATGGACGGACCCGAGTGCGGCAACAAAAAGCTTTCGATCCTTCGCGCATATTTTGCGAAGGAAATGATCAAGGAGCATTTGATGCAGGATCCGAAGTTTGCAGCCTACTATAATCAGGGCCGCATTAAGATCACCTCACATGGCCGAGGGATCGATCACACGGTCAAGAGCAACCAGGGCTTTAACCGGCGTGTCGACGTGACCGCCGAGGTCGAGCGCCGTTGATTTAAGCTATGGCGTTATCAGTGCACGATGCTGATCGCGCTTCGCGCAAATCCGGCCGGCGTTCTTAACTCCGCATAATAAACGCCAGACGGAAGCTTCGTTGCATCGAAGCGTTCGAGGTGTTCGCCTGCAGTTATTTCTTTTTCGAGAACATTCGCAACCTTGCGGCCTTCGACATCGAAGATCGCGAGTGAGACGTTCGTCCGTTCGGCGAGCGAAAATCGGAATGTCGTTGAAGTGTTAAGCGGATTTGGATAATTCTCCTCGAGCGTCGCGTTTGAAGTTGGCGAACTAATACGAACCGCACCTACCGGAGCGGCATCGATCGGCACCCAGGCAGCGTAGGGATTCGTGATGCCGTCGTTCGTTCGCTCATCGCACCAAACAGGAATCGTGTAATTATCGGTCATGATCGTCGCCGCGTAATCGCCGACGCCGAAGGAAGCAGACTGATTTGTTGAAAATGCACCGTGATCGGATGATTTGGAGGAAACGATCTGATTGGTAGCAAACGTAAGCCCGCCATCGTAAGAATTCGCAGTATAGGCGTTGGTGATCAGCGAATTCACATCGGTTCTTCGATCATACCAGCTGATACCGATGATCCCCCGACGGTTCACAGCGATGCTCGGATTATAATGATCACCCAGTCTCGTCTCGACATCATCATTGACGGTTGAGGGAGCCGACCAGGTTGCCCCGTTATCGGTTGAACGAGAAAAATAAATGTTGAGCGGTGTCGTTGCAGCATTGAGCGTACCGTTGGCGCACCAGGTCAGATAAAGAAATCCGAGGTGACTTGTTTGCGAGGTATCGATCGTAAAATTCGGACACGGGTACTGCCGACCCTGTTCGATACCCGGAACGGGATGACTATCATCCAGCGAAAATCCCGGAAAATGCACATCCACGGCTTTTTGAGCTGTCGAAAAGGTCACACCTCCATCGTTCGAAACAGAATGCCAGATCGCGAACTGACTTCCATCCTGCGATCCAAAAAAAGTGCAGTGAACACCGCCTTTTGGATCTACGACCACATTCGGAAACTGGACCATGGCAAAATTTGCACCGGCGATCAGCGAACCGAGTTGATTGAAGCTCGTCCCATTCGGGATCATTCGGCGAACCTGGATCGATGCCGTGCGATTGATCGAAACGATCGCGGCGTAAAGCGATCCGCGATAAGGAGAATTGCTCCGATCGGCCGCGAGCCATTCTTTGTCGTATGCCTGCGAAGCGCTTTGCGTGATCGTCCCGCTCGCAACATACCCATTGGGGGCGCGAGTGAACGTGGCGCCGCCATCCGTCGAGCTTGCCCAATAGATCTTGTTATAGTAGTAACTCTGGTTGTTTGCAAAAAAGTAAATGTCGATCCAGGCCATATAGAGCTTGCCATCAGCGCCCCAGGTGAACATCGGATCGCCGCCGCCGCCGACCAAGGTGTTCTGCTCGACCGGCAGAGGAGTGAAGCTCGATTTTTTCCATGTGCGGCCAAAATCCTTCGTGTAGTAGATCGGGCAAACAACTCCGAGGGTGCTCGCCGTATTGATCGGCGAGACGATGATATTCGTGCTGTCGGCTGGATTCATCGTCGCAAAAACCTCTGCCTCCGCCGTGCGTTCGATATCGACATCAATCTCCCGGGGCCCGCCAAGTGTCTCACGTTTGTGTTCCGTTTCATTCGTCTTGGCAATCGCAGGACCTCGCATCATCGAGGATTTCTCTCGAAGATACTTAGCGATAAGGCTATCGCCCATCCACATCGATTGCGCCGAAACAAGCGCAGGCAGCGATGCAAACGCGAGCACAAGGATAATTGCAACAGCAATTATACGGACAGGTGTTTTTTTCATTTGATCAATGACGTCAGAAGCTAACCGATTGAGAAACCCAAGCCTCACAGAAAAGTTACACGCGCTTTCTAGGAGTTGTTAGTTCTTAGGGCTTAGTTCTTAGTTGGGGGATGACGCAGTCAGCACACGAATTAAGAATCCGCAGGGCGTATCTTTATTTGGGGAGATGACGCAATAGAAAGTGGCTGAATGCTCCGAGTTCTTTTTGTAGGCGATCAACTTCAGTTTGACCTTATCGGAGCACTCAGCACTAAAATGCTATCGAGCCGAGACCATCGGACGAGGGCGCATTGAGGATGCCTGGACGCGGATCGGAACTGGTACGCAAAAAAAGGTACCGAGACGAACAACGATTCTGGAAATGTAAGAGCTGATCTGCATATCGATTTAACAAAAAAAGAGCTTCTAAAAACCGGAAGTAACTTTGGGCAAATCGAGTTCTTGCCAAGACCATACCACGAAATGTTTCAACTGACTCGGATGCCTCATCTTGATCGCTAAGTGAGTGGAAAAAGGCCCAAATCCGAGCCCTATGGCCAATAATTTCATTTTGAAGTTTTACTTGGGTTATCGACCAGTTACCATGCATCAGCCTGCCCAATTGTCGCATTGTGAAGAAATGAGATGGCACTTGACCTAAAATGCTTCAACACCAAACCCGAGATTTCGGCGTAAATTGGGTGAGTTGGGACGAATTCTATTAACTCACGTGAGATCGATCTTCCTGATTTCAGCCGTTGCATGGCTTTTCCTGATGGAGGCGACCATGTCGTCTTCGCAATTGAGTTGGGGGAGTAAGGATCAGCGAAGGTAACGAGGTGGGGTACGCTTTAGCTTGCCCCATCGAATCGAAAAACATCGCACTTTGCATCTTGGTGTAACTCTCAGACCAAGATATCCTTGAAGCGAAAAAGTGATTGGGGCAAGCTAAAGCGTGCCCCACATTTCTTGGGCTTACTCTCCGATGATTCGTGCGAGTTCTTTGTGCGAGATTGTCATTGCTACTTGCGGGTCGATGATTCCGAGTGCGAGCAGGCGGTCGATCGCGGCCTTTTTGGTTTCGTCTTCGATTGTTTGGACGGAGTCGGTTTTGAAGATGTGTTTGAGCCAGTGGACGCCTTTTGAGAGGTGAGTCCGTTCGTCGGCGTTTACATAGTCGAAGACGCGGCCTGTGAGGTCATCGCCTTTTTCGTAGGCTTCGCGTGCGTAGCGGAGGCATTCCTGGACTATGTTCGCTTCGCCGAAAAGGTTGATCTCGGCGAACGAATATTTCGCTTCCATTTTTGCACGGACTTTAATACCGAGCAGCCGATTCAAAAGATCGAACGGATCGTAGCCGAGCGACTCGAGCGATTTATGTCCGAGTTCCGTGTGACGGGTCTCGTCCCAGATGATTCGCGCAAGGTCAAAATCGAATCCGAAGGGAACATCGGTGATCTCGTAGAGTACGTTACCGAATGTTTCAATCGCGTCCATCTCGTCGCGTTGTGTGCGAACGAGCGATAGACGGGTTTTATCAAATTCGGATTCGTATTCGATCTTACCTGCATCGGCCACGTGATAATCGTAGGTCGTTTCGAATGTCTTGAATCGTGCATCGCGTGTGCCTACGAATGAACGCTGGAAGGGATGTGCGCCGTTTGAACGGAGAAATTCCGGCCGCGGTACCTTCGGCAAAAGTCCGGTGATGCCCCCAATAGAGCGCAACATTTTTTCGATGTGGTATTCCCACTTGCGGATCGAATGTTGCTCGTACCCGCCTTCGATATAGGCAAGCGATGCGCCTTTGCCCCATGCGATCATTTCGTCGTAATCAATGAGTATTTGCTTCATCGACCGGATCGTCGGCGCATCCGCAACCTGGTCGGTGTGCGAGATGTGTTCGGCGTAGGCACGACGAAGGTGGGGAAGGATCACGTTGTAAAGCGCTGCAAGAAAGTGCGCCGGTGATTCGGCCTGGAGCAGTTCGGCAA
>JBBSDW010000083.1:0-15652 GCA_038240295.1 Kapaibacterium sp. (SeqCode)
CCAATGGCGCTTTTTCCGGCACCAGGCAACCCGACGAGATAAATATTTCTGCCTCGCCAGGTCATGTGTTGTGAATCGGTGAAGTCACACTCCTCGATTGGCGAAACTCGATGGCGCGCTTAAACTCCTCGATCGTATCGCTCGGAAATGTTTCAAGCATGAGCGAGGCGATCGTTAGGCCGACGACGGCTTCGAGGATCACCGCGAGCGCCGGCACAGCACAAACATCGCTTCGCTCAATGTGAGCTTCTACCGATTTTCCCGTGGCAAGATCGACTGACGCCAGCGGCCGCATCAACGTCGACAATGGCTTCATGTACGCTCGAACAACGATCGGCTCGCCGTTCGACATCCCTCCTTCGATCCCGCCGGCGTTGTTTCTGTGCCGACGAAACGTGCCATCAATATTGAGGATTGCATCATGTACCTCGGAGCCAAAGCGATAACTCGATTCGAACCCTTCGCCGATCTCCACCGCCTTTACGGCCTGAATGCTCATAACCGCTTCCGCAAGTTTCGCATCGAGCTTTCGGTCCCAATGAACATGGCTGCCGATACCGACGGGGACATTCTCAAAGTGACATTCCACAACTCCGCCCAATGTATCTCCCGTCGCCTTTGCGATATCTATAAGTTGGATCATCTGCTCTTCCGCATCTGGATCGAATGTGCGAACCCTCGATGAACTCAATTCCTGCCTGGGCGAAGATTCGCTCGCGACCGCATCGCCGATCGACCTGACAAAACTCGTGTGACCGACTCCAACTTCGTCCAGCAATCTCAGCGCGATCGCGCCAAGTGCGGTTCGCATTGCAGTTTCTCGAGCGCTTGCTCGTTCGAGAATATTTCGAATATCATGCTTTTGATCGTACTTGATCGCTCCGGCGAGGTCGGCGTGTCCGGGCCGCGGCACGGTGACATGCTTGAGGTCTGCAGGTTCTTGGCCTTCGACCGCCATCCGCTCCTGCCAGTGCGCCCAATCTTTATTCTTTATCGTTACCGCAATTGGCGAACCAAGTGTGAACCCGAATCGAACGCCAGAGGTAATCGTCGTGCGATCATTCTCGATCATCTGTCGATGACCGCGGCCATAGCCCTTCTGGCGTTCCTGCAAAAAGGGGTCGATGTCTCGCGAAGCCACAAGACTCAAACCCGAAGGCATTCCTTCAAGGATGCCGCTTAGCTCCTCGCCGTGGGATTCGCCTGCAGTGAGGTATCGCAATTGAGACATCAGTTCGCTGCGAGAATTAACGACATACGTTGCTTGATATCAAAATACTGGTCGCGCGAGAGTGGTGAAATCGCCTTTGGATCCCTAGTGATCCAGAACATCTGTGAAAGCGCAGCCTGCTCGATCAACATACCAAGCCCACCCAATCGTCTCGTCCCTGTCTTCGCTGCCTCCAGAAGAATTGCGGTTTCAACTGGATTATAAACAAGATCGATCACGGAATCGTCTGCACCAATCGGGCAAACCGAGCCGCTCCAAATTTCCTGCCCACGCTGACCTCTCGGCGTCGCCTGCAGGTGCAGTGTTGGACTGCGATGCTCTACCTGCTTTTCAAACGTGACCGTTTCAATCGCACAGTCGGGGTATTCTAGCTCGATCAGGCCAGTGATGGATGATGACCGAGATGTCTCATTTCGAACTACGATGCACACGTTCATCGGCATTTGAATCTCCAACAATGCGATCAGCGCCGCTCGCGCTCCGCCGCCTGCACCATAGACGATCCAGCGATCTGGCAGCGCAAATGAATGGCCCCATTCATGTTGAAGCGCGGTAATGAGCCCGCGGCCATCCGTCGAATGCGCTATTGACTTGGGTCCAATGGCGATGCAATTTGACGACCGCGAAAGACTTGCGGCAGCAGTAACCTCGTCACAGCACTCGATGATCGATTCTTTATAAGGGAATGTCACGTTTGCTCCGTTGAAGCCTTTACTTCGCAACAAATCGAAGGTTGGTCGCAACTCAGCTAACGTACATTCGAGAGCTTCATACGTAAGCTGTTCTTTGCAGGATGTGCTTTTGGCGATGATCGGCCAGATCGCCTGATGCAGTTGCGGAGAGATAGAATGCGCAACTGAGCCTCCGATGAGTGCAGCCTTCATCGTTCGAAATCAAGTTCGTTCGGCGTGTCACGCTCGATCGTTACGCGTTCAGCACCGGCGAGTTTTTGTAGTTCGTCGAAAAAATTCGGAAAGGAGATCTTGCAGCATTCGGCGTCGTCGATCACGATGGGTTCTGAGGCTTTGAGCGCAAGTATCGCGAACGCGATCGCGAGCCGGTGATCGTCGGCGTGATCGACTGACGCGCGCAGCATCGGAGTGTCATTATTGCCAACAATACTCAACCCGTCTGCATATTCTTCGCTTTCAACGCTGAATTTTTTAAGCTGCAGGTGAAGCCGGTGGATCCTGTCGCTCTCTTTGTTGCGAAGCTCTTCGGCGTCACGAATTGTGCTTGTCCCTTTGCTGCAAGCGGCAAGGACGGCGAGCGCCGGTATCTCGTCGATGAGAAGTGCGACATCCTCACTAGCGATATGAAACGGCTGGAGTTCGCCAATATCCTTCGCTCTCAATTGGATCGTCCCTGACTCTTCGCCCCATTTTTCAACGATTTCGCTCATCGCGAGCTCAACTCCCATTAGCGTCAGAATCTCAAGAAACCGGGTACGAGAGTTATTGAGCAATACGTGCTCAAGCTTCAGATCTTTGCCAAGGATAATAGCAGCAACGATCAGGAATGCAGCGCTTGAGAGATCGCCCGGCACGTTGTATTCGACCTCGTCCGGCAGCTTAAAATTTGAACCACCGACGATAGCGGCCGTACCAGATCCTTCGGTTATCTCGCAACCGAATGCCCCCAGCATACGCTCCGTATGATCGCGGCTCGGATGCGGACTCGTAACGCTCGTGAGACCTTCTGCATGCAAGCCCGCAAATAAAACGGCAGATTTCATCTGGGCCGAAGCGACCGGAAGTTCAACATTAGCAGCGTGCAGCTGCCTCCCGCATATTTCCACGGGCAGGCCCCCTGCTGGTGAAGTAGAAATATTTGCTCCGAGCGTTTGATTTAGCAGTTCGCTTAGTCGCAGCATCGGCCGAGCGCTGAGCGAGCGATCGCCAGTGAGCGTTGCATTGAACGACTGACCGGCAAGCAGCCCCATCAGCAGCCTCGCAGTCGTCCCGGAATTTGCGCAATTGATCTTGTGCGATGGCGCACGCAAGCCGCGAAATCCAACGCCTTGAAGATCGATGTGATCCGGAAAAAGCTCGATCGGTACCCCGAGCGATTCAAGTGCCAGCACTGTCGCAAACACGTCGTGGCTGATCGCTGAGAGCGATGGGATCGGGATCGTAAATTGCGTCTGCGTCAGCGATCCGATAATGAGTAATCGGTGAAGGATCGATTTATCGGGCGGAAGTTCAAGCGTGATTTCGCGAGCGTCGTCGCTTGCTGCATTTACAGCGGGATGAATAGTAACTCTCATCCAGCGCTTTCGCCTCTCTTAATGAACACCGAAATTTCTTTCAAATTCTGAGATAATCTTTGCGCGATCACACACGCTTGAATACGACACAAATATAACACTGAGAGTTTTTCCGAGTTAGCGTTGTGCGTCTTAATCCCTGAGCCGGACGATTACTCTGGACGCTTTGACTTCGGTGATTCAAGCGTGAAGGCAAAACTGATCCGGTGGGTGTTTCCGAGCTGATCCTGCTGGCTGAAACTGAGGAAAGAATAATCGAGGTGCAACTTCGGCAGCGAGATACCAGCCCCGACGGAGATCTGCTTCATGTCGTTATAGCCGGCGCGGATGGCGAAGAGCGTGCCGAATTGGTACTCGGCACCGAGGTGATAATTGAGACTGATCGGCCCGACATGCACCGGAGCAACGCTGCCGAGATTATCGAATCGCATATCGAGCTGCGCCGTCGGGATAATCTTATGAAAGCCATCTGAAGAGACAAACCAATAATAGGCCCCGCTCATATCGAGCGAGGGTGCGACAAGCTCTTTGGTGCCTGACGTATAGGATAAGAGCGTGGTCGTAATATCGCGAGCGACTGCGCCAAGCTCTACGTGCGGCATTGGTGAATACCGAACGCCAATGTCAACACCAAGACCCGTGGCGCTATTTTCCTCGTCAAGTTTTCGCATGACAAACTTCGCTGTCGCGCCGTAACTGAACGTGTTGAGGCTGTCGTATTTTTTCGCGTACGATAGCAGAACCGTCCAATCATGATTGCCGAACGACGTCACCTTCGTGTAGTCGACGTAGTCCTCTCCGTTGAAAATACCATCGTGATTGAGATCGATCCATGCGCTCCTTGTGTCTTTGATGTTATCGATCCCGATCTGAAGCACCGAAAGCGCAATCGTACTCGAGGCACCGATGGGCAGCGCGAACGCGCCGTAATTGTATTGGACAGTATTATCGAAGCGTGCTTCGTGCATTGCGCCGAATGTTGGATAGTCGATCGAGGTGAGCCCGGCAGGATTCCAGTAGCCAGCCGTCACGTCGTCCGATATCGCAACCGTGGAGCCGCCGAGCGCGAGCGAACGGGCTCCGACACCCAAGCCAAGGAATTCACCTGCATAGGCGCGAAAGGATTGCGCATACGCCCCTTGCACAGCAAACGCCGCTGCGAAAAGAAAGGCAATGATCAGAATTGTCCGAAAGAGACGCAAGCGAATAACTTCTCCAAAATTCGTGTTCGTAGTTCTGCGCCGGAGTGCGCATTGCCTAACTGATAAGTATCCGAACCGAAAATAAATTGCAGCGAGCGGGCGAAATCGAGGGTAAAAATTTTTACCCCAAAGTTGTTGCGCCCTCCGCGAGCGCAGGCACTCTGCCGCAAGCGCCACCCAAACGTGCTCGAAAATCTCGAAGCAGTCCTCCTTCAAGGGCGCAGTTGGGCAATGAAGAACTGGCACTCTTTAGGCGCTACATCGCGGAGCTTGCCCGGCATAATGCCGACCCGGAGGCACTCGCAGGCTTCGAGCTTGATAACACGTTTTACTGGTTCTTTATTCTGACCGATCACATCGCCTTCGCCTATAAAACGTTCGAGCGGATCAACGAGCAGTTCTATCAGAACAGATTTACACGCCCACGCATCACCTTCTCGAAGCGGGCGACCGGCGGCTACTACGACAAACGAAAACACGAGATCGGGATCTCACTTGCGATGACAGTGGAATTCGGACGTCCCGAATTTTACGAGACGCTCTTGCACGAGCTCGCGCATCTTGTGATCCAATCCCACAATCGCAATTTTTATGCATTGCTGGAGCAGCTGGGCGGATCGGGCAGAAAAGCTCCGCGCACGTATCTGCTCGAACTCAAACGCAGGCAACTCCTGAAAAATAATTATCCGGTGCTCGTGCATTGTCCCAATTGTCTTGTCGCGCGAAGGTATCGCAATCGCCGTGCGCTCCGATATGCCTGCCGTGCCTGTTGCGAAACATTCGCCGGCGGCAAATTCGACACCCGCTTTCAACTTGTTCTTAAAGCCGCGACCTGAGAGCCCGCGAGGCAACGCTTCACAGCAGAACATCTCTACGCGACACGCATCTAACAAATCGTCCAACATGCATTTCAAACTTCCGAAGCACGACAAAAACGGCAACCCGCTGCTGGTTCTCTTTGATGGAATGGCGCTTGCCTATCGCGCCTATTTTGCCTTCATAGCCCGCCCGCTTGTTAACGCACGTGGCGAGAACACGAGCGCGGTCTACGGCTTTACGATGGCGCTCTTGCAGTTTCTCGAACACCACGCGCCGCAATACGCGGCCGTCTGCTTTGACACACCGAAGCCAACGTTTCGTCACGAGAAATACAGCGCGTACAAAGCAAACCGTCAGGCGATGCCCGAGGACATGGTGCCGCAACTGCAAGTCATCAAGGATATTGTAAAAGCCTATAATATTGCGCTCATCGAGGTCGATGGATTCGAAGCCGACGATGTGATCGGGACGCTTGCGCGAAACGCCGAGGGACAGTCGATCGATACCTTGATCGTCACGCCGGACAAGGATTTTTGCCAGCTGGTGACGCCGAAAGTAAAACTGTTGCGCCCCGCGAAGGAAGGACGCGAAATGGAGATCATGGATGAAGCGGGCGTTCGTACAAAGTATGGGTTGGAGCCAAAGCAGATCATCGACTACCTCGCACTCGTCGGCGACGCGAGCGATAATATTCCGGGGGTGCGAGGGATAGGTGAGAAGACCGCCGCGCCACTTATCTCTCAATTCGGAAGTTTGCAGGGCATCTACGATAATATCGCATCGCTCGAAAAAAAGGCGATGAAGGAAAAGTTGATCAACGATCGCGACAACGCTGTGCTCTCTTATGAGCTTGCGACGATCGATGTGAATGTGCCGCTACCCTTCGATCTTTCGGTACTGGTCTATGGCGATGGGGTCGATTATGATAAATTGCAGGCGCTCTTTATCGATCAGGGATTCAAGGGGTTGCTTGCCCGAATCGATCGAGAGCAAAAGCAATCCGATGGTGTTAGCGCGCCGGAAGGTTCGATCGATGCACTCGTGACGGCCGCTCCGCAAGACGAAGAAGCAGAGCTTGGCAGTTTCGATTTTACGCTCTCGAATGAAGGCTCCGATATTACCTCGACGCCGCATGCCTATGTCGTTGTAAGAACCGAGGAGGGCCTGCGCTCACTTGTTGAGAAGTTGCGAAAGGCAAAAGAGATCGCGGTCGATCTTGAAACGACGAGCACCGATTCGAACATCGCAGAGATCATCGGGATCAGCTTTGCAGAACGACCTGCGGAAGCATATTACGTCCCGATTACATTGCCTCTCGCCCAGGAAAAAGAAAGCGATTCGCTTTTTGATACGACAACGCAAACGGACGCTGCGCATCTAAGCGCGGAGAATGCATTCACAACAGGTCTCGATGCACGTCTCGCAATTGAGACCATGCGTCCACTGCTAGAAGATCCGAATGTCAAAAAGATCGGACAGAATATCAAGTACGACGCGTTAACGCTTCGGCACTATGGTATCAAGCTCGCCGCGATCTCCTTCGACACGATGATTGCAGCGTACGTGCTTCGTTCGGATGCGCCGGTAGGCATGGACGCACTCGCGCAGGAATATCTCAAGTATCGACCTGTGCCGCTCCTTGAACTTACAGGACCGATGCGGCCTGACACTGTCCGCACGACGATGGGCCTGCTTAGCACTACAAAGCTTGCCGAGTATGGCGCCGAGGATGCAGATGTCACACTCAAGCTCAAACTTGCGATGGAGCCTCTCCTGCAACAGGAAGAGCTTATTCGTCTGGTCGAGGATATCGACTTCCCCCTTGTCGATGTCCTCACGACTGTAGAATTTAATGGCGTGAAGATCGACTCCGATCTCTTGCGGCTTGCCAGCAAAGAAATGGAGCGCGAAGCCGAAAACGTCCGGTTAAAGATCCATGAATATGCCGGTGGCCCCTTCAATATCGACTCACCCAAGCAGCTCTCGGATGTTCTCTTTAACAAACTTGGCCTGACCGCTGGTAGAAAAACAAAGACAGGTCTCTCGACGAATGCGTTCGTGCTCGAGGAACTCCGAAACGATCATCCGATCGCGGAGCATATACTCAACTACCGCCAATATCAGAAACTTCGCAGCACCTACGTCGACGCGCTCCCATTGCTCGTAAATCCGAAGACGGGCATGGTGCACACGAATTACAATCAGGCCGTTGTCGCGACGGGGCGCATTTCTTCGACAAATCCGAATCTTCAGAATATTCCGATCCGAACCGAACTGGGCCGCGACATTCGCAAGGCGTTCGTCTCACGCTTCCCCGGCGGCAAGATCTTCAGCGCAGATTATTCTCAGATCGAGCTGCGCATCATGGCGCACGTCACGAAAGATAAATCGCTAATGGAGGCTTTCGTGCGGCGCGAAGATATTCATACTACAACTGCCGCAGGCGTATTCGGTGTCGCGCTTGAGGAAGTCAATCGCGACATGCGACGCAAAGCCAAAGAAGTGAATTACGGCATTATGTACGGGATCGGCGCTTATGGCCTTGCGCGACGCCTTGGCATTCCACAGAAGGAAGGCCTGGAGATCATTCAGAAGTATTTCGCAGCCTTTCCTTCGATCAAGACGTACATGGACGACACGTTGATCTTCGCGAGGAAACACGGATATGTACAGACGCTGAATGGTCGCCGGAGATATATGAAGGCGATCAACGCATCGAATCACGCGGTGCGAAGTGCCGACGAGCGAGCCGCGATCAACATGCCCATTCAGGGCACAGCCGCCGAAATGATCAAGCTTGCGATGATCCTCATCCAACGCGAGCTTGAATCGCGCAATATGAAATCGCTGATGATCATGCAGGTTCATGACGAACTCGTTTTTGATGTTGTGCCGGAAGAGTTTGAAGTTCTACCAGAGCTTGCAAAGCGTTTGATGGAAAGCGCGATGCCGATGGATGTCGTTATTGAGGTAGAGGCTGGTCTTGGAGATTCATGGTTCGGCGCTCACTGATCTCCAGCCATGTCGGAATGTAGCGAAATCCTTTTCCACCGTTCGCACCAACGATAAGCCAGAGCCCCGCCGTCCCATAAAGGATGGGATAAAAATACAAGTAGAACTCGACGATCGCAAGTACGAATCGCGATGAAAGCAAATTGAACTGAAAGCCCAGAGCAGCAAGCAAAAAGGCTGTGCCGATGAGGAGTGCAAGCTGAAGTCGTTTGCCCGTCAGCGCGGTGAATCCGTAATAGATAAAACTCAGAGCGGCGATCGCAAAAGAAAGTTCGAACCGCGCTACGAACGGAAGCTGCACGTAAAACAGTACGGTCGATAGTTCGTAGAGTCCGTATAGAAGAATGGAAGTGCTCGCAAGCACCAACATCCGTGCTGTCGAACTGTAGGAAACGGCACCGAGTGCACAAGTGATCGTCACCACTCCGATCACACAAAGCACCGCCCCGGCAGCAAAGGCCTCGTTAAAAAAGAAAAATCGGTACTCCGTGGCCAGCCGAACGAGCGAGAGTAAAATAAAAAGCACTCCAATGATACGCGAAGCAATTAATGAAAAAGTAAAGTTTTTTCTTGGGGTCGCTTCGGCTGCATCGACCGTTTCCGGGGGGATCAATGCGCCAACTTCTTTCTTCTGTCGAAGCACGACAACCTCGATAAGATAAACCGCGCCTGCCCCGCCCAGCGTCAGGATATTCGCAAGAATAAGCAGTGGCCGAAGCAGTCCTGCGTCGACGCCTAAGTCTGCGCCGACTCCGGAGACAAGGCCAAAGAGCGCCTTTCGGTCGCTTTGATCGAGCTGGAGTGACTGCCTAATCTCCTGCGTCAGGATCTGCGAAGATTTTGCGCGAATTGCTCGAAAGAGAAATAGAAGGCCACAGCTTGCATAAAAAATTGCCGATGAAAGTCGTGTGAGGGTTGCGGCGATCACTCCGATAAACGGCGCAGTTCGAAAAGGATCGGCAGTGCTTAACTTAGTGAACTGCAAACAAATGGCAAAGAGTAAGATCGCGAGTCCAATAGGGATTGCAGAGCCAAGCGCGCGTCTTCCTTTATGAATTCCAAGCGCCGCAAACGCCCTCGATAGATTCTCTCCTATGCGCGAGCCGTCGTTTGTCGTTGAACCAAAATCAAGCAGCCCGATCACGCTGCGGACATTCGGTATGGAAAGCCAGAGCAGAATATAAAGTGCGATCGAAACTTCCGACGCGTTCATCGACGCCAGAAATACAAGACGCACAAGAAACACGCTTAGCCCAAAGCGCTCGGCGATCGCCGCAGCGACCCCGCCAACGACTGTGCCGTTTGGTGGCCTTACGAGTAAACGCATACGTTCATTCATTCACATCCTCCAACCTTGCACCTGGCTTGTTGCAATTGATCACTTCATCTTCCGTAATGACGACGCCCAGAAATTCATCATGCGCCTCTCGCGGCACCGATCTAATCTCTTGCGAAGCAAAGGCTAAACCAATGCGCAAAGTATCCGCCAGAAGCGTTTTTAAGAATGTATCATAGTATCCTTTTCCGTATCCGAGTCTGCCACCCTGCCGATCAAAGGCAGCGAGGGGCAGGATCACCGCCTGCAGCCGCTCACTACCAGCGAAGCGCACGTTCAATGGCTCTCGAATTCCAAAGCCTCGCTCAACGAGTTCATCATCCTCCGCAAAATGCGCGTGCAGCATCCCTTGCGTCTTGTGAAGAATAGGCACAACGATCTCCACCCCTGCGCTACGAAGTTGACCGATCAGAGGCAAGGTTTCGACCTCCGATCGAAAGCTCAGATAACAGTGTATCGATCGCACATTGTGTGATCGGAGAAATTCTACGGTGCGCGCCGCGATTTCTTCGGACTTCCGCCCGCGATCCTCTGCAGTAATCCCGTCTCTGAGTTTAAGTACCGTCGATCGAACGAGCGATTTATCTTGAGTGATGCCCACGAGGCTTTTTTTTCGAATGAGGACAAAGATAACCAAATAACGCTAACAGACGGGCGATACTACCCAACTACCGAAGCTTCACGAGATTTAGCGATGCCGTTTCACGAAGGCCTTTTGTGCCTGCGAGCGTAATGCGAACCACGTACGCCCCCGAAGGCAGTTGCGATAGATCAATCGGGAGTTGAACAGCGCCACGTACACCAACAAGCGGACGCTGTTGAAAATATTCATGTCCCCCTGCATCCACCATCGAAACGGTCAGTAATGCATCTGCCGAAAGATTCATGTTAAGCGTTGCTGAATTCATCGCAGGGTTCGGCGTGACGACCGCAGTTGTGAGCAAGGGCAAATTTCCGAGCTGCGCACGAAGCTCCTTATCACCACAATTCTTTGGAATGGTGACCGTGCTCGAATCTGTGGCAGGTTCGAGACACCCCGCAAGTTCGGGCGCCACAACCGAAACGAGCACTTTTGCGGATTGGGCGAGCGCAACAAATGCCGAAGCATTGTAGCGCAACAACCAATTATCGCTCGCTTGCGCACCACTCCAGTTGATGCCTTGCGGGACTGAGATCGTGAGTGTAGAACCTCCCGCAATCGGCGTAACAGCGGTGACCGCACCGCCAGGGATCAGTTGAGTGTTGAGGACAAACGACGCCGGATCGATGAAGAACGCATCGGGCTCACGCGAAGCGACATCGACAATCAAGCTATGGAGCTTGAATCCCGTGACATCACTCGCGATGTTCACCTCGCCCTGGGTCCGAAGCGTGTTGACATCGATCGATGCAATTTGCTGGGTCACAGTCAACGTCGAATGGATGGTGCTGACCGAAAAGGTATCCGACCGGAGCACTGCGTCGCCGTTCAGTATTTTTAGGATCACTCGAGAGTTTGTATCCGAGAGCGGGCTATGACTGAACTGGAAATCAAAATGCTCGCCAGGAGCAAGCGTCAGTGGGAATGTCTGTGCGTCGACAAGGCCAATCGATGAATCGGAGCTAAGAATTTCGCTTATCGTAATAGGGGCTTGTGAACTATCGGTAAGCGTGAAACCGCCTTCCGTGACGCTATCGAGAGCACAATTATAAATAAGCCCAAACTTCGAGGTTAAGCTTAGCGGTACTGCGACGACCTTCGCACGAAGCAGAACCGATCTGTAGTTACCTCCGCTTGCCGTCGAGTGTGCAATGATAGCAAGTGAATAGTTGAACGAGCCGGTGTCGGTCGGATTGAAGCGAAGAAATAACGTAAGCGATGCGCCGGGAGCGATCGTCGCAGGAAGCTGCGCCAATGGTGCGATCAAGCTCCAGCCATACGTCAACGGTTGAATGTCGTCGATCTGCAGCGGAAGTGCACTCGGATTTGAGATCACCACATTAGTATCAGTGGTCGATCCAAGATACTTTACACCATAATCAATCGCGGCAGGTGTGACAAGAATATCGGGCAGGCCGACACTTCCCGTCAGGAAGCAATAAGGCGAATCGCTGACGTCACCTTGAGCCTGCACTTCGCCTGATTTTGTGCCGAGCGGCTCCTGACCAGAAAATTCGGCAAGCATCTTAAGCGAATCGCCGGGTGCGAGCAGAAGCGGAAAAGTGAGCGATGCATCGAATGGTTTGGCGCTAAAATAAATACCGCCGCTGAAATTCGAAAGTGCAATCGAGGAAACGATCGCGGTATCGGGCCCCTGAGCGATAAAGTAAAAAACCGAATCGAGAACAGTCCCAGGGGTCACAAGTCCGAAATCGATCGATTTTGGTCGTGCGATAAGTTCGGGATCTTTGCCAAGCCCCATTCCATCGAGCTCGATATCGAGCTCTCCATCGCTGCTCGAAATTTGTAAGAACGATTGGCGGGCGCCGGATTGAGTTGGCCGAAACCGGATAAGAAATCGTGCGGAATCGTGCGCAGCAATGACGAACGGGAATGCTGTCGGACTAATAAGAATAAAATCAAGTGCGGGCCCACCCGCAATTTGGGCTCCATCAACCTGAATGTTTACCGGGGCCAGGTTGGTGACCACGCAATATTGGTCGATAGAGAATCCGACCTTTGTACCTGCAAAGACGATCGGGTTCGGGTTAGGACTTAGTCTGACTGCAAAAACATCGGAAGCGGTCAGGCACAAAATAAAAAGTACGCATAAAAGATAGCGAGATGTCCGCAACCCGCGCGAAACGCACGGTGGTAGTTCTCGGATTCGCTGGAAAGAATCTCTCACTTCAATGATACTCGTATCGTAGGCTCGTCTGAGGAAAACAGTCACTCCTTCTTACCGTATATAAGACACTCGAGTAGCAAGAAGTTACACCAGTTTGCCTATCGTAAAGAAAGAATCCCGGCCTGTCTTAGGCAGGCCGAGATCTCAATGTTTTAGAAGTACGCTATCAGCCGAAGCGTCATTGGACCATCGCGCGGTACTGCTGGTACTGCGAGGTCTTCAACTGCGACTCGGCTGGAGCTGGCAGGTTTGCTGCGGCTGCGTAGCTATTGATCGCGTCAAGGCGCTGCTGCGATGGCGGATGCGTGAGCATGAGTTTGTCAAGCGCACTGTAGTGCTCTGCGCCACCCGCAAGTGTTTTGATCATGAAGAATTTGATCGCAGCCGGATACCATGGGCGTCCGGGAAGTGACATGAGATCGTCGAACGATCCTTTGTCCGCTTCGGTCTCGTCATCGCGACTGAATTTCAATACCGTTAAATTGCCCGCAAGGCTGCCAACGATCTGCTGGATGATACCCGGATTATTTCCGAGCGCGGCCGAAGTCAATATCTGCAACCCATATTGCTGGGTCAGTTGCTTTGTGCTGTGGCGATGATCGGCGTGCGTTGTCTCATGTGCCATTACCCCTGCGAGCGTCGCCTCGTTATCGACAAACTTCAGCAAACCGGTATAAACATAGATCGCACCTCCCGGCAAGGTAAAGGCATTGATCGTCTTATCGTCGTTGATGATCCTGACCTTATACTGAAAGTCCTTGTTCGTGACGTTCGGTGAGGACACGATCGTGTTCTCGATATTTTGAAGATAATTCGTGAGCGTGGGATTGTTGAGAATCGGATAGTGCGCAGGATCGGCGGCGATCTGGGCCTGCATTTGATTGCCAAGATTGACATCATCCGACTTTGCATAAAGGTCGACCCCGCTTGCGCAACCGAAATAGATCATTGAATTTAGAAAAAGGATCAGTCCGAGTCCGACGACCGCTCCTTTGTTACCCGACTTTTGATCCGAGCGTTGTATCTTAAGGTTCATAGTAGTATCCGATTTGTTTGAATGTAACGACTTGATAGAGTAATCACGTACGGCTTAAACTTAGATAACTCGCCACAACTGAAACTGCTCGGGATAGCCTACGCGCTCAAGTATCAGGCCGCGCGCCGGCGCAAGATGTTTTGCCCTGGACGAAGGATCCGGCATTTCAATCATTCGCCTGAATTCTTCGATACTTACATTGCCGCGCCCGACCTCTACCATTGCGCCAACGAGGCCGCGTACCATCCCGCGCACGAATCTGTTAGCCCTTAGCCACAAGACAAACTTTGTGCCATGCTCCTCCCACTCCGAACGCTCAACAATACATCGATAATGCGATACGTGAGGGGATCGCTTGCTGAATGAAGTGAAATCATGCTCGCCCAAAAGAAGCGCTGCCGCCGACCGCATGATCTGCTTATCGAGTTCGTAATGAACGGCCCAGTTGACATGTCGTTCAAGGGCAACGCGTTGCGAGTTTATCGTGTAAGCGTATTCGCGGCTGGAAGCGGAATGGCGCGCGTGAAAGTCGTCCGGCACCTTTCGAATCTCATGCACGACGACATCGCGACCTGTTGTCGCGTTCACCGCCGCGATCAGTTTGTAAAGATCGGCATTTTCTGGCACCGCCACGTGCGCGACCATGCCTCGGGCATGCACTCCCGTATCGGTCCTTCCTGCCCCATTTACGACCAAACGCTCACCGAAGATCTGGGCGAAGGCCGTTTCCAGTTCGGTTTGCACCGTACGAACTCCGACTTGAGACTGCCAGCCGGCAAACCGAGTACCTTCGTACTCAATCAGCATAGCGATCTTCATTTGTGCAATGAGCGGCGGAAGTTCAGAACGTAAGACGAGCACTGATGGAGGCTCCTTTTGCATCGTACAATGCGCCTAAGTGACCGCCAACTTCCAAGCGCATTCCCTGAGCGGGCGGCGCTGCGTGATCGCGGTTAAAATTTCGAGTGACAATGTAGGCGTCGATCGCGCTGATCAAATGATTCACCACGATCGCAGCAAGCATAAATTGCCGATCATTGTCGAGCGTCTGCACTTTTGTCCGAAGTTGACCGAAATAAAGCTGATCGGATTTCACGGCCCAACTCCATCCCTGGCCGTTAGCAATTAAATTGCTTGCCATTCCTTCGCGAAGCATCTCTTCGTTAAAAAGATCGGAGCTTTGGTATTGACCCACGTGCGCAAAGTAATTCTGATCGCCTTTGCTGCCTGCGCTCGCGCCTGCACGTGCGATCGCGTAATTTTCCATGTCATTCTGGAAATCGGAAGTATAAACAGCAAGGCCTGCATAGCCTCCCCAGAGGATCGCTTCCGAACCGACCAGATAGCGCCCAGCCTCGAACCTGTTCGCGTAGGCTTCTCCCAATCCCGGCACAACAAGCGAGATCAGCGCCGCGAGGATAGGTGATTTATGTTCAGGTTCTGTTGCCGCACTCTGTGCAGAAGCCCGTGACGAAAAACCGATCACGCAGATAAATAGAACGAAGGTCGATACTCGGCACTGTCTCAAGATCTTCAAAAGATAGTTTCAGATATAAAGCTGTTAACTCTTCGAACGGCACATTGTTTCCATGCGCGAAGGGTTCAAACAGAAGTTCGTGCACAACTACGCGTCACCTTTTTCTGAAACTTCTGTTGGTTTGAGACGTCTTTTGCTCCATCTTCGCTCTACCATCGGCATGGCCGTATGAGCTTCTTTTATCTTTGATTATGTGCGGAATCGTTGGATATATTGGTCATCAGGATGCTACCCCGATCTTGTTATCGGGATTAAAGCGGCTCGAATATCGTGGCTATGACAGCGCCGGAGTCGCACTGCTCGATTTTTCGGATCTCGCCAGTACAAACGGTCACGCGGCATCTGCGCCTCGGCTCGTCGTCGAAAAATGCAAGGGCAAAGTATC